>NZ_JAQYWW010000615.1:0-335 GCF_036322525.1 Streptomyces sp. BE20 | reverse complement strand
TTTGGTTAAACCGGGTCGTCGTTTGTTTGCGGCCTTGGGTGTTGGGAACCGTGCGCGACGTGTAGGGGGTGGGGGTTGGGCTGGGTGACACGGCGTACCCGGGGGCTGTCGTTTATTCGTTGCGGTTTGGGTTCGGGTGTGGGCGCGGAGGGGTGGGCGGGTGTGGGTGCCGGTGATGTGATCTTGACCGGACAGAATTGGGGGGCGCCCGACGGCCGCGGGGCCGCGCCAGTGCGGTCCGTGGGGGGGTGGTGACGGGGGGGTGTATACCGGCGTAAAAATGGGTCCCGTTATCCGTCATGGCGCCGAAAAAATTCTCCCGGGTTTTTGCCAGC
>NZ_JAQYWW010000614.1:0-389 GCF_036322525.1 Streptomyces sp. BE20 | reverse complement strand
GTTGGTTTGTTTTGGTTTTTTCCTGTTTGTTTCTTGGTTGGTGGGGGTGTTTTGGTGGTTTTTTTTTTTTTTTTTTTTTTCAGCCGGCTGGGTGGGGGGGGGGGTGTGGGGGGGGGTTTTTTTTTTTTTTGTGTTTTTGTGGGTTTTTGTTTTTTTTGGTTTTGTTTTTGGGGGGGGGGGGGGGGGGTGGGGGGTGGGGGGGGCGGGGGCGGCTTGGTGGCGGGGGGGGGCCTGGGGGGGCGGCGGGGGGGGGGGGGGGGCCCCCCCGCCCCCCACCCACACACACACCCCAAAAACAAAAACAAAAACCACACCCACCCACAACACCCAAAACCCACACCCCCCACCAAACACCACCACACACACCCACCCCCCCCCCCCCCCCCCCC
>NZ_JAQYWW010000613.1:0-315 GCF_036322525.1 Streptomyces sp. BE20 | reverse complement strand
GTTGTAAGGCATTGCACCGAGCTTGCGACGGCGGCGGTGCGGATCTCGTAGCCGTCGAGGCGGCCGCCGGTGCCGTAGGGGTTGTTGATGATGTGGTCGATGTCGGGGTCGTGGATCTGGTGGAGGACGGCTACCTCGAGGTCGACCACGCCGCCGCCGATGAAGAGCTCGGTGCGTTCGTAGAGGGCGTCGCCGTCGTTCTCGACGGCGTCGTCGAGGCAGCGGTCGATGAGGACGGGGTCGACACCGCGGCCGTGGACGTCCCGGAACCGGCTCCAGGGCATCACCGCCTCCTTGACCGCGATCGGCGCGTCC
>NZ_JAQYWW010000612.1:0-210 GCF_036322525.1 Streptomyces sp. BE20 | reverse complement strand
TTCCGGGAGCGCGAAGTGCGGATTCTCGATGATCCCGATGACTGATCCGCTCGGATCGGTCACCGATGCGGCGCGGATGGATCCGCCGACGTCGCGCACCCCTTCCTTGACGGTTGCTCCCGCGGTGACGAGTTGCTGCAGGGCCGTGTCGGCGTCGGCGACGCCCCAGTAGGTCACGGGGCCGTCGGCGGGGTCGGCACGCGGGCTCAG
>NZ_JAQYWW010000611.1:0-338 GCF_036322525.1 Streptomyces sp. BE20 | reverse complement strand
GTCCGGGAGTCCGGCTCCCCGGACGCCGGCTGACGCAGTGGTGGGGGGGGCGCGGGGCGGGGCCCCCCCCCCCCCCCCCGCCCCGCCCCCCCCGGGGGCGCCGGGCCCCCCCCCCCCCCCCCCGGGCGGGGGCGGGCGCCCCGCCACGCCGCCGGGGGCGCCCGGGCCGGGGGGCGGGGCCGCGCGCGCGGGGCGGCGCCCACCACTGCGTCAGCCGGCGTCCGGGGAGCCGGACTCCCGGACGACGGCGACGTCGCCCGCCCCGATGGTCAGACGGCCCGTGACCGTCGTGTTCGAGAGGAGCTCGACCCCGCGGCACGAGACCTCGACCGTGTCGT
>NZ_JAQYWW010000610.1:0-1580 GCF_036322525.1 Streptomyces sp. BE20 | reverse complement strand
TCAGGTGTCTCTGATCTCGCCGTGGGCGGTCTCGCGGCCGGTGAGGACGGCGAGTGCGGTGACGGCGCAGCCGGCGATGACGTAGAGGACGACGGGGGTGATGGAGTGGCTGCCGGCGACGAGGGCGGTGGCGATGAAGGGGGCGGTGCCGCCGAAGAGGGCGCCGCCGAACTCGCGGCCGATGCTGACGCCGCTGAAGCGGATGCGGGCGTCGAACTGTTCGGCGACGAGGGCGGGTTGCGGGCCGAAGACCATGTCCTTGCAGAGGGGGATGGCGCCGATGAGGGCGATCAGGATGACGGGGGTGCTCCTGGTCTCCAGGAGGCGGAAGAAGGGGTAGGCGTAGGCGGCGGTGCAGGCGAGGCCGGCGGTGACCGTGGCGCGTCGGCCGATGCGGTCGGAGAGGCGGCCCCAGAAGGGGATGGCGGCGATCTCGAGGGCGGAGGCGAGGGTGATGGCCCAGAGCATGGTGGAGCGGGGGATGTGGAGGTTCTTGGTGGCGTAGGAGAGGGCGAAGGCCTGGATGAGGTAGCCCCAGATGAAGCCGGAGACGGTGATGCCCATGACCCGGGCCACCGCGCCGGGGTGTTCGCGCAGGACGGTCGCGAGTGGGTAGCGCACGGTGGCGCCTCGTTGGGCGAGGTCGGTGAAGGCGGGTGTCTCGTCGATGCTCCTGCGCAGCCAGAGCCCGAAGGCGATGAGGGCGATGCTGAGGAGGAAGGGGATGCGCCAGCCCCAGGTGAGGAAGGCGTCGTCGGGCAGGAGGGAGACGGTGCCGAAGACGGCGCTGGCGAGGACGAAGCCGGCGCCGGTGCCCATGGCGGGGACGGATCCGTAGAGGCCGCGCCGGCCGGCGGGGGCGTTCTCGACGGTGAGCAGGACGGCGCCGACGAATTCGCCGCCGACCGCGATGCCCTGGCAGATGCGCAGCAGGATCAGCAGCAGTGGTGCCCACAGTCCGGCGGTGGCCCGGGTGGGCAGGGTGCCGATCAGGGTGGTGGCGGCTCCCATGGTGAGGAGGGTGGCCAGCAGGACGCGCTTGCGGCCGATGCGGTCGCCGAGGTGCCCGGACAGGGCGCCGCCGATGGGTCGGGCGGCGAATCCGATCGCGAAGGTGGCGAAGGAGGCCAGGGTGGCGCCGATGTCGGTGGATCCGAAGAAGAGTGGTCCGAAGACGAGCGCGGAGGCGAGTCCGTAGAGGGTGAAGTCGTACCACTCCATGACGGTGCCGACCGTGCCGGCGAGCATGGTACGGCGGATGCCCGCCGTGTCATTGGGGGTGTTGTTCACGGGGGTGCCCTTGGTTCGTGCCGGGGTGGCGCCGGATACGCCGGTGCGGGCTCGCGCCGTGCGTGCACATCGGGACTGCGCCGGCCGGCGACCGGGGCCACCGTGCCCGGGGGATATCGAGGTCCGGCGTGCTTCGGGGATGGGGTACGTGGTTGGGGAGGGAGCTGCAGGGGGTCGCTGCAGGTGGCTGGCGAAGCGAAGCCGGTCTCCGTGCGTGCCTGCGTCCTTCCAGGAGGCGGCTACGCCCGCGTGTCCGGGGTCTCCGGTCGTGGGTGGTCGTCACCGTCTTA
>NZ_JAQYWW010000609.1:0-328 GCF_036322525.1 Streptomyces sp. BE20 | reverse complement strand
TGGGGCATTGGCTCACCGGGCGGTGGTCCTCGCCGGTGGGACCGGTGAGTTGATCGGTGGCCTGGGCGCGGTGGCGTCCGGTGCGGGTGGTCTGACGGGCACCGCACGGGCGGGCGGGCGGGGCTGGATGTCGAGCCGCCTGCGGTCGAGCCGCGCCTACCACGCCCGGCTGTTGGAGCCGAGGGTGGAGGACTTCCGCGCCGTGGACCCCCGCTCCACGAGCAGCATGCCGACACCCTCGCCCCAGGCGGTGCCGTCGGCGCCTGCGCCGAACGGCTTGCACCGGCCGTCAGGGGCGAGTCCCCGCTGTCGGGAGAAGTCGATGAAC
>NZ_JAQYWW010000607.1:0-430 GCF_036322525.1 Streptomyces sp. BE20 | reverse complement strand
TGCCCGCGGCCACCGCCGCGGCCCGCCGCCTGCCCGGCCTCGCGTTCGTGCTCGACCACGCCGGCAAACCCGCCGTCGCGGTGGCGGAACTCCAACCGTGGGCGAGCCACATACAGAACCTGGCCGGCGAACCGAACGTCTCCTGCAAACTGTCCGGCCTGCTCACCGAGGCCGACTGGGAGCGCTGGGACATCGAGGACCTGCGCCCCTTCGCCGACACCGTCCTCGACACCTTCGGCCCGGACCGGGTGATGTTCGGCTCGGACTGGCCCGTGTGCACCCTGGCCGCCGACTACACCACCGTCGTGGACACCACACGCCGCCTGATCTCCCGACTCCACGCCCACGATCAGGCCCTGGTCCTCGGGGGCACGGCCGACCGCGTCTACCGGCTGAGGCCTCGACCGCGGTCCACCGCCCGGCTACCGGT
>NZ_JAQYWW010000606.1:0-333 GCF_036322525.1 Streptomyces sp. BE20 | reverse complement strand
GGGGTGCCCCGGCGCCGGGGGGGGGTGCGCCTCCCTGTTGTGCGTCGTTGTGGGGGGGGTTGGGGTTGGTGGGTGGGGGGTGGGGGGGGGGGGGGGGGTGGGGGGGGGGGGGGGGGGGTGCGTTGTGGGGGGGGGGGGGCCGCGCCCGCCGCTCCCCGCCCGCGCCCCGCCCCTCCACCCACCCCCCCCCCCCCCGCCTGCGTGACGCGTCCCCCGGGCGCTGCCCACACGATCCGAGCCGCGCCCCGGCGCCCGGCTTCCCGCGCCCGCGCCGCCCCTTCCCGCCCGCCCCCCCCCGCGGGTCCCCCCCCCCCCCCCCCCCCCCCCCCCCCC
>NZ_JAQYWW010000605.1:0-378 GCF_036322525.1 Streptomyces sp. BE20 | reverse complement strand
CTGTCCTCCGGCGAGGCTGTGCCGGGGTTCGTGGCGGGCCGAACGGAGGTGCCGCGCCGGTCCCGGTGCGGGTACCCGGGACAGGGGTCGCGGAGGGTGTGGCTGGGCAGGCGTCTGTCGCGCTAGGAGCAGGAGTTAGCGCGGGTTCTGGCGGAGGTGGAGGGTGCGCTGAAGCCTTATGTGGACTGGTCGTTGGGGGATGTGGTGAATCAGGTGCCGGGTGCCGCCTCGCTGGAGCGGGTGGATGTGGTGCAGCCGGTGTCGTTCGCCGTGATGGTGTGTCTGGCGCGGGTGTGGGGTTCGCTGGGTGTGGTGCCGGACGCGGTGGTGGGGCATTCGCAGGGTGAGATCGCGGCGGCGCATGTTGCGGGGATCCTG
>NZ_JAQYWW010000604.1:0-301 GCF_036322525.1 Streptomyces sp. BE20 | reverse complement strand
GGTGTCGCGGGCATCATCAAGATGCTGCTGGCGATGCGGCACGAGACGCTCCCCGCCACCCTGCACGCGGAAGAGCCGTCGGCGGAGGTCGACTGGTCCGTAGGCGCAGTCGGGTTGCGGACGGAGTCGCGGCCGTGGAGCGCCGGGGTCCGGCCTCGTCGGGCGGGTGTGTCGGCGTTCGGCGTGAGCGGGACGATCGCGCACGTGATCCTGGAAGAGCCCCCGGTGGCGGAGCCGGCCTCGGTACCGGTCGCGCACCTGCCTGTGGTACCGGTGCTGCTGTCCGGCCGGACCCCGGTCG
>NZ_JAQYWW010000603.1:0-23758 GCF_036322525.1 Streptomyces sp. BE20 | reverse complement strand
CTTGCTCAGCCAGGGCATCCGACCGGCCGCCATCGCCTCGATGTGGTAGTCCGGCTCGCTGCCGTCGATGCAGATGACGACGACCGGGTTTGCGGGCCTGGCGTACGTCCTGCCGTTGACGGTGAAATTCCCGGTGGTCACAAAGGCTCCTTGGCGCGTCTGTAGCGTGGCTTGCGTCTTTCTGAAACACCAGGGTGGTGGCGGGGCCGGGTCGGGAGGAACCCCCGATCCGGTTATGCGCCCTATAAGGAATAGTTGACGGTTTATCGCAGGCCGGACGCGGAGAACTCTTCAAAATCGGTCCGGTGCAAGTTCGGAATGTCCGGTGCCCGGGGAGCGGTGCGCCTCCGGGGGTAAGTGGAGGCCGATGCTCCGTGCCCCCGGCGCGGCGGCATCACGGCGACGCCCCGCCCCGGATCGACAGGCTGTCACGCCCGTCGCCGCCGGAGAAGACCCAGGGCCCCGGTATCAGCAGGAGCCGGTGCGTGCCGTCGACGACGGCGAGTACGAGGGTCTCGAACCGGGGCCGGGACCGTGGCCCCAGGGGGAGGGGTGGGCGTGGTCGAGGGGGGCTGCACAGGTAGGCGGCCGGCCGCGGGGCGGGGGAGATGTCGGGTGCGCGCATGTACGGGCTCCACGGGGTTCGAGGAGGTGCCCGGCAGAATACCTGGCGAATTCGGACATCCAAGGGCGAGATTTTCGCGTCGGCACGCCCGATGATTCGGTGGCGCGTCCGGGAGGGATTTCGGCAGTCACCGGGTCGGATGTGGGATGTGACACCGAGACGCACCCGTTCGGTATCCGGGCGCGGGGTGGGGGAATATGGGGTGGTGATTCGATCGGCGGACACGGGGTGATGGAGAGGTGGCGCCGGCGCACTCCGGCGAGGCGGATCGTCCGGCTCGCAGGTACCGCCCGGTGTTGGCGACGGTGTCGATCGAGCGGCCGGACTCGGAGCGTAGGCCCGTGCTCCGCCGCTCATCGGGCAGGGGAGCACGGGCCGACGGCACGACCGGGCCGGTGTGCTCAGCCGGATGCCGGGGTGCCCGTCGTCGCGGCGTCCGCGGTGGGTGCGCGGGTACCGCTGGGCGGGCCGCCGTAGACCTCGATCTCGTACAGCGAGTAGCCCCAGCCGGTGCCGCGTGCGGTGCCGTACATCCGGAGGTAGCGGCCGGAGCCGGTCAGGCCGGTGAGGTCCTGGACGCCTCCGGTCGCGGCGGTGGTGGTCTGGATGGTGCGCCAGGTGGCGCCGTCGTCGGACACCTGGATGTGGAAGTCCTTGCCGTACGCGGTTTCCCAGCGCAGCACGACCCGGTTGACCGTGTGGGTCGAGCCGAGGTCGACCTGGAGCCACTGCGGGTCGCCGTAGGTGCTCGACCAGCGGGTGGTGCTGTCGCCGTCGGTGGCGTGGGCGGCGGGGAAGTCGGCGGTCTCGGTGCTGGAGGCGGTGGTCGGCCGGTTGCGCGCCAGGTTGCCGGGCTGGGCGGTGCCGGGCCAGGCGGGGTTGTGGCCGACGGCGGCGGCGATCGGGATGAAGGACGCGTAGGTGGCCGTCAACTTGGCTGATCCCCAAGTCTGTTGGGCGAGTCCGCGGAGCGGGTACATGATGCCGGCGGCGATCTGGTCCTCGGTCTCGGCGTTGGGGTTGTCGCACCAGACGTGGATCAGTGAGCCGGGGTTCCTGGTCGGGTCGGTGAGGGTCCGGCCGCCCTGGAAGAGGTCGGGTGTCCAGGTCTCGTACATCCACCTGGTGTTGGGCTTGGCGCCGCCGAGCACGTAGTAGGTCGGGGTCCAGGACTCGTTGGCGACCCGGTGCCCGGCGGCGGCCAGTTGCTGGGGGGTGAGGCCGTAGTCGTACCAGTACTCGACCAGGATGTCGGGGTTGGGGGCGATGGTGCCGTCACCGGCCTTGATGCCGTCGTTCCACATCCGGGTGGTCTTGCCGGCGGCCCGCACCAGGGCGTCGGACCAGTTGACGAAGCCGTAGTAGGTGTCCTTGGCGGTCGCGTTCGCGCCGTAGTGGGCGCGGGCGTAGGCCAGCAGCTGGGGGTAGCGGCTGTAGTCGTCGACGTACTCGTCGGCGCCGATGTGCCAGTAGGGGGCGGGGAACAGCGGCAGGTACTCGTTGATCAGGTCCTTGATCAGCGTGTAGGCCTCGGGCTTCGAGAGGTCGATGAATGCGGGGTCGGCCGTGCCGGAGCTGTTGCGCAGGGCGAGTTCGGGGTGGGCGGCGAGGATCGGGTTCATGTGCCCGGGGGTGTCGATCTCGGGGACGATGGTGATGTGGTACCTCTGCCCGAGGGCGACGAGGTCGGCGATGTCCTGCTTGGAGTAGTGGTCGGCGGAGACGATCTCCGGGTGGGTGGAGCTTTCCAGGCGGAAGCCGTGGGTGTCCGACAGGTGGAAGTGGAAGTAGTTGAGCTTGAGGTAGGCCAGTTCCTTGATGTGCTGCTTCACCCAGTCGACGGTGAAGAACTTCCGGCCCTGGTCGATCATCAGCCCGCGTTCGGTCTTGGTCGGCCAGTCGACCGCGGTCCCGGCCGGTACGGTGGCCGACTGGTGGAGCAACTGGAGGATCGTGCGGGTGCCGTTGAACGCGCCGGTGGTGGTTCCGGCCCGGACGGTGATCGACGCGGCGACGGTCAGCCGGTAGCCCCCGGCGGGCAGTGAGTCGTCGCCGAGGGCGAGGGCGATGTCTCCCGCGCCGGCGGTGCCGACGGCCACCGGGATGCTGCGGCCCGCGAGCTGACCGAGGTCGTCGGCGAAGGTGGCCGCGTCGTCGGCGAGTTCGCCGCTGTGGGCGGGGTCGAGGACGATCCGACTCCCGGTGCCGAAGGTGTACGAGCCGGCGTCGGCCGTCCACTGGCGCAGTGCGGGTACGGTCTGCGGCGGCGCGGCTGCGGTGGTGCCGGCGGTGCCGGCGGTGGCAGTGGTGGCGGTGGTGGCGGCGTTTCCGGCGAACGCCGAACCGGGTAGGACGAGGGCCGCCGCGGTACAGACGGCCACGGTCAACAGCCTGAGCAGTCTCATGGGGAGCTCCAGAAGGACAGGCGGGGATACCCGGGGGTATGAGGGAGCGGAGGCGTCGGGCGAGCCGGAGCGGGCGGCCGTGCTGAAGGCCCGGTCCCGGGCGATCTCACCGACGCCGGTCTGTCGGGCGGGACGGGGCGCCGACACGGACCCCGACAGCCCCGGCGCAGGTGCAGAGGGGCAGAGGGGTAGAGGTGAGCTGATACCAGTGCAACGCACAGCCGGTAAAAGGGTCAAGAGTTGATTGGAACTCGGCTGGATTGTGCATGACTGCGCACAATCGTTGACGTTCGATGGAACCTCCGGTGCCGAGATCCCGGGTTGGCGTCCTGCCGTGCACCTCGGAGGCGACATAGGTCAACACCGGCGGGCGTGCTCCGTCGCCGACGCTCGTCGAACAGCGCTGCCCCGGGGGCCCGGCCGAACGGTCTGCCGCGCAGGCGCGGTCCGCCCGGTGGACTGGACCAAATCCAGATGATTCCGGCCAGAGGGCGACGACGACGGCGTGGCGTTGGCGTGGCGTTGGCGTTGCTTCGGTGTGGCCTTCGGCGCCGCAGGCCGGCCTCGGGTGCCCCGCGTCCGCGACCGGATCAGCTGATGTCGCCCATCTGCTCGCCTCCAGTTGCCGCGCGAAGGCCGGGCAGGAGTGGTACTTCCATCCCACGGTCGGCGGTGACCCTCGCGCAGATCTCCCGGAAGGTCACTGGTGCCCGGACCTTCGACCTCGACGGGTTCCCGTGGACGGCCAGGGCGCGATCGGCGTGCCCCTCGCCTCCGGCGACGGTGCCTGCACCGTCTGCACCGCGTATGCGAGCGCCACGCCACCGATCTGCCCCTGACCACGTCCTGAGCGGCTGTGCCGCCCGACCGCGACCACGGTTCGGCGGCACGGCCGCTCTGAGTGTCCATTGAGGCCAGTGTTAACGAAACGATAACCGGTCTGGTCCCGTTATCTGATGTCACCTTCCGTTCACAGAACCGAACTGAGCGTGTAACGCGTCCGGGACACCGTTCCGGCTATGCGAGTCATAGTCATCGGCGCAGGCGTTCTGGGAACCATGCACGCCTGGCACGCGATCAAGCGCGGTCATCGGGTGGTCCACATCGAGCGCGAGGCCGAGGCCAGGGGCGCCTCGGTACGCAACTTCGGCCTGGTCTGGGTAAGCGGCAGGGCCGAGGGCGAGGAGCTGGCGGTCGCCCAGCGGGCGAGGCAGATCTGGGGGGAGATCGGCGCAAGCGTCCCGGAACTGGGCTTCCGGGCGAACGGTTCACTCACCCTGGTGCGGACCGAGGCGGAGCTGGCGGTCGCCGAGGACGCGGCATGGGGTGCCGGGGCCGCGGCCCGCGGTTTCACCCTGTTGGATCCCGCCGAGGCGCGTGCCCTGAACCCGGCTCTGCGCGGGGAGTTCCTCGCGGCCCTGCACTGCGCGCGGGACGGCGCGGTCGAGCCGCGCACCGCCCAGCTCGCGCTTCGCGCGGCCCTACGGGCCAGTGGCCGGTACAGCTTCCTGCCCGGACGGGAGGTGCGCGCGGTCGTCGGCGCGCACGCGGTGCGCGACGACCACGGCGAGGTGCACTACGGCGACGCGGTCGTCCTGTGCACCGGAGCCCACCTCGGCGGCCTGGTGCGCGAACTCGTCCCCGACCTGCCGGTCCGCCGGGTCAGGCTGCAGATGATGCAGACGGACCCGCTGGGGGAGCAGCTCACCACCTCGGTCGCGGACGGGGACAGCTTCCGCTACTACCCGGGCTTCGTCGGCCCGGCGCTGGACGCCCTCAACCTCGGGCAGCCCCAGGACCCGACCGCCGCCCGGCACCGGATGCAACTGCTGATGGTCCAGCGCCGCGACGGCGGGCTGACCATCGGTGACACGCACGCCTACGACCAGCCGTTCGGCTTCGACGTCGTCGAGGACTCCTACGCCTACCTCGCCGGCCTCGTCGAATCCGTCCTGGGCCGCGCACTGCCCCCGATCCGGCGCCGCTGGGCCGGCGTGTACGCGCAGTGCGCGGACGCCACCCGGGTCGTCCACCGCCAGCAGGTGCGCGACGGCGTCTGGCTGGTCACCGGCCCCGGCGGCCGGGGCATGACCTGCTCACCGGCCATCGCCGAGACCACCGCCGACCTGCTCGGTCTCTGACGCCGGCCGGACCGTCCCGCTCACCGGTCCCGCCCGTCGCTCCCGCCCGTCGCGCCGGAAAGGCGGACCCGCGGTCGGGCGGAGCTGTCATGACCCACTGACCCCGGCCCGTGCGTCCGGTCGTCCCGGACACGGCCGGCACCACTGCCGCCGAGGGCGGCCCGGCCGAGCCAGACCTTCCCGCGCGTCGCCGACGGCAGCGCCGAGCGCGTCGCCGTGCTGGACGGCGTGCGCGCCACCACGGGCGGGAGTGAGATCCCCGCCTGCGCCGGGGCGCACCGCGAGCCCGAGGAGCGGCGCCCTCCCCGCGCGGCCCTCGATCGCCGTCCTGCCCGGCGTCCTGCGCGCCCGAGCACCCGGCCTGCCCACCCCGCCCACGACCCGCCCACGACCCGAGAGGAACCCAGCACCGTGGCCGCTCGAACACCCTCGCGGACAGCGGACCGATCCGCCGCACCCCCTTCCGACCCCAGGCCGCACCGCCGGTCCGGCATCGACTTCCAGGACGTCACGGTGGCCTACCACGGCACCGTGGTCCTGGACGGCTTCACCCTCTCCGTCGGCCCCGGCGAGGTGGTGGCGCTGCTCGGCCCGAGCGGCTCCGGCAAGACCACCGCGCTGCGGACCGTCGCCGGTTTCACCGCACCCGTCGGGGGCCGGGTGTACCTCGGCGGACGCGACGTCACGGGTCTGCCGCCGTACGAGCGCGGCATCGGCATGGTGGTGCAGCACTACGCGCTCTTCCCCCACATGCGGGTCGACCAGAACGTCGCCTTCGGCCTGAAGGCGCGCAAGGTCGCCCGCCGGGAGATCCCGGGCCGGGTGTCCGAGGCACTGGAACTGACCGGTATGGCCTCCTACGCCGCGCGCTACCCGCGCGAGCTGTCCGGTGGCCAGCAGCAGCGGGTGGCCATCGCCCGGGCGCTCGCGATCCGCCCGGACGTGCTCCTGCTGGACGAACCGCTGTCCGCGCTCGACGCCAGGCTCCGCTCCGACATGCTGACCGAACTCGCACGCCTGCACCGCGAACTGCCCGACGTCAGCATGCTGTACGTGACGCACGACCAGATCGAGGCGCTGACCCTGGCGGACCGTATCGCGGTCATGAAGGACGCCCGACTGGTGGACTGCGGCACGCCGCAGCAGCTCTACCGCCGCCCCCGCGACACCTTCACCGCCTCGTTCGTCGGCGGCGCCAACCTGCTGCCGGTGATCGTGGAGGCGGGTGGCGGCCCGCAGGGCACACCGGTCCGCCTGGACGGCACGCCGCTGCGCGCCACCGCGACGATCCCGCTGCCGGCCGGGCGGGCGGCCACCCTGTGCCTCCGCCCGCACCTGCTGCGGATCGTCCGCGCGTCCGACGCCGCCAACCTGCTGCACGGAGTCGTTGCCGACGTGCAGTGGCGCGGGGCTACTCACCGGCTGCTGGTCGACCTCCCGGCCGGTCGCCGGGTCGTCGCCGACCTCGCCGGACCACAGGTCCCGGTCGGCCCCGGCGAGTCCGTCGTGCTCGGCTTCGACGTCGAGGACGCGATCCTGCTGGGTACGCCGCCGGACGGCGCCGGCCGTCTCTCCACCCCCGCCCGGGGCGGCGCCGATGGCTAGCGCGGTGCTCGGCGGGACACCCGCCCGCGCGGGTCGCGTCAGGACCCTCCGCCCCGGGGTGTGGCTCCTCCCACCTCTGGCCGCACTGGGATTCGCCTTCCTCTACCCGCTGGCGCTCGTCGCCCTGCAGTCCTTCGCACCGGACGGCGGCGGCCACTCCGTGGAACCCTGGCGGGAGGTCCTGGCCTCGGCCGCCTTTCGCGCCGCGCTGTGGAACACGGTCTGGATCGCCTCGGGCGCGACGGCGGGCTGCCTCGCACTCGGGTTCTTCCTGGCCCTGGTGATCGCCTTCGTACCGTTTCCCGGGGCCCGCGCCTTCGGCCGCTTCATCGACACCTTCCTCGCGTTCCCGTCGTTCCTGATCGCGCTGGCGCTGGTGTTCATCTACGGCTCCGCAGGCATGGCCAACGGCCTCCTGACGGGCCTGACGGGTGCTCAGGGCACCCCGATAGCCTTCCTCGCGACCCCGTGGGGTGTCCTGCTCGCCGAGGTCACCTACTTCACGCCCTTCGTGATGCGCCCGCTGCTCGCGGCGTTCTCCCAGGTGGATGCCGCCCAGATCGAGACCGCCTCCTCGCTGGGTGCCCGCCCGTGGCGGATCGTGCGCCAGGTGATCCTGCCCGAGGCCCTGCCCTCGCTCGCGGCGGGCGGGAGCCTGGCCCTGGTGATGTGTCTCAACGAGTTCGGGATCGTCCTGTTCACCGGGGCCAAGGGCGTCTCGACGCTGCCGACGCTCGTCTACAGCCGGGCCATCCTGCAGTCCGACTACCCGGCGGCCTGTGTCATCGCGATGGTCAACGTCCTGCTGTCGGTGGCGCTCTACGGCGTCTACCGGCTCTGCGTACGGGGCCGGCGGGAGAGGGGAGGCAGCCGTGCTGGTGCCTAGCCGACTCGGCCGCGCCCTGGTCTGCGGAGCTTTCCTCCTCCTGGCCGTGCCGCTGTTCGCCCTGCCCTTCCTCACGGTCCTGACCGCCTCCTTCGCCCAGGGGTGGAGCGGGGTCCTGCCGTCCGCCTTCACCACGGCCCACTACGCGGACGCGGCGCACGGGGAATCCCGGGACGCGCTGTTCACCAGCCTCGCCACCGCCGGGATCGCCAGCGTGGTGGCGCTGGCGGTCGGCGGCTGGGCGGCACTGGCGGCCCGGAACGCGGGGCCGCGCCTGCGCCGGGTGACGGACGGCCTGTTCATGCTGCCGGTAGCGGTGCCCTCGGTGGTGGTGGGCCTCGGCCTCCTGGTCGCGTTCAGCCGCCCGCCGGTGCTGCTCAACGGCACCAGCACCATCGTCATCGTGGCCCACGCCGTCCGGGTCACCGCCTTCGCCTACCAGTCCGTCGCGGCTGCCGCGTCGCGGCTGGACCCGGCCCTCGAACAGGCCGCCGCCGGGCTCGGGGCCCGGCCCGCCCGCGTGCTGCGGCGGATCACCGTCCCGCTCCTGCTGCCCTCGCTGAACGCCGCGTTCGGCCTGTGCTTCGCCCTCTCGATGGGCGAGCTCAGCGTCACGATGATGCTGTACCCACCGGGCTGGCTCCCACTGCCGGTACGGATCTTCGCCGCCACCGACCGGGGCGCGGTCTTCACGGGCGCCGCCCTCGCCGTGGTCCTCCTGGTCAGCACGCTGGTGGTGCTGATCGGCTCCTCCCGGCTCCGGACCAAGGCCCCGTACCGCTGACGCCCCGTCCACCCCGCTGCCCCTCCCTTGTTCCACCCTGCTGCTCTTCCCTGCTCCGACTCGCCACGGCCCCGTGCGGCCGCGTACCCCAAGGAGTCACAAGCCATGAAGGAACTCCGTAGAACGGTCCTCTCGGCCACGGTGGTGCTGGCCCTCACCGGATCGTCGGCCGCGTGCGCGGGCGGCGGCCCGTCCGCCGGCCAGGGCTCCACGGAGGTCACTGTCTACAGTGCCGACGGCCTCAAGTCCGGCGACGGCAGCGGCTTCTACGACAAGGTGTTCAAGGACTTCACCGCGAAGACCGGCGTCAGGGTCACCTACGTCGAGGGCGGCTCGGGCGAGATCGTCCAGCGACTGCTCCGGGAGAGGTCCAACACCCAGGCGGACGTGATCGTCACGGTGCCGCCGTTCATCCAGCAGGCCGTCGGCAAGGGCCTGATCACCCCCTACCGGCCGCCAGGGGCCGACCAAGTCCCCGCGGCCGACAAGGACGCCGACGGCGCCTGGACCACGGTGGTCAACAACTACCTCTGCTTCATCCACAACACCAGGCAACTGCCCGAGCCCCCCAAGAGCTGGAACGACCTGCTGGACGCCAGGTTCCACGGCAAGCTCCAGTACTCGACACCCGGCGTGGCAGGTGACGGAACCGCCGTGCTGATCAAGGCCATGCACGACTTCGGAGGCATCCGGGAGGCCGCCGACTTCCTGCGGAAGCTCCAGAAGAACAACGTGGGGCCCTCCAAGTCGACCGGCGCGCTGGCGGCCAAGGTCGACAAGGGGGAGCTGCTGGTCGCCAACGGCGACGTACAGATGAACTACGCCGACACGAAGTCGATGCCGAACCAGGGCGTCTTCTTCCTGGCAGGTCCCGACGGCAAGCCCTCGACCTTCGCCCTGCCCTACGCGGGCGGCCTGGTGAAGTCGGCCCCGCACCCCGCCGCCGGCCGGATGCTGCTCGACTTCCTGCTGACCGAGTCGGTGCAGAAGCAGGTGAGTGCGGTCGCCGGCGGCTTCCCGGCCCGCAGCGACGTTCCGGCGACCGGGGACGACGCGGCCAGGCTCGCCGCACTGCTGAAGGACGTCGACATCTTCACGCCCGACTGGAAGGACATCGACACCAACCTCAAGAGCTACACGGACGCCTGGAGCCGGGCCACCGGGAGCTGACGACCACCCGGGCAAGGGAGGAGTGATCGAAGGCGGTGGGCCCGAACGTCACGGCACTCGCGGCGGCCTCGATCGCGACTCGCACCCCGGTGAGCCGGGAGCTGTCCACCTTCTCGAACGATGGTGGGCCGCCGGCCGTGCGGCCCACCATCAGTGCGTTCCGGCGGCTCAGTAGAGAACTACGGAGAGCCGTGCCGGGCCGGTCTCGGTGGTGGTGTCGCAGAAGTACACGATGGCCTGGTGGTTGTTCACACGCCGGACGGGGAGGGGCGTGGGGAGGGTGTGGGTCCTGGGGGTCGGGGGCGCGGGAGGGGCCCCGGTGCCGACTTGCGCTCCGGGGCCCCGAAGGGGAAACAGCTGACCATCTACCGGCGCTGGGCCGGTCCTTGTGTCCGCGGCTCCTCGGGGGAGGAGCACTGCGGGGATCGCGTATGCGTGACCGGAAACCACCGTCCTTCGTACGTTGAGGGGTCTGCGGTGTCCGCCCGGACGAGAAAACTCATCTCACGGGTCGGGCGATCCTGATGGCGTGTGCGCCCTCCGTCTCTTCCTCTACTTCACCGGACAACCTGCGAACTGCGTCGGTCCTGCTCCGGCGGCCGTACCGGCCCACCTTCTCCGGCAGCCGGCCCCTCGCCTGCCCTGCTCGTACCGCATGGCTTGGAACCCCACTGCCCGGACCACCCAGCACGCGCGCCCGCAGCCCGGCGCCTTTACTGGGGTACTGCGTCCCGCAACCACGGGTGACTGCGACTCGATTTCACCTGCTCGTCCTGCGCATGCTTCTCCAGCGGTACCGCTGGGTGATGGCCCCTGATCACTGCGGGCCACCCGGCCCGGTCACCGGTCCTGTCGCCGTACTCCGCTGTCCTTGGCTTCAGGGCCACGCAACCGTTCCGACCTGCGAACTTCCGTACTGCTTCCCGCCAGTTCGTGTCTGGAGGGTCCCGCTGACTGCTGTCTACGAGAGAAACAGTAGCCACGTCCCCTGGCAATGTCTACTCTGGCCAACATAGATTTGTCGGTGTTCGAGAGGAAGGTAGTCTCCGGTCCGGACGGAGACGGACCGGCGCCCGCGCCCCGGCGCCATGGCGGGGCGACCGGCGGCAGCGGTGTTCCGGGTCGGTGGTGGCGGCGGTCCGGGCACCGCGTGTGTCCGCTGCCGCCGGGGGCGTGAGGCCTGATCGGACTTCTCACGAACACCGGAACGGGCCTGCCGGGAGGGGCGTGATCGCCGTGTCCTGACCATGTCCTTGAGGGAGGCCGGCGCCGGGGGACTACCCGGCGTTCGTGGCCGCGGCTGCCCCGGTCGTGGCGGGCGTGTGGGTGGTGGCGGCGAGGTCGGCGCGCAGGGAGGTGACGTCCTGGGCGGCGCGGGCGGCGGGGAGGCCGGTGCCGTTCTCCTCGCAGACGCGGATCAGGTGAAGCTGGGCGCGCTGGAGCCGGTGGAGGGTGCGGGCGGCCTTGCGGCCGTGGATCTTCTTCATGTGCCTGCGCAGGTGGCGGCGTGCGTGCAGGGACCCGAGGGCGTCGCGTTCCTCGGGGGTCATGAGGTCGTCGTCGAGGTAGTGGTCGGCGACAGTGCGGATCTGGGTGCCCTCCTCGCGTCCGGCGAGCTTCCACAGCAGGTAGCCGACGGCGAGGATCGGCAGGCCCTTGACCAGCGAGAGGACGACGATGCCGCCCACGCCACCGCCTCCGATGTCCTGCAGCCAGGGGGAATTCCAGAAGAAGTGCATGGACCAGGCCAGGGCGAACGCGCCGACGGCGACGGCGGTGCGCCGGACCAGGGGTTCGTGGCGGCGGGTGACGAAGTATCCGATGCCGAAGGCGGCGACCGAGGTGTAGAGGGCGTGGCTCCAGATGCCGGTGATCACGCCGCGTACCAGGAACATCAGCCCGACCGGGGCGATCTGGTTGGCGTAGGGGAACTGGATCGCGGTGTTGACCGAGTAGAGGAGGTCCTCCACGATCTGGAAGCCCAGGCCGATCATCGCGCCGACGGCCACGACGGACAGGATCGTGCGGAACTGGGTCCGGGCGATCATGATCAGTACGACGACGCCGAGCAGCTTGAGGAGTTCCTCGTTGATCGGCCCGGCCAGCGCGGGGCCCCACTCGGCGGTGAACTGCGGGCCGAAGAGCTTGGCGGACAGCGACTGGACGGCGGAGTTGACCGGGAGTGCCAGGTAGCAGGCCGCGAAGCCGCCCCAGCCGAAGGCCATGGCGAAGCCGAGCGGAGGGTGCTGCTCGAAGAGGTCGAGCGAGCGGAAGAAGAGCAGGAACGGGACCGCGTACAGCGTCCAGAGCAGGGTGGCGAACACCACGGCCGCCGGCACGATGCGGAATCCGAGGGTGAAGTTGGACACCATCGAGAAGACGCCGTTGGCGAGGAAGAACACGTAGAGCCAGAAGGCGGCGCGGCGGGGCTGGAAGAACCCGTCCACGCCGAGTGGGGCGCGTTCGTCGACCAGGGCCGCGGCGCTCAGTCGGCGGTGCGGGGTGAACGGCTGGTGCAGTGTGCTCATGCCCGGTCCCCTGTCGTGACGCTGTCGACCATCTGCTGGAACTCGCCCGCCGCGGCGGGCAGCGTGCCGGATGCGCTCTGCCCGTTGAGGGTGACCACGGTCTTCGCTCCGGGGTCGTAGGCGATCCACATGGTGCCCTCGATGCCGGAGGTGAAGTAGGAGAACTTCACACCGGTCAGGCCGTTGCCGGTGTGGAAGGACTGGTCGTTGCCGTACAGGTGGACCTTTCCGTCGGCTCGGAGGATCTTCTTCTCCCTGGCGGTCTGCTCCTCCAGGGTGCCCATCCACTCCGCCGTCGAGACGACGAACGCACTGGACTTGCCGGTCACCACCGCACGCTGCCCCGGGGTGGTCTCAGCGCGCTCCAGCGACCAGCCGCCCGCCGGAACGAAGGAGACGTGGTCGGAGACGGTGATCACCGTGCCGGGCCGCACCTCCTCCTTGCCGGAGGTGTGCTCGTCCCAGATCGTCCAGAACCCCACGTAGGCGAACACGAGGGCCAGCACCAGGAAGGAACCGCCCAGCGTCCTGTACCGCTCCCGCCGGGGTATCGCCGGCAACACCGCCGGAACCGGCGGTTGACCGATGGCCATGAAAATTCCTCCTAGGAAACCTCAAATGATCGCAAAGACTGAAAAGAATACTCGAAACGACCAAAAAAGCCCTAATGCCTCGACCTCGCGCCCGCAGGTGTGGATTCCGCCGGGCGTACGTGAAGCGTGATCGTCCACATGGACGGGCTGACGGCCGACATACACGCCCTCCCCGCCGTTGCCACCCGCAAGAACCTCGGAGGCCCCGACCACCAGGCCGACCGCGTCATCGAGGAGGTCCACGATTTCCACGCCGGCCGCGCCGCCTGGCCGCCTGACCGTTGATCCCACAGGCGAAGCGTGAGTTGACTACCGGTCTGCCACTTCCCGAACGTGTGATCGATCGGATTTCGGGCATGCCTAAGCCGCACAGGACGACCGCAGGAGGAGCCGGTGTTCACGGCACACCATTGGATCGACGCCCTCGGCCTGGAAGCCCACGTGGAGGGCGGGTACTTCCGGCGGACCTTCCAGGCGGACCACCGCCCCCAGGTCCCGGCACCCGGCGGCGACCGCTACACGGTGACCTCCATCCACTACCTGCTCACCCACTGGTCGCCGGTCGGACACTGGCACCTGAACAAGTCCGACATCCTGCACTTCCACCATCACGGCGAACCGGTCACCTACCACCTGCTCCATCCGGACGGCCGCCACACCACCGCCGTCCTCGGCCAGGACCCCGGCCGGGGGCACCTCCTCACCCTCGCCGTGCCGGGAGGTGTGTGGAAGGCCTCCCACCTCACCGCCGGGGACCACGCCCTGATCAGCGAGGCCGTCGTGCCCGGGTTCGACTACGCCGACATGACCCTCGGCCGGGCCCACGACCTCGTGACCCGCTTCCCGGGCCATGCCGAACTCGTCCACCGCTACTGCCGACCGGACCGAACCGGCCCTCCTCCCCGGTGACCTGGTCTCCGCGATTCCGGCGAACACGGCCGGCACCGGCTTCGGCTGTCCGACCGGCCGGCTCGCGGAACCACTCCTCCGGCATGATCGCGGGACCGTCGCAGGAGTCGAACTGCACCGCGGTGAGCAGGACGAACAGGCCGGCGACCGCTGCGGCGGCGGCGCAGGCGACGCCGCCGAGGACGCCCGGCGTCGCGACGATCCGGCGTGTTCGTTCGCTCATCCTGTCCGTCCGGCGGTTCCTCTCGAATGTGCGCACCGTGCGGGAGGCCGGCCTGACCGGGGCGCCTCCTGGTCCGCCCGGTCCGTGCCCGGCTGAACTGGGCAATGAGCACTGTGTGGGCCGGGCCACGTCCGGCCGCCCGGGTCGGATCGACAGCACCACGGGCGGTCCCTGCCTGGTTCCCGGTCCCTGCCGCTCCCGCCGCGCGCGGCCCGGACGGCGGGGTGGGCGAATCCGCTGGTCATGGGGCCGCCACGCGGCGCGAGGTTACCGCCCGGACCCCGGACGGCCCGTGCGCCCCCGCGATACGCGCGCCTATCGTCGCTCGTGCGGGGCGGCGACAGCCTCTGGACCCCCGCAGCCGACCGGCGTCCTGCCCTGATCTTCGGGACGCTGCGGCAAGCACGCGGCTGGGCCGCGCTCCCCGAGGGATGGGGTGTGGCCCGGCTGTGTGTCCGCCCCTGTCCCGCGGTGGCCTGGTCGTCGGTCCAGGTAACGGAGTCGGCGACGGCGTTGCTGAGCAGGCGGGCCCGGCTGACCGGCTTCCGGTTCCTGAGCACGAGGGCGGTCAGGTGGCTTCCGCACGTCGCGGGGCGCAGGGGTGAGGTGAGGCCGGGTGTGCTGCACCTGGGCAGACGGCGGCCTCGTTGCCGCAGTCGGCCGGTCCGAAGCTGGGGTTTCGCTCACCCTGCTGGGCCCGTCGCCCCGGCATGACGAACAGGACTTCCCCTTGACCGCCTCCGGTACCAACAGCCCTGCCGTTCTCGAACAGCTCCAGCGCCGATCCGCCGACCTGAAGCGGCGCATCCTGTTCACCGGCGCGACCATCGTCACCATGGACCCCGACACCGGGGTCGCGTGGAGGCTGCCCAGCAGGGCCAGTGCGTGGGCGCTGGGGCTGCCGGGTTCGGCGTGGTACATCACCAGCTGCTGGCCCGGGGCGCCGCGGACGTCGAAGGTCTGGTACGTGAGGTCGAGGGGGCCGACGGCAGGGTGCAACAGCTCCTTGCCGTCCCGGGTCTTGCCGTACACGGTGTGCGAGGCCCACAGGGCGGCGAACTCCTCGCTCTCCGCGGCCAAGGCTGCGACGAGATCGTGCAGGCGCCGGTAGTGCGGGTCCAGGCCGGTGGCGTGGCGCAGCGCGGCCACGACCGCCTAGGCCGCCCGCCCCCACTGTGAAGAAACTCCGGGCTGCCGGGTCGAGGAACGTCATGCGGGCCATGTTGTCCACGCGCCCGAACGGTGAGAACAGGGCGTCGGCGAGCGCGTTGGAGGCCAGGAAGCCGCCGGCCGGGTTCAGGACGAACGCCGGGGCGCCCGGGTGCCCGTCCAGCAGCTGCCGCAGCGCGGGGCTCACCGCCCCCCGTGGCTGAGGGCGTTCACCGTCCGGCGTGGTGCCGGCCAGCCGGAACATGTGCTCCCGCGCCTGGTCGTCCATCCGTAGCGCGCCGCTGATGGACTCCAGGAT
The DNA here is from genome assembly GCF_036322525.1 of Streptomyces sp. BE20. Taxonomy (NCBI): domain Bacteria; kingdom Bacillati; phylum Actinomycetota; class Actinomycetes; order Kitasatosporales; family Streptomycetaceae; genus Streptomyces; species Streptomyces sp. BE20. The sequence continues at coordinate 8,421 of NZ_JAQYWW010000603.1, read as the reverse complement.
CTGGGAGGAGGGGCTGCGCTCGCGGCTCTGTTCGAGACGGGCGTAGTAGTCGCTGTTCATCCCGGCCGAGACGGCGACCTCCTCCCGCCGCAGCCCCGCCACCCGGCGCGCGCCGTAGGAGGCGAGCCCGACGTCGTCGGGCCGCAGGCGGGCGCGGTGGGCGCGCAGGAAGTCCCCGACATCGTTGCTGGTCACCCCAGCAGGCTAAGCCGCTCCCCTCCCCGCGTGCCTGGGTGCGCCGCACCCGGGCACGCCCCGCCCTGGCCCCCGACGGTGTGCTCTTCCACGAGCACCTCGTCCTGTACAAGGACGAGCAGGCGTGACCCACACGGCGAGGACCATGCCGAGCACCGGCGTCAGCAACGGCCAGGATCGTGCCCTCCGCCGCCGCCCTGGCGCCGGCCGCAGCGTCGTCGGCGCCGTCCGCACGGTCACCGATGCGGCAACGTTGGACGTGGCCGCCGGTCGGGACGGCGGCCTCGAAGGTCTGCGGGTGCCGGACGCCGAACGAGGTCGCTGCCATCGCCCCGCCCGGGGGGAGCCGGACCCTCATGGCGGGTGCCGCGCCGCTGCGGGCCGGGTGTGGCTAGGACTCGCCGTTCTCGTGGCGCAGGGTGTGGCGGTCCTGCCGCATCCGGGCCTCGGCGAGATGGCGGCGGCCGGCGGCGAGGTCGTGGCGGACCTCTTCCTCGACGGCGGTGAACACGTCGTAGTAGGTCCGGTCGTAGGCTTCGACGACCTGAAAGGTCCACATGCCCGGTAGGACGTCGCGGCCGACGAGCTCGCGTTCCACCAGGTCGGCGTGGGCGCTGTGCCCGGCCTCGCGCAGCATGCGCACCCCGTCGGTGAGCATCCGGTCGGCGGCGCCGGTCATCTGGTGGACCGCGTACAGGTGGCCGCGGGCCTGCTCGGTGCATTCCAGCGCCTTCGAGAGGACCCCCAGCGCCTCCACCGTGGCGCTGCTCACCGAGGGCGCTCCACCGTCGGGTTCGGCGGCGCGCGCCCTGCTCGGGCCGCGCACCCCGGGGCGGCGGGGTCGGGCGTCGTGCAACGGCTGCGTGGATCCGTCCATGCTCGGCGGGTGCCCAGCCTGGGGCGCCGGAATCACACGGCCGGCGCCTGAACGTCCGTATCGACGGAGGTCTGCCGCCTCACCTCGGCTGCGGCGCCGTCCGATGTGTCGCTCGACACCCCCCGTTCGCGGCGGAGCGCGGCCGTTGCCGCATGCCGCGTCTGTGAGGGTCGGGCGGCTCGGCGGGCCGGCCGGATGCACGGAGCGGTCCGCGCCTCCGGCCGGGGCCGGACGGGTGGACCGGTGCACGCGATGCGTGTGGCGCCGGGGCGTGGCCGCGAAGCTCCGGACACTGGCAGTCGAGGGCCGCGTTCAGACGTCCGGCCTCGCCCACGACGAGGACGGAGAGCGGCCGGGTGCGACAGACGGGCGGACCAGCTGGCGCCTACGACCGGCCCGACAGCAGTGCGGTCGGGTTCGGGGCGGGACTGCGGGTCGTCCTCACGGCTGCGCCGGGCTGCGGGCGCTCTCCGAACACCGCCCGCGGATCCGGGTCCGGCCGGGCCTGCTCCGACCACGTCGGGGGGTTCGCGCCGCGCGGCGGCAGGCGGACCCGGGCCCGGCTGGTCCGGTCCGGGGGGCGGGCCGTCGGTGCGACCGGCAGAGGCCCCGACAGGGGAGTGATGGTCCGGCCGGCGACGTCGACGGAACCGGTCCAGGCGTGCGCCGTCGTCCACGACGACCTGATCGACGCGGCGGCGCGGCGCAGGCGCCCACTGGTCGGCGTCGGTTCCCGAACGGAGGGAGGGGCGCGATGGGCACCGTGACGGGCCGCACCGACCATGTCGTCGTCGTGGGCGCGGGACTGTCGGGACTGTCCGCGGCGCTGCACCTGCTCGGCGCCGGGCGGCGGGTGACCGTCGTCGAACGCGACGGCGGGCCGGGCGGGAGGGCCGGGCGGCTCGACGCGGGCGGCTACCGCATCGACACCGGCCCCACGGTGCTGACCATGCCCGAGATCCTGGACGAGGCGTTGTCGGCGGCGGGCGGGTCGTTGGCGGAGCGGATCGAGCTGGTGCCGCTCAGCCCCGCCTACCGGGCGGCGTTCGCGGACGGCTCCACCCTCGACGTCCACAGCGAACCGGAGTTGATGGAGGAGCAGGTACGGAGGTTCGCCGGCGAGCGGGAGGTCCTGGGGTACCGCCGGCTGCGCCGGTGGATGGAGGACCTCTACCGGGTGCAGATGCGCAGCTTCATCGACGCCAACTTCGACTCCCCGCTGGACCTGCTCGGCGCGGACCTGGCGCGCCTGGCGGCACTGGGCGGCTTCGGCCGGCTCGGGCCGAAGGTCGCGTCGTTCCTGCACGACGAGCGGCTGCAGCGGGTGTTCTCCTTCCAGTCGCTGTACGCGGGGGTGGCACCGGGCCGGGCTCTCGCGGCGTATGCCGTCATCGCGTACATGGACACGGTGGCGGGGGTCCACTTCCCGCGCGGCGGCATGCACAGCGTCGCGCAGGCCATGGCGCACACCGCGGCGGCGGCCGGCGCGCGGCTGCGCTACGGGGACGGGGTCGGCCTGCTGGAGCGCGGCCCGTCGGGGCGGGTGACGGCGGTCAGGACGGTCACGGGCGAGCGGATCGCCTGCGACGCGCTGGTGCTCACGGTCGACCTGCCCGCTGCCTACCGGCTGCTGGGCCGGGCGCCGCGGCGGGTGGCCCGTCTGCGGTGGGCACCGTCGGCGTTCGTGCTGCACGCGGGGACCGACCGGCGGTGGGAGCAGTCGGCGCACCACACCCTGTCGTTCGGCCGGGCCTGGCGCTCGACGTTCACGGAACTGACCCGGACGGGACGGCTGATGAGCGACCCCTCGCTGCTGATCACCAACCCGACGGTGACGGACCCGTCGCTGGCTCCGCCCGGGCGCCACCTGCACTACGTGCTGGCGCCCTGCCCGAACCTGGAGCAGGGCCCGATGGACTGGCACCGGATCGCACCGCGCTACCGGGACCAGGTGGTCGCGGAGCTGGAGAGGCGTGGCATGGACGGCTTCGGGGACGCCATCGAGTACGAACGGCTAGTGACGCCGGCGGACTGGCAGCGGTCGGGCCTCGCCGCCGGGACGCCCTTCTCAGCCGCGCACACCCTCCGTCAGACCGGGCCGTTCCGGCCGCGCAACCTCGTCGCGGGGGAGGAGAACGTGGTGCTGGCCGGCTGCGGGACCACACCGGGCGTGGGCGTACCGACGGTGCTGCTGTCCGGGAAGCTGGCCGCCGCCCGGGTCACGGGTGTTCCGCGCAGGCGCGCCGGCCTGTCCGCGCGCGCCGCGGCGACGGGCGGCGGCCGGTGAGCGCCCGGGAACTGGACAGGGCGGGGGTGTCCGACCGGGACCTGCGGCTGGCCTACGAGGAGTGCCGACGGTTGAACGCCCGTCACGGCAGGACCTACTTCCTGGCGACCCGGCTGCTGTCACCCGCGCAGCGCCCCGCCGTGCACGCCCTGTACGGGTTCGCCCGCTGGGCCGACGACATCGTCGACGATCCGGGAGTCCCCGGGGGCCTCACGGCGCGCGCCGCCGCGCTCGACGAACTGGAGCGCCGATTCGGCACGGCGTGGCAGGACGGCCGAGGGGGGCACCCCGTGGTCGACGCCGTGGTCGACACCGCCCGCCGCTACGGCATCGGGCGGCGGCACTTCACGGACTTCCTCGCCTCCATGCGGATGGACCTCCACGTCGAGGAGTACCCGACCTTCCAGGAACTGATGACGTACGTCCACGGATCGGCGGCCGTGATCGGCCTGCAGTGCCTGCCGGTCCTTCGCACGGTCGGCCCCCAGGAGCGGGCGGCGCCGCACGCCGCCGGGCTGGGGACGGCCTTCCAGATCACCAACTTCATCCGCGACGTCGGCGAGGACCTCGACCGCGGCCGGATCTACCTGCCCGCCGACCAACTGGCGTCGCACGGGGTCGACCGCGACCTGCTGATGTGGTGCCGACGGACCGGGCGCGGCAGCGCACGGGTGGCCGCCGCCCTGCGCGAGCGCATCGCGCACACCCGGGGCCTCTACCGGTACGCCTCCCTGGGCGTGCCGATACTGGCCCCCGCCTCCCGCCCGTGTGTGGCGGCGGCCCTGGTGCTCTACCGCCGGATCCTCGACGAGGTCGAACGCCACGGGGTCGAGGTGGTCCTCCACCGGCGGGTCTGCGTGTCGCGCGGCCGCCGCGCGGCCGTGGCGGCCCGCGGTGCGGCCGGGGCCGCTGTCGCACGGTTCGGCGCAGCGGCCGCACGGCGCGGGGGCCGCTGATGGGCGGGGACCGCGGGAACGGCCCCCTGGTACGCGGCCGCGGCCCGAGCCCCGGCACGGCGCCGGACACCGCACCACTCCCCGGAGGAAAGACGACCACGTGACCGAGCACCGCCCGCCCCCGACCGGCCTCCTCCCCGTGCGCAGGCGCCGACGCGAACGCTGGCTCGACCAGAGTCCCACCTGGGAGCAGGCCCGCCCTGCGGTCATCCAGGCGGCCGTCGTCCGCGCGAGCGCCCGCCCCACCGGCAACTGGTACGTCCTCGGGGCGAGCAGCACCCTTCGGCCGGGCCGGTCGGCGGCCCGGTACGTGGCCGGCCGCGAACTCGTCGTATGGCGCGCGACCGGCGGTGACGTCCACGCCGGGCCCGGCGCCTGCCCGCACCTCGGAGCACCCCTGTGCGGCGGCCCCGTGGACGGCGCCGACCTCGTCTGCCACTGGCACGGGATGCGGCTCGGACCAGCCGGCACACCGGCCTGGCGCACCCACCCCTGCCACGACGACGGCGCGCTCCTGTGGGTGCGCCTGGACAGCATCGGCGGGGAGGACCCCACACCCCTTCCGCCACGCACCCACCGCCCCGACCCGCGGACGGCGCTCACCACCGTCACCTGCGTCGCCGGCAGGTGCGAACCCCGCGACATCCTCGCCAACCGACTCGACCCCTGGCACGGCGCCTGGTTCCACCCCTACGCGTTCGGCGCCCTGCGGGTCAGCGAGAGCCCGCCCGCCGACCTGCCCCGCGACACCCCCGCCGACACGGACCGCTTCCTCGTCGAGGTGGAATTCCGTCTGGGCCGGCGCCTCGCCGTCCCCGTCACCGCCGCATTCACCGCCCCGGGACCGCGCACCGTCGTCATGGAGATCATCAGCGGCGAAGGAACCGGCAGTGTCGTGGAGACGCACGCCACTCCCCTGCGCGGCCCGGACCGGCCGGCCCGCAGCATCGTCACCGAAGCCGTCGTGGCCGCCTCCGGCCGACGCGGCTTCGCCCTCGCCCGCGCCCTCGCCCCCCTCGTCCGCCCGGCCGTCCGCCGCACCGCGGCCCGTCTGTGGCGCGACGACATCGCCTACGCCGAACGACGCCACCTGCTGCGCACCCGGACGGACCCCCGGTGAGCGGGCCGGACGGCGTCGACATCGTCGTCATCGGTGCCGGAGCGGCCGGCCTCACCTTCGCCCACCGGCTCGCCACCGCAGGCCCGGCCGCACCCACCGTCGCACTCGTCGAACCCTCCGACGGGGACAGCCGTCGCCCGGCCCCGCGCACCTGGTGCTTCTGGGAACCGGCGGGCGGCCCCTACGACGGCCTGCTGACCGCCAGTTGGGACAGCGCAGCCCTCTGCTCCACCGACGGCACACTCACCCGGCACGCCCTGGGACGCCAGCGCTACAAGATGCTCGACTCCGAGACCTTCCGCCGAGCCGTCCACCGGCGCCTGGACCGCTGCCCCAACTTCCGGCACGTCACCGGGGTCGCCGGGGAGGTCTTCGACACGCCCGCCCGCATTCTCGTCCCCGTCGACACCGGCGCCGCCACCCGCACCCTGCGCGCCCGCTGGGTCCTCGACTCACGGCCCAGACCACCGCGGCCGAATGCGCGGACCGCCCTGCTCCAGCACTTCCGGGGCTGGTTCGTCACCACCGACCGGCCCGCCTTCGACCCGCACGTCCCCCTGCTGATGGACTTCCGCGTCCCCCAGCCGGCCGCAGGGCTCGCCTTCGGCTACATCCTGCCGCTGGACGAGTGCCGCGCCCTGGTCGAGTACACGGTCTTCAGCCGGCGCACCTGGCCCGAGCCCGCCTACGACCCGGCCCTGCGCGGCTACCTGCGCGACCGGATCGGCACCACCGGCTACCGGATCGACGCCGTCGAACACGGCGTCGTCCCGATGACGGACGCCACCTACCCTCGCCGCGAAAGCCCCCACCACATCAGGATCGGCACCAGCGGCGGCGCCACCCGGCCCTCGACCGGATACAGCTTCGCCGCCAGCCGGCGCCAGGCAGACGCCGCGGCACGGTACCTGCTCGACGGAAAGCCACCCGTACCACCGCGCCCCCACCCGCGCCGCCACCTGGCCCTGGACGCCGTGCTCCTCCGCGCCCTCGACCAGGGCCGCATCGGCCCCGACTTCTTCACCACACTCTTCCGCGCCAACCCCGCCGAGACCGTGCTGCGCTTCCTCGACGGCGCCTCGACCGCCCGCCAGGAACTCGCCATCGGCCTGCACAGCCCGCTCGCACCGATGCTGCGCTCCTGCCTGGACATCGCGCTCCACCGCGCCCGCCGAGGGCCCGCCGCCCACGCCCCGGAGCACCGATGACCGTCCTGCACGGCCCCGCGCTGAACGACGCCTTCAACCGCGCCTGCGGGAACTACGACCGCCTCACCGCCCTCAGCCCCGGCTACCACCGCCAACTCGCCTCGGCCGCAGCACTCCTGGGACCGGCCGGCGCAACCCCCCGACGCATCCTGGACCTCGGCTGCGGCACCGGCGCTTCCACCCTGGCTGTCACCACAGCAGACCCAGGCGCCGTCGTCACCGCCGCGGACGCGTCCGCCGGCATGCTGGAGCACGCCCGCGCGAAACCCTGGCCCCCGCGGGTCGAATTCGTCGAGGCCCGGGCCGAGGACCTCGGGCGGCCACCGGTGCAGGGCCCCTACGACGCCGTCCTCGCCGCCTACCTCCTGCGCAACACCGCCGACCCCGACCACGTGCTGGACCGCATCCGCCAGGTCCTGCGCCCCGGCGGCCCCCTCGTCGTCCACGACTACACCCTGCGCGGACGCACCGTCGACCGCGTCCTCTGGAACGCCCTGTGCTGGGGCATCGTCATCCCCCTCGGCACGGTGGGCGCGGGCGGACCGAGGCTCTACCGCCACCTGCGCCGCAGCGTGCTCGGGTTCGACACCGCGCACGCACTGGCGGCCCGGATCGAGCGCGCGGGATTCACCGACGTCCGGGTCCACCCGGCCACCGGGTGGCAGGCCGGCGTCGTCCACACCCTGACCGCCGTCCGGCCGCCGGAGCACCCGTGACCCGCAGACCCCTGCCGCCCGGCGCCCGCGACACCCGCGCTGTCCTGTGGCCCGCCCACCACGGCGCGGCCCGCGCGGGATCCCCGCCGCCGCGCGCCGCCGTCGTCGGAGGCGGCATCGCGGGCCTGACAGCCGCCGTCGCACTCGCCGAGCGCGGCATCGCCGTCAACCTCTACGAACGCGGCCCGCACCTCGGCGGCAGACTCGCAGGCTGGGACACCACCCTCGCCGACGGCACCACCGTCACGATGAACCGCGGGTTCCACGCCTTCTTCCGTCAGTACTACAACCTCCGTGCCCTCCTGCGCCGGATCGACCCCGCACTCGGCTTCCTCACCGCCCTACCCGACTACCCGCTGCACAGCAGCACCGGGGGGACCGACCGCTTCGCCGGGCTCCCGCGCACACCGCCGTGGAACGCCCTCCTCTTCGCCCTGCGAAGCCCCACCTTCCGGCTGACCGACCTGGCGCGCATCGACGCCCGCCGCGCCCGCCCGCTGTTCGACGTCCGCGTCCCCGACGTCTACCACGCGCTCGACACCTCCAGCGCCGCCGAGTTCCTCGCGGCCGTCAACTTCCCGCCCAAAGCTCGCCACCTCGCCTTCGAGGTCTTCTCACGCAGCTTCTTCAGCGCCCCCGAGACACTCTCGGCCGCCGAACTCGCCCTCATGTTCCACATCTACTTTCTCGGCTCCTCCGAGGGCCTCCTGTTCGACGTCGTCAACGAACCCTTCCCGCAAGCCCTGTGGAACCCGCTCGCCGACCGGCTGGCCGCACTGTCCGTCCAGGTGCACACCGCCACCGCCGTTCGCGCCGTCGCGCCGCGTCCCGACGGCGGCTTCGACCTCGACCTCGACGACGGCGCCGAGGCCTTCGACGCCGTCGTCCTCGCCACCGACCCCGCGGGCCTGCGGACCCTGGTGGAGCGGTCCCCCCTGCTCGACGACCACGAGCTGCGGGCCTGCGCCGCCGCCGTGCGCCAGGCTCCGCCCTTCCTCGTCAGCCGCCACTGGATCGACCGGCCTGCCCGCCCCGACCGGGCCGGATTCCTCGGCACGTCCG
>NZ_JAQYWW010000602.1:0-553 GCF_036322525.1 Streptomyces sp. BE20 | reverse complement strand
GGGGGGGGGGGGGGGGGGGGGGGGGGGGGGGGGGGGGGGGGGGGGGGGCGGGGGGGGGCCCCCCCCCCCGGCCCCGCGGGCGCCGCCCGGGCCCCGCCCCGCGCCCCCCCCACCCCCCCCCCCCCCACACCCACCCAAAACCAACCCCCCCCCCCCCCCCCACAAACACCCCCCCCCCCCCCCACCCCCCCCCCCCCCCCCACCACCCCCCACCCCCCACCCCCCACACCCCCCCCCCCCCCCCCCCCCCCCCCCACCCCAACCCCAACGCCCCCCCCCACACCCGCCACGACCACGCAAACCACCACCCCCCCCACCACCCCCACCAACACCACCCCCCCCCCCCCCCCCACACCCCACCCCCCCCACCCCCCCCCACCACCACAGCTTATTAAAACCACGACGCCACCCGCGACCTCACGCTCGCCGCCGTCGGCAACACCAGCAGCTACGGCGGCGGGATGCTCATCTGCCCGACCGCCGACCCCACCGACGGCCTCCTCGACCTCACCCTCGTCGACGCGAGGCCCCGCCACCGCATCGCCCGCTTCTT
>NZ_JAQYWW010000601.1:0-1739 GCF_036322525.1 Streptomyces sp. BE20 | reverse complement strand
GCCCGCAGCTCCTCGACCAGCTCGGGGCTGTCGGCGGCGGTGCCGCGGAGGATGACGAAGGCGACGATCGCCTGGCCGGTGGTGGCGTCGGCGGCGCCGACCACGGCGGACTCGGCCACGGACGGGTGTCCGACCAGGGCCGACTCGACCTCGGTGGTCGAGATGTTGTGGCCGGAGACGAGCATGACGTCGTCGACCCGGCCGAGCAGCCAGATGTCGCCGTCCTCGTCCTTCTTGGCACCGTCACCGGCGAAGTAGCGGCCCTCGAACCGCGACCAGTAGGTGTCGATGTAGCGCTGGTCGTCGCCCCAGATGGTGCGGAGCATGGACGGCCAGGGTTCGGTGAGGACGAGGTAGCCACCGGAGCCGTTGGGGACCTCGCGGGCCTCGTCGTCGACGACGGTGGCGCCGATGCCGGGGAGCGCGCGCTGGGCCGAGCCGGGCTTGGTCTCGGTGACGCCGGGCAGTGGGCTGATCATCATGGCGCCGGTCTCGGTCTGCCACCAGGTGTCGACGATCGGGGCCTTGCCGCCGCCGATGTGCTCGCGGTACCAGATCCACGCCTCGGGGTTGATCGGCTCGCCGACGCTGCCCAGGACCCGCAGGGAGGAGAGGTCGAACTTCGCGGGGATGTCGTCGCCCCACTTCATGAACGTGCGGATCGCGGTGGGCGCGGTGTAGAGGATCGTCACGCCGTACTTCTGGACGATCTCCCAGAACCGGCCCTGGTGGGGGGTGTCGGGGGTGCCTTCGTAGATGACCTGGGTGGCGCCGTTGGAGAGCGGGCCGTAGACGATGTACGAGTGGCCGGTGACCCAGCCGATGTCGGCGGTGCACCAGTAGACGTCGGACTCCGGCTTGAGGTCGAAGACGGCGTGGTGGGTGTAGCTGGCCTGGGTGAGGTAGCCGCCGGAGGTGTGCAGGATGCCCTTGGGCTTACCGGTGGTGCCGGAGGTGTAGAGGATGAAGAGCGGGTGCTCGGCGTCGTGCGCCTCGGGGGTGTGTTCGGTGGACTGGCGGGCGGTGGCCTCGTGCCACCAGACATCGCGGCCCTCGGTCCAGGAGACGTCCTGGCCGGTGCGGCGGACGACCAGGACGTGCTCGACGCCGTCGACCTTGGTCAGTGCCTCGTCGATGGCGGGCTTGAGGGCGGAGGGCTTGCCACGCCGGTAGCCGCCGTCGGCGGTGATGACGAGCTTGGCCTGGGCGTCCTGGATGCGGGAGGCGACGGCGTCGGCGGAGAAGCCGCCGAAGACCACCGAGTGGGTGGCGCCGATCCGGGCGCAGGCGAGGATCGCGACGACGGCCTCGGCGATCATCGGCAGGTAGACGGCGACCCGGTCGCCCTTGCGGACCCCGAGTTCCAGCAGGGCGTTGGCGGCCTGTGAGACCTCGTCCTTGAGCTGGGCGTAGGTGAGGGAGCGGCTGTCGCCGGGCTCGCCCTCGAAGTGGATGGCGACGCGGTCGCCGTTGCCCGCCTCGACGTGGCGGTCGACGCAGTTGTAGGCCACGTTGAGCTTGCCGTCGGCGAACCACTTGGCGAACGGCGGGTTGGACCAGTCGAGTGTCTCGGTGGGCTCGACGGCCCAGGTGAGGCGGCGGGCCTGCTCGGCCCAGAAGCCGAGGCGGTCCTCGGAGGCCTGAGCGTATGCGGCCGCGGTGACGTTGGCGGCTGCGGCGAGCTCTGCCGGCGGGGCGAAGCGCCGTTCCTCCTTGAGCAGGTTGGCCAGGCTCTCGTT
>NZ_JAQYWW010000600.1:0-405 GCF_036322525.1 Streptomyces sp. BE20 | reverse complement strand
CGGGTGGGGCGATGCTTGCGGTGGGTGCTTCCGAGGCGGAGGTGCTGGCGGCGTTCCCGGACGTGGACGTCGCGGTGGTGAACGGTCCTGGGGCCGTGGTGGTCGCGGGGCTGGCAGCGGTGATGGACGCCGTCGCGGTGGCGGCGGGGGGGCGGGGCTGGAAGTCCAGCCGTCTGCGGACCAGTCACGCCTTCCACTCCCGGTTGATGGAGCCGATGTTGGAGGACTTCCGCGCCGTGGTGCGTGGGTGGTCCTTCGCCGAGCCTTCGGTCCCGGCGGTGTCCTACGTGACAGGCCGCCCGGTCGGGCTAGGGCAGTGGTCGGACCCGGGGTACTGGGTGGACCAGGTCCGCAAGCCCGTCCGCTTCGCCGACGCCCTCGCGGCCCTCGACGGCGTCACCAGGT
>NZ_JAQYWW010000599.1:0-318 GCF_036322525.1 Streptomyces sp. BE20 | reverse complement strand
GGGGTGGGGGGGGGGGCGCGGGCGGGCGGCTCGCGGGGGGGGGGGTGGTGGGGTCGGCGGCCGCGGCGGCGCGCCCCCCGCCCCCCACCCCCCCGCCCACCCAAAAGAAAACAAACCACCCCCCCCCCCCCCCCCCCCCCCCCCCCAGCCGCCAGCCCCCCCCCCCCCCCCCCCCCCGAGGCCCAGCAACACACCAAACACCACAAACCCCAACACAACCCCCACAACCACCAACACCCCCACCACCACCACAACAACCCCCCCCAAACACAAACCCACACCAACCCCCACCCCCACCACCCCCACCCCCACACCCCC
>NZ_JAQYWW010000598.1:0-318 GCF_036322525.1 Streptomyces sp. BE20 | reverse complement strand
GTGTTTCGTTTTGCTGCTGTCCTGGGTGGCGCGTTGGGCGCGGAGGACCAGGTCGCGGTGCGCGGCGGTGGCGTGCTCGTTCGACGTCTAGTTCACGCGCCGGTGGGTTCCGGGTCTGTCTGGAAGCCTCGGGTCACGGTGTAGATCTCCGTGGTCCCCGGATCACTCAGCGTCGCGGTGGCGCGGTGGGCGGCGGCGGACGGGGCGGCGCGGCGGGGGCTGCGCGCCCGGCGTGGCGCGCAGGCGCCCGGGGCGGCGGAGCTGCTGGCCGAGCTGCCGATGGCGGAGATCCACGCCTGTGATCTGGCGGACCGGTCC
>NZ_JAQYWW010000597.1:0-6630 GCF_036322525.1 Streptomyces sp. BE20 | reverse complement strand
GGACGTCCACGGCCGCGGTGTCGACACCGTCCTCGGCCCGGAGATGCGCTCCACCGGCGAGGTCATGGGCATCGACAAGGTCTTCGGCACCGCCTACGCCAAATCCCAGACCGGCGCCTACGGCGCCCTCCCCACCAAGGGCAAGGTCTTCATCTCGGTCGCCAACCGGGACAAGCGCAACCTGGTCTTCCCGGCCCGGGCGCTGGCCAGCCTGGGCTTCGAGATCCTCGCCACCGCCGGCACCGCCGAGGTGCTCCAGCGCGGCGGCATCCCCGCCACCGTGGTGCGCAAGCACAGCGAGGGCGAGGGCCCGAACGGCGAGCGGACCGTCGTCCAGCTGATCCACGACGGCGAGATCGACCTCATCATCAACACCCCGTACGGCACCGGCGGCCGCCTCGACGGCTACGAGATCCGCACCGCCGCCGTCGCCCGCTCGGTGCCCTGCCTGACCACCGTGCAGGCCATGGGCGCCGCCGTCCAGGGCATCGACCGGCTGCTGCGCGACGAGGTCGGCGTCATGTCGCTCCAGGAGCACGCCGAGCTGATCAACGCCGGCCGCGCCAAGTAGCACCACCGCAGTGGGGGGCACCAGTACCGCCGGGTGCCCCCCACTTCCATGCCCTGGGAGGACTTTGTGTACAAGCTGCTGTTCGACCTCGTCTTCAAGAAGATGGACCCGGAGAAGGCCCACCACCTCGCCTTCTTCTGGGTCCGGCTCGCCTCCTCGGTGCCCGGCCTGCGCGGCCTGGTCCGGCTGGTGCTGGCCCCCCGCGACCGCGCGCTGCACACCGGCGCCCTCGGCCTCGACCTGCCCGGCCCGTTCGGCCTCGCGGCCGGCTTCGACAAGAACGGCGTCGGCATCGACGGCCTGTCGATGCTCGGCTTCGACTACGTCGAGATCGGGACCGTCACCGGTGAGGCCCAGCCCGGCAACCCGGCCCCGCGGCTCTTCCGGCTGGTCGAGGACCGCGCCCTGATCAACCGGATGGGCTTCAACAACCAGGGCTCGGCCCGGGTCGCCGCCCGGCTGGCCGCCCGCCCGCACACCACCTCGACCCCGGTCGTCGGCGTCAACATCGGCAAGACCAAGGTCGTCGAGGAGGCCGACGCGATCGCCGACTACGTCAAGTCGACCGAGCGGCTCGCCCGGTACGCCGACTACCTGGTGGTCAACGTCAGCTCGCCGAACACCCCCGGGCTGCGCAACCTCCAGGCCGTCTCGCACCTCGGTCCGCTGCTCGGCGCCGTCCGCGAGGCCGCCGACCGGACCACCCCGCACCGCGTGCCGCTGCTGGTCAAGATCGCCCCCGACCTGGCCGACGAGGACGTCGACGCCGTCGCCGACCTCGCCCTGGAACTGGGCCTCGACGGCATCATCGCCACCAACACCACGATCGGCCGCGAGGGCCTGCGCACCCCCGCGGACCGGGTCGAGGAGATCGGCATGGGCGGCCTCTCCGGCGCCCCGCTCAAGGGCCGCGCGCTGGAGGTCCTCCAGCGGCTGCGCGCCCGCACCGAGGGCCGGCTCGTCCTGGTCTCCGTCGGCGGCATCGAGACCGCCGAGGACGCCTGGCAGCGGATCATCCACGGAGCCGACCTGGTCCAGGGCTACAGCGCCTTCATCTACGAGGGCCCGTTCTGGTGCCGCCGCATCCACAAGGGCCTCTCCGCCCGGGTCCGGGCCGGCGGCTTCCGCAACCTGGCCGCCGCCGTCGGCAGCGCGGTCGACGCGCCCAAGGCCGCCTGAACCCCCCTCACCTCCCCGGAAGGACGTCATGACCCTCGCCCCCTTCGGCGCCCGGCTGCGCCACGCCCTCGACACCCGCGGCCAGCTCTGCGTCGGCATCGACCCGCACGCCTCCCTGCTCGCCGCCTGGGGTCTGGAGGACTCCGTCGCCGGCCTGGAGACCTTCAGCCGTACCGTGGTCGAGGCCCTGGCCGGCCGGGTGGCCGTGCTCAAGCCGCAGGCCGCCTTCTTCGAGCGCTTCGGCTCCCGGGGCGTCGCCGTCCTGGAGAAGTCCGTCGAGGAGGCCCGGTCGGCCGGCGTGCTGGTCCTGATGGACGCCAAGCGCGGGGACATCGGCTCCACCATGGCCGCCTACGCCGAGGCGTTCCTGGCGCCCGGCAGCCCGCTCTTCTCGGACGCCGTCACCGTCAGCCCCTACCTGGGCTTCGGCTCGCTGCGCCCGGCGCTCGACCTGGCCACGGCCCACGGCGCGGGCGTCTTCGCGCTGGCGCTCACCTCCAACCCGGAGGGCGCCGAGGTGCAGCGCGCGGTCGGCTCGGACGGCCTGTCGGTGGCCGCCTCCGTGCTGCGGCAGCTGGCCGCCGAGAACGCCGGCGCCGAGCCGCTCGGCTCGTTCGGCGCGGTGGTCGGTGCGACCCTGGCCGACGCCGGGGTGGACCTGGCGATCAACGGCCCGCTGCTCGCCCCCGGGATCGGCGCCCAGGGCGCGACCATGGCGGACCTGCCGCGGGTCTTCGGCGACTCGGTGCGCAACGTCGTGCCGAGCGTGAGCCGCGACGTGCTGAAGCAGGGCCCCTCGGTCGAGGCGCTGCGGGCGGCGGCCGACCGTTTCGTGCAGGAGTACGCGGACGCGGTCAAGTAGCGCCCGCGGCGGCGGGATTCGCCGCCGCGCGCGCCCGTCGGGGCCGGTGTCGCTCCGAAACCGCCCCGGCACGGTCCGCAGGCGAGCGGGCAAGCGGCGCGACGGGGCGGCGCGACATCTCAAGAGTTGACGTGAGCGCCGTCACATCGGCGGCGCCAAAGGTCCGCAATCGCGGTCATTTTGCCCGGGAAAGTCCTGGTCGGCCTTGGCTGACCAGGACTTTTCGTGTTCTTTTCCTGACGCGGCGCCGCAATCCGGGTAGTGTCCGGCGATAGGTCATCGAAGAGCCGCGAAACTCGTTGCTCTCGCAGGTCAGGGGCGGCGAGTTCGCCCTGTGGACCGGTGTCCTGGGAACCAAACCAGTCATAGTTCAATCCCTTCCATCCACACCTGAGGTGAACGGCGTGGCTCTTCCGCCCCTTACCCCTGAACAGCGCACCGCCGCGCTCGCCAAGGCCGCCGAGGCTCGCCGGGAGCGCGCCGAGGTGAAGAACCGGCTCAAGCACTCCGGCGCCTCGCTGCACGAGGTGATCAAGGCCGGCAAGGCTGACAACGACGTGATCGGCAAGATGAAGGTCTCCGCCCTGCTGGAGTCCCTTCCGGGCGTCGGCAAGGTTCGGGCCAAGCAGATCATGGAGCGGCTCGGTATCAGCGAGAGCCGGCGTGTCCGTGGTCTCGGAACCAACCAGATCGCCTCCCTGGAGCGGGAGTTCGGCGGCGGTGCCGCCTGACCGTGCCCCGTGGTCCCGGGATCGTCCGCGATCCGGGATAATCGGTGCATGAGTGAGCGTCCGCGGCTGACCGTGCTCTCCGGCCCCTCGGGGGTCGGCAAGAGCACGGTCGTCGCTCATATGAGGAAGCAGCACCCCGAGGTCTGGCTCTCGGTGTCGGCGACGACCCGCCACCCGAGGCCGGGCGAGCAGAACGGGGTCCAGTACCACTTCGTCGACAACGACGAGTTCGACAAGCTGATCGCCAACGGCGAGTTGCTGGAGTGGGCCGTGTTCGCGGGCAACCGCTACGGCACGCCGCGCTCCGCGGTCCTGGAGAAGCTGGAGCGCGGCGAGCCCGTGCTGCTGGAGATCGACCTGCAGGGCGCCCGCCAGGTGCGCGAGTCCATGCCCGAGGCGCAGCTCGTCTTCCTGGCTCCGCCGAGCTGGGACGAGCTGGTCCGCCGGCTCACCGGCCGCGGCACCGAGCCGCAGGACGTGATCGAGAAGCGCCTGGAGGCGGCGAAGGTCGAGCTGGCCGCCGAGCCGGAGTTCGACAGCACGCTCGTCAACACCTCCGTCGAGCAGGTGGCGACCGAACTGCTAGCCTTGCTCGGTGTAGGCTGAGCTTTTGTCTTTTCCACCCTTTCGGAAGGTTTTCGCGTGTCCTCTTCCATGACCGCGCCCGAGGGCATCATCAACCCGCCGATCGACGAGCTGCTTGAGGCCACCGACTCCAAGTACAGCCTGGTGATCTACGCGGCCAAGCGTGCCCGTCAGATCAACGCGTACTACTCCCAGCTCGGCGAGGGCCTGCTGGAGTACGTCGGCCCGCTGGTCGACACCCACGTGCACGAGAAGCCGCTGTCGATCGCGCTGCGCGAGATCAACGCAGGCATGCTGACCGCCGAGGCGATCGAGGCCGCCTGAGGCACCCGCCTTCGCCCGCAGGGCCCGTCGGAGTTCGCTCCGACGGGCCCTGCGGCGTTGCTGTCGGGGGGCCGTGGGGGTGCCACCGTGCGGGTGATCGCCGACGGGCCGTAGGGTGAGCACGCACCGAGCGAGGAGAGATGGGGATCATGGGCGGCAGCACGGAGCAGGCGGGCGCACCGCGCGTCGTCCTCGGCGTCAGCGGCGGCATCGCCGCGTACAAGGCGTGCGAGCTGCTGCGCAGGTTCACCGAGTCCGGCCACCAGGTCACCGTGGTGCCCACCGAGGCGGCGCTGCACTTCGTCGGCGAGGCCACCTGGGCCGCGCTCTCCGGGCGCCCGGCCGCCACCGCGACCTGGGAACGCGTCCACGAGGTGCCGCACGTGCGGATCGGGCAGAGTGCCGACCTGGTCGTGGTCGCCCCCGCCACCGCCGACCTGATGGCCAGGGCCGCCCACGGGCTCGCCGACGACCTGCTCACCAACACCCTGCTCACCGCGCGCTGCCCGGTCGTCCTGGCACCCGCGATGCACACCGAGATGTGGGAGCACCCGGCCACCCGGGAGAACGTCGCCACGCTGCGCCGCCGGGGCGTGATCGTGCTGGAGCCCGCCAGCGGGCGGTTGACCGGCAAGGACACCGGCAAGGGGCGGCTCCCCGAGCCGTCCGCGATCTTCGACGCCTGCCGGGCGGTGCTGCGCTACGGCGGTGTCCGGACCGACCTCGCCGGGCGGCACGTGGTGGTCTCGGCCGGCGGCACCCGGGAGCCGCTCGACCCGGTCCGCTACCTGGGCAACCGCTCCTCCGGCAAGCAGGGCTACGCGCTCGCGGCGACCGCTGCGGCGCGTGGTGCCCGTGTGACCTTGATCTCGGCCAATGCCGAGCTGCCCGATCCGGCCGGGGTGGACGTGGTGCGGGTGGCCACCGCCCTGGAGCTCCGGGACGCCGTCCTGACGGCGTCCACCGAGGCGGACGCGGTGGTCATGGCCGCGGCGGTGGCGGACTTCCGCCCCGCGGTCTACGCCACCGGCAAGATCAAGAAGGTCGACGGGGTCGAGCAGCCGCCCGTCGAGCTCGTCCGCAACCCGGACATCCTGGCCGAGCTCTCGGCCCACCGTCCCCGTTCGGGCCAACTGGTCGCGGGTTTTGCGGCGGAGACCGACGAGGTGCTCGCCAACGGCCGGGCGAAGCTCGCCCGCAAGGGCTGCGACCTGCTCGTCGTCAACGAGGTCGGGGACGGCAAGGCCTTCGGCCAGGACGTCAACGAGGCCGTCGTACTGGGCTCGGACGGCAGTGAGACGCCCGTTCCGGTGGGTCCGAAGGAGGCGCTCGCGGACGTCGTCTGGGACCTGGTCGCCGAACGGCTGGATCCGCCCGTCGACTGATCTCGAAGGGTGGGAGGGCGGTCTCCAATTGCGGAATCGCGTGACGATTGTCGGAAGCCGACCGTTACACTCCAGGAATCAAGTCTTTCCGGAAGTTCCCGGGTCCGACCGGGGCTTTCAGTCAGCAGCCGCTGCAACCCCAGGGAGCGCTGTGTCTCGCCGCCTGTTCACCTCGGAATCCGTGACCGAGGGACACCCCGACAAGATCGCTGACCAGATCAGCGACACCATCCTTGACGCTCTCCTCCGTGAGGACCCGACCTCCCGGGTCGCCGTGGAGACGCTGATCACGACCGGCCAGGTGCACGTGGCCGGCGAGGTGACCACCAAGGCGTACGCGCCGATCGCCCAGCTCGTCCGGGACAAGATCCTGGAGATCGGCTACGACAGCTCCAAGAAGGGCTTCGACGGCGCCTCCTGCGGCGTGTCGGTGTCCATCGGTGCGCAGTCTCCCGACATCGCGCAGGGCGTCGACACCGCGTACGAGGCCCGGGTCGAGGGCGACGAGGACTCCCTGGACAAGCAGGGCGCCGGTGACCAGGGCCTGATGTTCGGCTACGCGTCCGACGAGACGCCCGAGCTCATGCCGCTGCCGATCACCCTGGCGCACCGCCTCTCCCGCCGTCTCACCGAGGTCCGCAAGAACGGGACGATCCCGTACCTGCGCCCCGACGGCAAGACCCAGGTCACCATCGAGTACGACGGCGACAAGGCCGTCCGCCTCGACACCGTGGTCGTCTCCACCCAGCACGCCAGCGACATCGACCTCGACTCGCTGCTCACCCCGGACGTCCGCGAGTTCGTCGTGGAGCCGGAGCTGAAGGCGCTGGCCGAGCAGGGCATCAAGCTGGTCACCGACGGCTACCGCCTGCTCGTCAACCCGACCGGCCGGTTCGAGATCGGCGGCCCGATGGGCGACGCCGGCCTGACCGGCCGCAAGATCATCATCGACACCTACGGCGGCATGGCCCGCCACGGCGGCGGCGCCTTCTC
>NZ_JAQYWW010000596.1:0-1131 GCF_036322525.1 Streptomyces sp. BE20 | reverse complement strand
TGAGCTTGAGGATCGTTGTCTGTGTGAAGCACGTGCCGGACGCGACGGGTGACCGTCGTTTCTCGGACGATCACACCACCGACCGGGAGGGCGTGGACGGCCTTCTGTCGGAGCTGGACGAGTACGGCGTGGAGCAGGCGTTGCGGATCGCGGAGGCGAGCGGTGACGCCGAGGTGACGGTGTTGACGGTGGGTCCGGACGATGCGAAGGACGCGCTGCGCAAGGCGTTGTCGATGGGTGCGGACAAGGCCGTGCACGTGAACGACGACGGCATCCACGGTTCGGACGTGATCGGGACGTCGGCGGTGCTGGCGAAGGCGTTGGAGAAGACCGGGTTCGACCTGGTGATCGGTGGTATGGCGTCGACGGACGGGTCGATGGGTGTGCTGCCGGCGCTGTTGGCGGAGCGTCTGGGTGTGCCGCAGGTGACGCTGCTGTCGGAGGTGTCGGTCGAGGGTGGTGTGGTGAAGGGCCGTCGGGACGGTGACGCGGCGACGGAGCTGGTGGAGGCTTCGCTGCCGGCGGTGGTGTCGGTGACGGATCAGTCGGGTGAGGCGCGTTACCCCTCGTTCAAGGGGATCATGGCGGCGAAGAAGAAGCCGGTGCAGTCGCTGGACCTGGACGATCTGGGGATCGGGGCGGACGAGGTCGGTCTGGCGGGTTCGTGGACGGCGGTGGAGTCGGTGGCGGCGCGTCCGGCGCGTACCGCGGGCACGGTCGTCAAGGACGAGGGCGAGGGCGGCAAGGCGCTCGCGGGCTTCCTCGCCGACCAGAAGTTCATCTGATCGGCGCCAGGCCCCACTCCCGTCCCACCTCACCCCACCACTTCCACGTACGGAGACATTGAGCAATGGCTGAGATTCTCGTCCTGGTGGACCACGCCGACGGTGTGGTCCGCAAGCCGGCCCTCGAACTGCTGACCCTGGCCCGCCGGATCGGCGAGCCGTCGGCCGTCGTCCTCGGGGCCGGTCCGGCCGCCGCCGCGATCGCTGCGAAGGCGGCCGAGTACGGCGCGGCGAAGGTCTACGTGGCCGACGGCGCCGAGTTCACCGACCAGCTGGTCGTCCCGAAGGTGGACGCGCTGACCCAGATCGCGAAGGCGAGCGAGGCCGCCGCGGTGCTGGTCACCTC
>NZ_JAQYWW010000595.1:0-388 GCF_036322525.1 Streptomyces sp. BE20 | reverse complement strand
GGGGTGGGGGGGGTGGTGGGGGTGGGCTTGGTTCTGGGGGGCGCGGGGCGGGGGGGGGGTGGGGTCGTGGGGGTTGTTGTGGGTGGGGGGGGGGGGGGTGGGGTGGTGGGTGGGGTGGGTGTGGGTGTCGTGGGGGGGGGTGGTGGGTTGGGGGGGGGGGGGGGGGGGGGGGGCGGCGGCGGCGGGGGGGGGCGGGAGCCGGGGGGGCGGGGGGGGGGGCGGGGGGGGGGGGGGCGGGGGGCCGGCCCCCCCCCCCCCCCCCGCCCCCCCCCCCCCCCAAACCGACACGGACCCCCGCGCCCCCCCCGGGAACCCCACGGGGGAACCCCCGCCACCCGCGGTAGCCGCACACGAAAGCCCCGAGCCACTGAAACACAAACCCACCCAG
>NZ_JAQYWW010000594.1:0-319 GCF_036322525.1 Streptomyces sp. BE20 | reverse complement strand
GGGGTGGGTGTGGGTTTTTGTGTTTGTTGTTGTTTGTTTTTGTGCTGTGGCCGCAGCGTTTGTGTGGGGGGTTGGGGGGTGGTCGGGGTGTGGGGGTGGGGGTGGGGGGGGGGTTGGGGGGGGGGGGTTGGTGGGGTGGTTGGGTGGTGGTTTGGTTGTGTTGTTTGTGGTTTGTGTTTGGGTGGGGGTGGTGGGTGGTGGGGGGGGTGGGGGGGGGGGGGGGGGGTCGGGGTGGGGGGGGGGGGGCGGGGGGGCCGGGGGGGGGCTGGGGGGGGGGGGGGGGGGCCGCCCCCGCCCCCCCCCCCCCCCCCCCCCCCCC
>NZ_JAQYWW010000593.1:0-309 GCF_036322525.1 Streptomyces sp. BE20 | reverse complement strand
TGGGTGGGTGTTGGGTGGTCGTGCCGGTGGTGGTGGTGGGTGGGGTGTTTGTTTTGGGTTTTGTGTTGTATCTGGGGTTGTGTTGTTGTGTGGTGTTGGTGGGGGTGGTTGTTGGTTTAGTTGGGGGTTTTGGGGTGGGGTGGGTCGCGTCACGGGGCGGGGCGGGGGGGGGGGCCCCCCCGGGGGGGGGGGGGCGGGCGCGGACACCCGCAAACCCCCCCCCCGCCCCGGGCCGCCCGCGGGGCCCGCAGGGCGAACGGGAGGGGGGGGAGGGGAAGGGGGGGCTCCCCCCGACCACACACCCCCCCC
>NZ_JAQYWW010000592.1:0-303 GCF_036322525.1 Streptomyces sp. BE20 | reverse complement strand
GGCCGGTCCGCCAGATCGACGCCGGACCGGCCTAGGTGCGCCTAAGAGTTAGGCAGCGAGGGCGCGGTTGTACTGCGCAAGCGCAACGATGCCTGTCCGGCGTCGCTCTGGCGGTACCCGCCGCTGCGGCCGGTGCCGGCCGTCGTCGCCTCCAAGCCGAACCTGAACACGGGGAGGACCCCTCTGGTGAAGGCCTACAACCTGGGACGCGTGCTCGGCTTCACCGCCAAGCTCCACATCAAGGACGACTCGGTCAACCCGACCCACTCCTTCATGGACCGCGTGGTGGCCTGTGCCATCGAG
>NZ_JAQYWW010000591.1:0-247 GCF_036322525.1 Streptomyces sp. BE20 | reverse complement strand
TCTCCAGCCAGTACCGCTGGTGCTGGAAGGCGTAGGTCGGCAGCTCGGCCGGTCGGACGCCCGTGAACAGCGGCGACCAGTCGACCGGGACACCGTTGACATGCAGAGTCGCCAACGCCGTGAGCACGGTGGTGACTTCGTCACGGTCGCGGCGCAGCAGCGGCGCGGTGACGGCGTCGGGCTGCTGGACGAGCGCGGACAGCACGCCGTCCGGGCCCAGTTCGACGAACCTGGTGACGCCGTCGAG
>NZ_JAQYWW010000590.1:0-455 GCF_036322525.1 Streptomyces sp. BE20 | reverse complement strand
GCGGGGGTTTTTGTTGTGGTGGGGGGGGGGGGGGGGGGGGCCCGCCGGGGTGGGGTTGTTTGTCGTCGTTTGGGGCTGGGGGGGGGGGGGGGGTTTGGGGGTGGGGGGGGGGGGGGGGGTGGGGGGTGGGGGGGGGGTGTGGGGTGGTGGGGGGGGGGGGGTGTGGGTGTGGGGGGGGTGGGGGGGGGTGTTGTGGGGGGGGGGGGGGGGGTGGGGGGTGGGGGGGGGGGGGGGGGGGGGGGGGGGGGGGGCCGGGGGCCGCCCCCCGCCCCCCCCCCCGGCGGCGCGCCCCGCGGCCCGCGCGGCCCCGGCCCCGCCCCCCCCCCCCCCCCGCCCCCCCCCCCCCCCCCGCCCCCACCCCCCCCCCCCGCGCGCCCCCCCGCCCCCCCCGCCCCCCCCCACGCCCCCCCGCACCCCGGATTTATTTATTGGGCGACCTCCGAGATCTACACCTT
>NZ_JAQYWW010000589.1:0-85356 GCF_036322525.1 Streptomyces sp. BE20 | reverse complement strand
GGACCGTCCGTCCTTCAACCGTGACCGTGACGACCGCGGTGGCCGCTCCGGTGGCTTCAACCGTGACCGTGACGACCGTGGCGGCTTCAACCGCGACCGTGGGGACCGTCCGTCCTTCAACCGTGACCGTGACGACCGCGGCGGTCGCCCCGGTGGCTTCAACCGTGACCGTGACGACCGTGGCGGCTTCAACCGCGACCGTGGGGACCGTCCGTCCTTCAACCGTGACCGTGACGACCGCGGTGGCCGCCCCGGCGGTTTCAACCGTGACCGTGACGACCGTGGCGGCTTCAACCGCGACCGTGACGACCGCGGTGCCCGCTCCTTCGGCGACCGCCCGGCCCGCTCCTTCGGTGACCGTCCGGCCTTCGGCCGTGACGAGCGCGGTGGCAGCGCCGGCGGCGGCAGCAGCCGTCCGTTCTCCCGCCGTGACGACCACCGCTCCGGTGGTCGCCCGCAGGCCGGTGGCGGTTTCAACCGCGACCGTGACGACCGCGGTGGCCGCCCCGGTGGCCCCAGCTCGGGCGGTTTCAACCGCGACGACCGCAAGCCGCGCTGGAAGAACTGACGCCGCAGGCGTCCCGGCCCTCCGGCGAGGCCGCGGGGCGCGGTGACTGAGCGTTGACGACGGGCCCGTTCCACTTCGGTGGAGCGGGCCCGTCGGCGTTCCCGCCCGCAGGAAGGGGGCGGGCGGCGTCCGGGCGGGCCGGGCACGTTGTTCTGGTGCTGAGAATAACCAGTGGCGCCGGCCGGCCGGCGTCCCCTACCGTCGCGGACATGAGCAGCAGAATGCGCAACGTGGCGGCGGAGAACGAGGGGATCGTCGAGCGGGGGAGCTACCGGGTGCCCGGGGGCGAGCTCGTGGACCTGGCCGGGTCGTTGGCGGCGGCCCGCGCCGGGACGGTGTCGTACGCCCCGGCGGAGCTGGACGAGCTGGTGTCGGTGGGCGGCCCGGGGCCGGTGGTGCGGCCCGAGGCCGTCGAGGTCACCGCCGAGGGCAGCATCGGGGCGGCCCGGCGGCTGGTCGAGGCGGGCGCGGGCCCCGTCGGGGTGCTCAACTTCGCCTCCGCGCGGAACCCGGGCGGCGGTTACCTGCGGGGCGCCCGCGCCCAGGAGGAGGACCTCTGCCGCAGCGCCCTGCTGTACACCTGCCTGGTGGAGGCGCCGGACTACTACGAGGCGCACCGGGCCTCCCGCGACCTCAGGTACAGCCACCGGGTGATCGTCTCGCCCGAGGTGCCGGTGATCCGCGGCGGGGGCGGCGAGCTGCTGGCCCGGCCGTACCCGGTCACCTTCCTCACCTCGCCGGCACCGAACGCCGGTCAGCTGGCGCTGCGTTCGGACGCCGGGGACACCGGGACGGAGACGGCCGGCCCGGCCGTGGACGCGGGTGCGACCGTAGACGTCCGGGGCGTGCTCGCCGAGCGGGCCGAGCGGGTGCTCGCCGCGGCGGCGCGGCACGGGATACGCGGGCTGGTGCTGGGGGCGTGGGGCTGCGGGGTGTTCCGCAACGACCCGGCCCAGGTGGCGGAGGCCTTCGAGGGGGCGCTGTCCCGGTACGGGGCCGCCTTCGACCGGGTGGTGTTCGCGGTCTGGGACCGGACGCCGGTCTCGCCGAACCGGGACGCCTTCGAGGCCCGGTTCGGGGGCTGACAGCCCCCGCGCGGGCTCAGCCCCTGGGGGCCGACGGCCTGGTGACGACCGCCGACGCGACGGCCGAGGCGGCGGCGACCACGCCGGTGACGGCGAGGACGGACGGCCAGGCGCCGATCCGCTTCGCCAGCGGGTGCGAGCCGCCGAACGCGACCACGTACAGCCCGGTCAGCGCGGCAGCGGTGGCCGCACCCGAACGCCGGTGCCACTGCGCGGCCGCGCCGGCGCCCGCCACCGCCAGGACGGCCCCGCCGAGTTGGCGGTTGCCGGTCCACCGGGCGACGCCGTAGCCGCCGACCAGACCGCTCGCCGCGGTCAGCGCGGCGGGCACGGTGGCCGTGAGCGCGTTCGGGATCCTCGCCATGGTCGACTCCACTCCTCAGCAGACTCCTCGGACCTCCGACCATAGCCCGCCCGCGGCGCGCGTCCTCGTGCGGGCCGCTCCGCCGCCCGTCCGGCGAAATCCCCCGCGCGGCCCGGTCGCCGTGCCCCGTACTCACCCGGGCGACCGCGGTGCCGCTCGGTACCGCCGCCTCCGCGCTGGTGCAGGTGGGTGCCGTCGTCCTCGTCCTGGCCGCCGCGTTCAGCTGCGAACACCGGGCTGTCGTAGCCCGGTGAGAGACTCCCCCCGTGACTGACCACGTGATCACCGACGGCCTCTACCGCATCCGGAACGTCGCCGCCGGCCTGCTGCTGGAGATCGCCGACGGCAGCCGCCGCAGCGGCGCCAAGGCGGTGCTCGGTGCGGAGAACGGCTCGGACGCGCAGCTCTGGCGGCTGAGCGCCGTCCACCCCGGTGGTGCGCTGTTCCACGTCGAGAACGTCGCCGGCGGCAAGCGGCTCGACGTCACCGGAGCCTCTCCGGAGAACGGCGTCCCGGTCCAGCAGTGGTCCGCCAACGCCTTCGGCGCCCAGGAATGGCTGGTCGAGCACCACCTCGACGACCCCGGCACGTACACGCTCACCAGCTTCGTCAGCGGCAAGGCCCTCACCGCCCCGGACGGTCCGGTCACCGAGCCGCCCGCCCCCGTCCACCAGTGGGAGGACACCGACTCGCCGGCCCAGTGGTGGCGGCTGGAACGGCAGTAGCGGCCCGTCGCAGGTCAGCCCAGGACGAACCCCGCGTGCTTGAACACCGACCGGTCGTGCCAGCCCAGGAAGTCGTGCGCGCGCGCCGAGAGCGGTCGGTCGGGGCGCGCCACCGGGAGGTCGCCCAGGGCCAGGACGGCCCGGCCCGCGGGTGAGTCCGTCCGGTAGTGGGGGGAGACACGGACGGTGCGGTCCTCCGTCACCCCGAGCACGCCGAAGTCGAACAGCGCGTGGTGCAGGGAGCAGAGCGCGAGCGCGTTGTCGACGACGTCGGGGCCGCCCTGGCTGTGCCACTGGACGTGCGCCGCCTCGATGCCCACGGCGGCGCGGCCGAGCCGGCCGTCGTACCCGCAGATCGCACAGGCGTGGTCGAACGCCCGCAGCACGTCGGCGGCGAAGCCGGCGGCCCGGACCCGGCGCCGGGTGATCCGGTACGCCGGCCCGCCCCCCGTCCCGCCCGCCGCGGGGAGCTCCAGGTCGGCGACGTCCAGCTCGGGCAGGGCGACGTCGGCCTGTTCGCAGATCGCCGCCTCCAGGGTGGGTGTGAAGTGCCGGTCCAGCAGCAGCCGGACGGCGACCGCGAGGGCCGACGGGTCCTCGGTGAGCAGCCGTTCGACCTCCGGCCGCAGCCGGCCCACCGCGTCGACCCGGCGCAGCGCGGCACCGCTGTCCCGGACGTCCTTGGCGTCGAGCGGCCGCCCGGCGCCGTCCCGCAGGCTCCAGAGGCTCCGCTCCAGGTGGACGAACGGCATCGCCGCCCGCTGGGCGGCCGTGTTGCGGCCGACGGCGGGCCCGTAGTCGTTGATCAGCCGGCTGACCGGCTGCTCGGCCTCCGCGTACGGCACCTCGCTGGTGCCGAGACGGGCGTGGCGGCCGAGCAGCCAGAGCAGCAGCAGCGGCTTGTGCGGCGCGCGGACGCCGTTGCTCTGCGCCTGCCGGATCCCGGCCAGCCCGGCGAGCAGTTCGCCACGCCTCATGCCCCGTTCTCCCCCCGCTCCGCCGCCTCCCGCGTTCCCGTCACTCCGACAGGTTGGCCCGGAGGGCGTCGAGGTCCTCGTCCGTCGCGCCGTGGGCGTGCAGGTAGGCGGTGACGGAGCCGTGGTGGGCACGGATCCAGTCGAAGGAGGAGGTGAGGAGTTCCTCGGAGATGGGCCGGGAGATGCGCTCGGTACCGGTCTCGTCGATGTAGGGCGTGGGCCCGTCGAGGAGGCCGAGTCCGGTGTTGGAGCGCAGGAAGTCGGCGAGGATCTCGGCCTCGGAGGCGCCCAGCAGCTCCTGGACGACGGCGATGGTGAGCCCGGTGCGGTCCTTGCCGACGGCGCAGTGGACGACGGCCGCCAGGGTGCCGGGGGTGCCGAGCCGGCGGATCGCGGCGACCAGCGAGGGACCGGCGGTCGCGGCCATGAACGGGTAGAGCTCCGCCTGGCCCTCCGGCCAGGGCCGGTCGGTGTCCTCGCGGTTGGCGGGCAGGGTAGGGAGGCTGAGCGTCTCGTGGTCGAGACCGTGCCGCAGGTCCGGCCAGACGTCCAGCTCGAACGGGCTGCGCAGGTCGATCACGGTCCGCAGCCCGAGCGCCTTGAGCCGCTGGGCGCCCTCGGGCGCGAGGGTGTGGAACGAACCGGAGCGGAAGAGCACGCCGCGCCGGAGCGAGCCGACGCTCCCGGCGTCGCGGAAGTTGCGCACCCCGGGGATGTCGATGAAGGCGGACGGCAGGTCGGGTTCACGGTCCGGCAGGTCGTCGGTCATGGCCCTTACCGTACGGGCGCGGGCGCCGCCGGGGGAAGGAATTGGGACACGGCGATCACGCTTGACTTGAAGTCGGCTTCAATTCCTAGGGTCGGTGTCGAGGAACCGGCCCGGCGCGGAGTCGTCGCAGCCGGGCGGAACAGAGGACAGGGAGCCGGCCGTGGAGTACTCGCACAGCGACGCCGAGTTGATCAAGCAGCCCATCGGGTACTGGAGCTGGGCGGCCTACAAGGCCGTCGTCACCCGCACCCGTGGCGCGCTGGAGGAGATCGGCACCACCCAGCCGCAGTGGTGGGTGCTGGCCCAGGTGGCCCGCGCCGGTGCGCCCTTGACGCGGGAGGACGTCTCCCGGGTCCTGCGCGAGTACCTGGACACCGGGCCGGAGGCGCTGGCCGCGGAGATCGACACCACCGTCACGCAGGGCTGGATCGTCGAGGAGGCGGGGGGCCGCCTCACGCTCACCTCCGACGGCCGGGCGTTCTTCGACAAGGCGGCCGGCCTCCAGGACGACCTCTGGGCGGAGCGCCACGCGGACATCACCGACGAGGAGTACCTGACCACTCTCAAGGTCCTCCAGCGCTTCATCCACAACACCGGTGGCCGGGCCTGGCACCACTGAGCCGCCGGGGCCCCGCCGGGAGGGATCCCCTCCGGGGCCCCGGCCACTGCCCTCGTCACCGCCCGCCGGACACGTCCAGGAACGCCCCGGTGGTGTACGAGGAGGCCGGCGACAGCAGGAACAGGATCGCCTCGGCGACCTCCTCCACCTCCCCGCCCCGACGCATCGGCAGGCCCGGCGCGACCCGGTCGACCCGGCCGGGCTCGCCGCCCAGCGCGTGGATCCCGGTGTGGATCAGCCCCGGGCGGACGGCGTTGACCCGGATGCCCTCGGCCGCGACCTCCAGGGACAGGCCGCGGGTCATCGTGTCGACGGCGGCCTTCGCGGCCGCGTAGTCCACGTACTCGTTGGGCGAACCGAGCCGGGCGGCGGCGGAGGAGACGTTGACGATCGCGCCGCCCCGCCCGCCGTGCCGGGTGGACATCCGGCGGACCGCCTGCGCGGCGCAGAGGAACGGACCGGTGATGTTGGCGGCCCAGATCCGGTTGAGACGCTCCTCGTCGATGTCCTCCAGCCGGCCCTGCTTCTCCAGCGTCCCGGCGTTGTTCACCAGCGCGGTGAGCGGACCGAGTTCGGCGTCGACGGTGGCGAACAGCCGCTCCACCTCGGCGCTGCGGGTGACGTCGGCCCGGACGGCGAGCGCGGTGCCGCCCCCGGCCCGGATCTCCTCCACCACGGCGGCGGCGGAGCCCTCGTCGGTCCGGTAGTTGACGCAGACGCGGTAGCCGCGGCGGCCGGCCAGCCGAGCGGTGGCGGCCCCGATGCCGCGCCCGGCACCCGTGATCAGGACCACGTCGGGGCGGTCGGTCTGCTCGGCAGCGGCAGCGGAATCGGTGGCGGTCGACATGCTCCGCACCCTACTCTTCCCCGCTTCGCCGCCGGCGTCGCCACCGCCGCCCTCGTGGTCCTCGGCGCACCGAACTCGGCTGCGGAGCAGCGGGCTTGAGCGGCAGTCCCGGGGCCCCCCGCGACCTCGCGCGGCCCCGGGGGCGGCCCCGGGGGCGGCCCCACGGGAGGTCAGGTCCGCGGCGGGTCCACCGCCCGCAGCCCGTCGCGGTGGACGCCGCCGCCCGGAAATCGCTCGCCCGGCGCGGCCCCGCCGGGCGACACTGCCAACCGAGATCCGACGAAGGGAAGCCCATGCCCGCCACCGCCCCCGGCGCCGTCCTGCTGTCCGGCATCGTCGGCTCGACCGCGTACGGGCTGGCCCACGCCGGCTCCGACATCGACCGCCTCGGCCTCTTCGCCGCCCCGACCGAGGGCTTCCACGGCCTGCACCACCCCGCCGAGTCACAGGTCACCACCGCGCCCGACCGCACCCTGCACGAGGCCGCCAAGTGGTGCCGCCTCGCGCTGAGCTGCAACCCCACCGCCACCGAACTCGTCTGGCTGCCCGAGGACCTGTACGAGGTCCGCACCCCGCTCGGCGACGAGCTGATGGCGATACGCCGGTCGTTCCTGAGCGCCCGCGCCGTCCGCAACGCCTACCTCGGCTACGCCACCCAGCAGTTCAGGAAGCTCCTGACCCGTGACACCACCGAGGCGACGACCAGGGCCCGGGCCGCCAAGCACGCCCGCCACCTGGTCCGCCTGCTGGAACAGGCCGTCCACCTCCACGAGACCGGCCACAACCTGGTCCGCCTCCCCGACCCGGGCCGCGTCCGTGAGCTCGGCGAACGCATCGCCGACGAGCCCGCCGTCGCCGAACGCCTCCTCGCCGCCGCCAACGAGCGCCTCGACCGGCCCGGCGTCCTCCCCGACCGTCCCGACGAGCGCCCCGCCGAGGCCTGGCTCCACCGCGTCCGCGCCGCCCACTACACCCCGGCGGCCACCCCCGCCCCCTGAACCCGGCGCGCCCGAGCAATCCACTGGCGAAGCCCCTCCCCGTACCGGGTAGGATCGCCGTGGTTCGCTCCACCCGGCGCGGACCACGGGGCGCTAGCTCAATTGGCAGAGCTGCGGACTTTTAATCCGTAGGTTCAGGGTTCGAGCCCCTGGCGCCCCACCGCAGGAGGCCCGGGCCGGACGATGTCCGGCCCGGGCCTCTCCACGTCCGCCGCCCGTGCGCCACGGCTCCGGCCGCGCTGTCCGCGCGGAGGAGGCGGCGCCGGATCACGTGGGGAACTCGCCGTACCAGAAGCGTTCGAGGATGTACTTGGGGAGGTACCCGGACTCGACGCCGACGGGGAACTTGCCGTCGTAGGCGAGGCAGGCCATGGCGAACGGGCCGAGGGGGAGGGCGCCGTCGACGTCGGTGGCACGGTCCTCGTCCAGGGTCCAGTAGGCCTTGTGGAGGTTGAGGGCCTCGGCGAGGGCGGGGCCGAACTCCTCCTTGCGCCCGCGCACGAAGTGGTAGAAGAGGTTGAGCGGGGGATACATGATCCCCTGCAGCGCGTCGACCGGGGTGTTCGGCGAGGCCTCGGGGGTCGCGGTCGCGAACGCCGCCGTGAGCTTCTCGACCAGTTCGGGCCGGCGGAGCCAGTAGGTCTGCTGGACGTCGACCCAGTGGAAGACGAACTCGTCGTAGGCGCCCTCGGCCGCGCGCAGCCGCTCCAGCGGGATCTCGGCGAGCCGGGTCATCCGCTGCCGGTCACGGCAGATGACGGCCAGCCAGAACGCGCTGAACCAGTTCCCGGCGTTGGCGAACTTCCGCAGGCCGATCGCCTGGACGGTCCGCTGCTTGTCCTCGATGAAGCACTCGACCGTCCCCTCGTCCGTCCCGGTCACGGCGAACAGGGCGTCGCCCAGCTGCATCGCGACGACCGCGGCCTGCCAGGTCTCCAGCCGGCTGCCTTCCGGGTCGGCCGCGATGTGGGACTGGAACGCGAGGACGGCGGTGCTGAAGGCGAAGTCGATCGATTCGGCGGACCGTTCGAGCCGGTCGACCCGACCGGAGACCGCCTGGCTCTGCCGGTCGGCGAACGCCTCCGCATCGGGGCGGGGCACCAGATGGCGTTCGACGGTCACGGTCACGGAAGAGTCCCCTTGCTGATGTCGAACCTCTGGTACAGAAGGCCATTGTAGCTACCGGTGTTGTAGTCGCCCTTGACGACGACATAGTCGAGCTTGCCGGGGGTGTCGAGCGCCTTTTCGATTTTCTCGACGAGGTCCGTTTCGCCGCGCTTGGTCATTTCCCGCAGGATGTCGAGGAAGTATTCCCGGCTTCCCTGGGAAACGGCCTGGCCCTTGACACCGGGCATGCCGGAGGGCGAGGGGAGGTCGCGCTTGCCGAGCTCCGTCTTGGGGCCGCTCTTGGCCTCGATGACCAGGACGCGGCCGTCCTCGTGCACCCACACCTGGTCGAACTGGTCGCTGCCGCTCTTCGGGCCGAGGAGGGTCTCGCTCTCGAACCCCTTGTAGTGCTCGGCGACGAAGTGGTACTTGGCGGCGCCTTCGCCGAAGGCCTCGGCGGCGGTCCCCATCTCGGTGTGGGACGCCCGGTAGACGCCCTGGGCGTCCGGATGACCGGTGCGGTTCATCCAGTCCGTGACGAGGTTGTCCCACTTGATGGCGTTCTGCTGCTTCAGCGCGAGGTCGTCGAGGATCTTGAGGCGGACGGGATCCGTGACCTTGTCCGCGCCCAGCGGGACCTCGTCGATGTCGAGGTAGTGCGGGTCCGGCGCCTCGGGGGAGTCCTTGGCGCGGATCCACGGACCGTCCTCCGACAGCTTGGTGAGCTGCGGCGGGGGGAATCCGCTCTCGTCGATCGGCTTTCCGCTCAGGCGGCGCCCGAGGATGTTGTAGTGGTCCTCGAAGTAGCCGGGCTCCTCGTTGGCCCGGTAGACCTGGATCTCCTCGATCTGGCCCTTGTCGAGCCGGCCGCGCTCCCCGTACGGGTTCGGGCCGTCGAGCATGGTCGCGGGACGGGGCACGGGCTGGCGAGGGGTCGCGGCGTTGTCGCCGGCGCCGGCCGCGTTGTCGGCCGTGCCGGCCGGGCCGGTGCCCGGGGTGTTGTTGCCGTGGGACCCGCCGCCGCCCGGACCGTCGTTGCCGTGGGACCCGCCGCCGCCCGGGGTGTCGTTGCCGTGCGAGCCGCCGGTGCCCGGGGTGTCGTTGCCGTGGGACCCGCCGCCGCCCGGACCGTCGGTGCCGTGGGAGCCGCCCGTGGTCGGACCGTCCCCGCCGTGGGTGCCGTGGGTGCCGGGGGTGACCGGGCTGTCGCCGCTTCCGCCGCGCGGGGCGTTGAGGTCGTTGCTGGGGCCGTGGCCCGCGTGGCCGCCGGGGAGGTTGTCGCCGGCGTTGACGCGTCCCGTGGGGAAGTTGTCCGCCGGGTTGACCCGCCCCGTGGGGAAGTTGTCGGGGTTGACGCGTCCGGTGGGGACGTGGTCGGCGACGTTGACGGGGCCGGACACGTCGGAGGTGAGGCGGATGCCGTCGTTCCCGCCGCGGGCGCCGGCGCCGACCAGTTCGCGGGTGTCGACCTTGACGGGGGTCTCCGTCTTGAGGGGCGCGTGGTCCTTGGCGGGCCTGTCGACGATGTCGGGCTTGGCCTCGTCGACGCGTTGGGTGATGTTGCCGCCGGCGTCGTAGATGTTGCCCTTGGGGTCCATGAACCGCGGTGGGCCGTCGACGGGGAGTTTGACGGTGCCGGTGGGCAGGGTGGTGGTGTTCTTGGGGAATTTGACGGTGTCGTCGCCGACCTTGAACGCGCCGTCGGGGACGGCGACGTTCTTGGGGATACGGATGGTGCCGTCGGGGAGTTTGAGGGCGCCTTCGGGGAGGGCGACGGCCTTGTCGATGTTGATGGTGGGGACTTCGAATTTTCCGAGGCCCTTGAGGCTGGTCATCACGTCGCCGATTTTGGTGAAACCGGCGCCGGCGCCCTTGAAGAGGTAGGTCATCGGGTCGATGACCCTGCCGGCCTTGCCCGCGAGGGAGATGGCCTTGGCGGCGGCGCCTGCCTTGCCGGCGCCGGAGGCGGCGCCGCCCGCGCCGCCGGTGAAGACGGTGGTGAGGACGTTGAAGGTGACGGCTCCGGCGGCACGGGAGGGGTTGGAGCCCCATTGGTCCCAGGCGAGGAGGGCCTTGCCGGTCTCCTTCATGGCGGTGCGGGAGTCGCGGAGCCAGGAGGGGAGCTTGTCGTCGGGGACGGCGAGGAAGAGCGGTCCGACGCCGGGGATCGCGGTGATGGCGAGGCCGGTGGCGAGTTTGGCGAGGCCGGTCCAGGCCTGGCCGGCGGCGTCCCAGCCCTGGAAGCCGACGAGGGTGCCGAGGCCGACGAGGGTGCCCCAGACGCCGTCGACGATGACGCCCTTGCCGAACTCCCAGGCGTGTTCCCAGACCTGCCACCAGGGGATGGACTCCTCGACGGCCTCGCCCCAGGGGAGGGTCTTGGACTGCTTCAACGCCTCGGCGTCGTAGCCGTACATGTCCTTGCCGTTGGAGCCGTCGTTGACCTTGAGCGGGGAGCCGCCGACGAGCGCGACGATCTTGGCGTGGGCGGCGCGTTCGACGGCCTGGAACTGGGTCCAGACCTCGGCGATCTCGTTGCGGCGGTCGTTGTTCTCGTCGACGAGGTCGCCGTCCTCGCGCCACTTGTCGTCGCTGTTGGCCTTGTTGCGGAAGGTCTCGGCCTCGTGCTTGAGGTCCTGCAGCTTCTTGACGATGGGGGCGGCGTCGCGGCTGTAGGTGCCGAGTGCGCCGGCGATGGTGCACAGGTCGGTGCTGAGTTTGAGGCCGAGGTCCTGGACGGGTTTGGTGGTCGCGAAGAGTTGCTCGGCCTCGGGCGCCTGGTAGAAGGCGCGCAGGCCGCCGAAGCTGGTGTGGACGTTGCCGGTGGCGGTGGAGATGGCGGGGCCACTGGTGGAGATGGCCTTGACGTTGGCGTCGAGGAGCGCGAGGTTCCCGGTGAACACCGGGACCTCGGACGGGTTGACCGGCTTGTTGTCGGTCACTTCTTGCCCCCCGGCTGGTCGCGCAGGGCTTCCAGGTTGATGGCCCGCGCCGCGTCCTGGGCCTGCTTCGCCGCCGTCAGGTCACCTTCGAGGTACTCGTTGGTGGCCTTCACCGCGCCGCGCAGGCACGCCTCGATCCGCTCCGACATCGACTTCAGCTCGGCCTTCCGGCCCTCCAGGTACTGGCTCAGCGCGGCCGCGACCGGGCCCATCGCCTTCTGCGACAACGGGGGCGCGCCGACCGGCACCGGCCCCTGCAGGCGGGTCTCCGACTGCGAACCGGGCACGGCGGTGCCCGCGTTCTGGGCCGCCTGGGACAGGTTCGTCATCAGGGTGTTCAGAGCTGTCTCCAGATCACCCGCATGCCCGCCGACAGTCTTCAACTGCCCCTGTACGCCCTGTGGCTTGATGTCCCAAGCAACCATCAACAACCCCCGTTGTCAGACCGTCCGGCAAAACCCGTTCGGCCGTGTTCAGCCGATGTTGGCGACGGCGGCCTTCGCCCGCGCCAGCGTCTGCTGGGCCGTGCCGTCGTTCTGCTCCAGCGTCGTCTTCAGCAGCTGGACGATGTTCCGCACCTCCTGCGAGGCGTTCTTCCAGCGCAGTTCCTTGGCGTGGTAGTCGTCCGCCACACCGTCGGCGGTGAAGTCCGCGATGGCGGCCTTCACCTGCGCGTCACGCGCCGCGATCACCTGCTCCAGCTGGCCGATGACCAGCTGGAGGTTGCGCTGCGCCTCGGTCGAGGCGCCCGAGTCGTACGAACGGCGGTCCGTTCCACCGGCCATCACACATCACTCCCCGTTGTGGTTCCAAGGTTCTGACGAAGGCTCCGGGGCCGTTCGTCAGCGGCTGCCCGAGAACCGGGCCGCGTCGAAGTTCGCCGACGCCATCTGCTGCTTCGCGTTCTGGCCCTGCTCCTGGTCGCCGGAGCCGAAGGCCTGTTCCATGCCCGACTGGCCGCCCAGGATGGCCGACAGCGAGGAGTTCAGCGCCTGGGTGATCTCGTCCGACCGCGACTTGAACGAGTCGAAGGCGACCTTGCCCTGGCCGTTGAACTTGCCCTCCAGCGGCTGCGCGGCCTGCACCAGCTGCTTGATCAGCGTGCCCAGGTCCGCACTCGACGTCCGGGACCCGGACATCAGCTTGGTCAGCGCCTGCGTCCCCATGTCGAACTTCATACCGCTCCCCCGTCCGCTCGACCGAATGAATGTCTATCCAACTTGCTACCAACGTTCTATCAACTCACCCCGACAACGCAAGCTGTCGGGGGGGACCGTGACGAACATATGACAAGGTGAAGGTGACTTCACGCGCCCTTCAAATGCCGCACCAGCCGCTCGAAGTCGGCCCACCCGGAGAGGTCGGACGGGTCCCCGGGCAGCGGGTAGTAGTAGGCGGGCCGGGTCTTCGGACCGAGCGCCACCGGCTGCTGCGACAGCGGCGTGCGCCGGGCACGGTCGTCCGGCAGCGCCCGGACCTCCTCCGCGCCGAGGACGAAGGCCAGCGGCACGCCCGGGCCCTCGAAGCGGGGCGGCACCGCCAGGTCGCGGCGGGCCCTGCGCAGCTGGAGGAGCATCGACTGGAGCCGGTGCCGGGTGACCAGCGTCTGCGCGACCCCCGGCAGCGCGTCCAACGGCGGCTCCTCGTCGGCCCCGTAGCCGAACGCCAGGGTCACGTCCTCCTCGACCCCCGCCTTGGTCCGGGTGACCTTCAGCGTGGCCAGACCCGGCCGCTCCGGGCTGCCGACCACCACGAACCAGGTCGGCTCGGGCGCCCGCGAGTGCGCGAGGTCGGTCAGCCGCCCGAGGGACCAGGGCAGGTTGGCGGGTTCGGCGGTGCCCCAGCCGGCCGGGGGCTCCCCGGTGAGCTCGCGCCAGACCGTCTCCAGGGCGCCGCCGAGGACCAGCCGGTCGTCCGCCGGGTGGACCGTCCGGAACGTGATCGCCAACTGCCGATCGGCGGAGGCCCGGACCTCCTGGTACGAGGCCGCCACCGGGGTGCGCGGATCGTCGGCGGTGGCGTCCGCCGGTACCACGGTGGCGAACATGCCCTCCTGCCAGCGCAGCACCGCGCCCGTGTGCCCGTCGTAGTACCCGTCGCGATCGTCCTGGACGACCCAGCGCGACGGCCAGCCCGGCAGGTTCGCGAGGACGGCGGGGGAGAGCGTCGTCCCGGCGGGGGTGACGATCTGCAGGCCCCGGCTGCTGGCGGCGGCGGCCCGGAAGGCGTCGGAGAGCCAGGCGGTCATGGCGACCACCGGGCGGTCCATGATGACCACGGCGACCTTGTCGGTCAGTACGTCGACGGCGGGCTGGGCGGCGGCGGGCGCCGGCGCCGCGGTCAGGCCCGTCGTCTCCACCACGGCCGTCGACCGCGCGGCCTGCGGCGGCCACGCGCTGCCCCCGGACAGGGAGGCCAGCCGGGCCGCGAAGGCGCCCGCGAGCCGCTCCGCGTCCGGGACGCCGGTGGTGGCCCGGGCCTCCGTCCACCAGAACGGGACCCGCGGCGGGTTCGCGCCGAGCAGTCGCTCGGCCTCGCCCCGGACCTGCACCAGCAGCGGCGCCTCGACGGAGAGCAGCGGCCGGCCCTGTTCGTCGCAGAGCTGGATGACCGCGTCCTCGCCCGCCGTGTTCACCAGCTTGTCGGGCCCGCCGGCGAGCAGGCCGGCGAGCACGCTCCAGGGGTCGGGCATCCGCGGGGTGAGGGTGATGACGTCCTTGGTCATGGGGTCGTGAGGTCCTTCGGGGTGGCGGCCGTACGGGTGGCGGGCGCGCGAGCGGTCGGGCGGGCACGCGTTCGGCCGTGCGGGGCGTCCGGGGTGTCCAGGACGCGGGGAACGCGCGGGAGGGACGGGCGGTGCGGTCAGTCGGCCGTGTAGACGGTCTGGATCAGGCGGTTCTCCTGCCCCCGGCGGACCAGGACCCCGCGCCCCGCGGGCTGCTGGGAGGCGTAGACCCCGGGGAACAGCTGGCCCTCGCCGCGGTCGCCCGCCATCACCACCGCGGTCGCTCCCGACTCCCGCAGGGCCTGCACCAGCGGCTCGTACATGCCGCGCGAGGCGCCCGCCACCCGGCGGGTCAGCACGAAGTGCAGACCGATGTCCGCGGCCGAGGGGAGGTAGGGCAGGAACGGTTCGAGCGGGCTCTGGCCGGCGGTGGTGAGCACGTCGTAGTCGTCGACGAGCACCACGATCCGCGGGCCGCCGCCCCAGCTGCCGGCTTCCAGTGCGTCCAGCGGCGCGTTCTCGTCGGGCAGCCGGCGTTCCAGCTCGGTGGAGACGCCGGCCGCCAGGCCCGCGCACATCCGGGCGTTGTACGCGTAGCCGCCGCTGTACTCCTCCGGGATCACGCCGCGCAGGCTGCGCCGCGGGTCCATGACGGCGAAGACCAGTTCGTCCGCGCCGTGCCGCTCGATCAGGCCGGCGGCGAGGGTCTTCAGCAGGTTGGTCTTGCCGCACTCGCTGTCGCCCATCACCAACAGGTGCTGGTCGTGCCGGAAGAGGTCCAGCAGGACGGGTTCCAGCGCCGCCTGGTCCAGGCCGAGCGGGACCCGCTTCGGCTCGGCGACCGGCCCCGGGAGCAGGTGCGGCTCCAGGACGTGCGGCAGGACCCGGACCGGTTGGGCGACCTCGCCGCTCCAGGTGGCGCGCACGGTGCGGGCCGTCTGCTCCAGGACGGTGCCCAGCTCCGCGGTGTCGGCGAGCCCGTCGGTCCGGGGCAGGGCGACCTGGGCGAAGAGCCGGCCGTCGGTCAGGACGCGGCCGGGCTCGTCGGCGGCGAGGGTCGCGGCGAGCTTGCGCTCGATGCTGGTCTCGGTGGGGTCGTTGAGCCGCAGCTCCACGCGGGTGCCGAAGTTCGACTGGGTGGCGATGCGGACGTCGTTCCAGCGGAGCATGCCGGCCACCACGTGGATGCCGTAGCCGCCACCGCGCTTGAGGATGTCGACGACGGCGTCGTCGAGGTCCTCGAAGTCGTCGCGCAGCGCGCCGAAGCCGTCGATGACGAGGACGATCTCGGCGGACGCCAGCCGGGGCAGCCGGCCCGCCGCGTGCAGGGTGCGCAGCTGCTCGACGGAGTCGATGTTGTGGTCGCGGAAGACGTTCTCGCGGGTGGTGAGCATGGTCCGCACCTCCTCGACCGTGCGGGCCGCCCGTTCGCGGTCGGCGCGGCCGGCGATGCCGCCGACGTGCGGCAGCCCCGACAGGGCCTGGAGGCCGCCGCCGACCAGGTCGAGGCCGTAGACGCCGACCTCCTGCGGGGTGTGGGTCAGTGCGAGCGAGAGGACGAGGGTGCGCAGCAGCGTGGTCTTGCCGGACTGCGGGCCGCCGATGACGGCGGCGTGGCCGCCCGCGACCGTGAGGTCCAGGAACCACTCGCCCTGCCACTGCTTCGCCGGGTCGTCGAGGAGACCGAGCGGCACCTGGAGCCGTCCGCGCCGCCGGGCGAGCTGCAGCCCGCGCGGACCGACGTCCAGCGGGCCCGCGATCGCGTCGAGCGGGACGGCGCCGGGCAGCGGCGGCAGCCAGATCTGGCGGGCGGGGTCGGCGGCGTGCTCCAGCTGTCCGACGATGACGCCGAGTTCGGTCGGGCCGGTCTCGCGGCGCCGGGTGGCCGGCTCCCGCTGCTCCTGGCCCTCGGGCCGGGACATGCTGTTGAACGCCGGGTACTCCAGGGCGAGCGGTCCGCTCTGTTCCTGTTCGCTGCGCTGGACGGGGCCCCGGTAGCCGCCGGAGACGTAGCTGGCCTTGAAGCGCTCGTAGTGGCTGGTGTCGACCTTGAGGTAGCCGAAGCCGGGCAGCGGCGGGAGGTGGAAGGCGTCGGTGGTGTCCAGGACGGTGCGGGACTCGTCGGCGGAGAAGGTCCGCAGGCCCAGCCGGTAGGACAGGTAGGTGTCCAGGCCCTTCAGGTTGCCGCCCTCGATGCGCTGGCTGGACAGCAGCAGGTGCACGCCGATGGAGCGGCCGATCCGGCCGATCGACAGGAAGAGGTCGATGAAGTCGGGCTTGGCGGTGAGGAGTTCGCCGAACTCGTCGATGACGACGAACAGGTGCGGCAGCGGGTCCAGGTCGGGCCGTCGTTCGGCGCGCAGGGCGGCGTAGGCGCCGATGTCGGCGACGTTGCCCGCGTCCTTGAGGACCTGCTGGCGGCGCTTGACCTCGCCCGCGAGCGAGGCGTGCACGCGCTCGACCAGGCCGGCCTGGTTCTCCAGGTTGGTGATGACGCCGGCGACGTGCGGCAGTTCCGCGAAGGGGGCGAAGGTCGCCCCGCCCTTGTAGTCGACCAGGACCAGTGCGAGGTCCTCCGGCGGGTGCGTGGCGACGAGGGCGAGCACCAGGGTGCGCAGCAGTTCGGACTTGCCGGAGCCGGTGGCGCCGACGCAGAGGCCGTGCGGCCCCATGCCCAGTTCGGAGGACTCCTTCAGGTCGAGCAGCACGGGCTCGCGGGAGTCGCTGATGCCGATGGGGACGCGGAGGAAGGCGCGTTCGCCGCGCGGCGCCCAGAGCCGGCCGAGGTCGAGGCGGGCGACGTCGTCGATGCCGAGCAGGTCGGCGAAGTCGACCGGGCCGGACAGCGGGGCGTCGACGAGCGACTCGGCGGACAGCCGCAGCGGGGCGAGCATCCGGGCCAGGCCCTCGGCGAAGGGGACGCCGACCTCGTCCACGGTGCCGTGGGCGCTGATCGGCTGCTCCTCGCGCAGGTCCTCGATGACCACCCGGTCGCCGTCGACGGTGATCCGCAGACCGATCTGTCCGGGTTCCTGGATCCGCTGTTCGAGCAGGTGCAGCACGGTGACGCCCATCTCCCGCAGCCCGACGGCCTCGTCGGGGAGCGGCAGGTCGACGGCGTCGTCGCCGTGCCCGTCGGCGATCACCAGCAGTCGGGAGGTCATGGAGAGGGCGTCCTGGCCGGACAGGCCCCGGCGCACCTCGGCCGCGTAGGAGGCGCGGCGGCGCAGTTCGGGGCCGAGCTGCTGGGCGAGCTGGGCCACGGAGGGGGCGATGCGGCGGGCGGCGACGGGACCGTCGAGCTGCTCGGTGTCGAGCAGGTGCGGCATCCACTTGGCCCACTCCCAGTCGGTGAGCCGGTCGCCGGGCACGGCGAGCGCGACGGTCACGTCGTCGGGTGCGTGCAGGGCGGCGGTCTGGACGAGCAGGGCGCGGGCGACGCGCAGGCAGTCCTCGCGGGGGCCGACGACGCTGATGTCGCCGACGCGGTCGAGCGGGACGGTGAGCGGGAGTTCGGTGCCGGTGCGGAAGCGGGTGGTGAGCGCCGAGGCCTCGTTGAGCATGAAGCGGTCCGGCGGGGTGAGGACGGACGAGCTCTGCTGACCGATCCGCAGGTCCCGGACGGGCATCTCGCCGGTGCCGACGCGGACCCGCAGGAAGTCGCCGTCGACGCGGCGGCGCTCCCACAGCCGGGCCGGGTCGCGGACGATGTCGTACAGGGCGGGCGGCGGCGGGTTGAGGACGCCGGCGTGCTCGCCCCGTTCGCGCTCCTCGCCGGCGAGTTCCTCGCGGAGGTCCTCCAGGTAGGAGAGGTAGGCCTCGCGCTGGGTGCGGCGGGTGCGCTGGGCCTTGCCGCGCTGGGAGAAGACCAGGCCGAGGGAGCCGATGACGGTGACGACCAGGACCAGCGCGCCGAGGGCGGCGAACTGGCTGTTGCGGACGACCGTCATCATCACGACCGAGGACATCACGCCGGCCACCGGCAGCAGCGACATCGCGATGTTGCCGGCCTTCCCCTCGGGGAGGTTGGGCGGTGCCTCGATGGTGCGGGCCTCGGGGGCGGCCGGGGGCCTGACGGTCCTGGCCGGGCGGTGGATCAGTCGGGTACTCATCGTCAGTGGCGCTTCTGGGAGAGCTCGAAGACGTCCGCGGCGAGCCGGGTGGCGGTCGTCCGGGTCGCCCGGGTGAGCAGGTCGGTGCGGATGGTGCCGCCGGCCGCGAGGTGGCGGTCGTACCGCAGGAGGTGGACGCTCGTGCCGGTGGAGCGGAGGGTGCGCACCGCGGCGTCGAGGTCGACGCCGGAGTGCGGGGTCTGCTCGGTGACGACGACGACCGTGCCGGCGATCACGTGCGGCGGCAGGCCGCGCATCCACTGGAGGACCTCGTGGGTGCTGGCGACGCCGTCGAGGGTCGCGGGGGTGGTCAGCACGCGGGCCTGGGAGGCGGAGAGCGCGACGCGGGCGACCTCGGCGGGCAGGGTCTGGCAGTCGACGACGGTGATGCCGAAGTAGCGGCGCAGGGCGACCATGACGCGCTGGTAGCCGCGGGCGTCCAGCATCGTGCCGATCTGGCCCTGGCTTCCCGGCAGCAGCCAGGAGTTGTTGCGGAGCTGGACGAGGTAGCCGGTGACGTCGAGCAGCGACATCTGCGGCTTGACGATGTCGGCGACGTCGCTGGTGGTCCACCGCACGGTCTCGGCGCCGAGCTTGACGGGCAGCGAGCCGAGCGCCGGATCGGCCTCGACGAAGAGGACCGGGTCCTTGCGGTAGTGCGCGTAGGTGGTGCCGAGCAGCGCCGCGACGGTGGACTTGCCGGCGCCGCCGCGGATGGAGGTGACGGCGATCTGGCGGCCGGTCGTGACCGGCTGCTGGAGGATCTCGGCGGTGCGGGTGGCCTCGGCGACCTCGCGGGCGGCGGACTTGGAGACGTTCTTCCAGACGGCGCGGGCGACGCGGGTCGCGAGGGCCTCGCCGCTGCGGGGCTTGCGGGCGACGGCGGCGAGGTTCCGGTCGACGGTGGGCCGGGAGTCGGGGGACCGGGGCGCGACGGCCTGCCGGCCGGGGGCGGCGCCCTGCGGCTGTCCGGCGGGGGCCTGCTCGTACCCCTGCCCGTACGCCTGTCCGTATCCCTGCTCGTATCCCGGTGCCGGCCCCTGGTCGGGAGCGGTGAGGGCCTGGGCGAAGGTCTGCGCGGCGGTGGCCTGGGCCTGGTCCAGGGCCTGCAGCTGGGTCTGCGCCTGGGCCTGCGCCTGGTCCGGCGTCGGGCCGGGCGCCGGGGCCCTCAGATCGCGCAGGACGTCGCCCTGCCAGTTCTCTCCGTTCGGCATGCCTGCAACCGCCCCTTCCACTCCACGTACCGCCCCGCCCGGAGCTCCTGTGCGTTGACTCGGAAACCGACTTCGACGTCGGTTCAGAACTTGTCGAGCAGTTGCCCGTACACCCCGAACACCCCGACGGCCAGCGGGAACAGCCCCACCATCCCGACGGACTCGACGAGGTCGGCCAGCCGCCGCAGCCGGACCTGGGTGTGCTCGGGCGGCTGGACCGCCAGGACGAGCAGCGGCAGCAGCGCGGCGGCGCACAGGACGGCCAGCGCCCCGGCACCCCCGCCGTGCCGCATCCACAGCAGCGCCAGGCGCACCACGAGGACCCCCGAGGCGGTGAACAGCGCCACGACCTCGGCGACCAGGGGGAAGGCCCGGGCCCGGGAGAGCAGCACCACGGCGACCAGCGACGGCAGCGCCACGGTCCAGACGTCCGGCTCGGCGGTCAGGGTGAGCAGCCAGCCCGCGCCGGCGGCCGAGACCGCGGTCGCGATGGTCGCGAGCGCCAGCCCGCGGTGGGTGGCGGCCAGGGCGGTGCCCACCTCGTGACGGCTGACGGACGCTCCGCCGGAGCGGCGGTCGTCGAGCGCGGTGAGCCCCGATCCCATCAGCGCGAGGCGTGGCAGCAGTCCGAGCAGCACCACGGAGAACACCGCCATCACGGCGCCGATCCGGGCCGGGTCGGCCCCGGTGGCGGCGACGGCCTCCCACACGGCGGTGATCGCGGCGACGGAGACGGCGCCGATCAGACCGCCGCGGCCGAGCGGGGAGAGGACGCCGAGGAGTGCGACCGTCACGGTCAGCGCGCCCGCGACGGCGGCCAGCCGTACGCTCGCGGACCAGTCGAAGGCGTCGGCGGCGCTCCACGCGCCCAGGACGCCGAGTCCGCCCGAGGCGAGCAGGAGCGCGGTGGCCAGGCCCCGGTTGCCCTTCCCGATCCGGGCGACGAGTGCCCCGACGACCGCCAGCGCGGCGGCGAGGCCGAGCAGGACGCCGGCCAGCGCGTCGAGCGCGAACTCGCGCCGGGCGAGCAGGGCGGCGGTCACCGCGAAGGCGACGGTCGCCACGCCGGCGCTGCCCCGTCGGGCGGCCGGGCGCCAGCGCCAGGCCTGGAGGTTGAGGTCGTCGGCCACCAGGTCGATGACGTCGTGCACGACCGGGGCGGGCGGCGCGGAGTGGGTCCGCACGAGGCGCAGGACGGCGCCGTCGGCCACCCCCGCCGATTCCAGGGTGCTGTCGTGCGGCAGCGCGGAGCCGTCCGGCGTCATCAGCTGACGCGCCATGGGCCGGGACGCGGTCCGGTCGTCGAGCAGCTGCAGGATGTCCGGGAGCAGCACCCCGATCGGGGTGTCGGCGGGCAGGACCACGTCGGCCTGGCGTCGCTCCCCGATCAGGGTCACCCTGCTCTGCCGTGCCGGGGAAGTCGTTGCTGTGCTCACCACTTGTGGGAACCTATCATCGCGCCCTTTTTCGACCTCTCGGACCAGTGCTTCCACGTCGCTGCCATGTCCGGGGTGCTACGGCCCGGTCGGGCCGGACGACGGCGAGGGGCTCGCCGTCGGCGCCGGACCCGGCGATCCGGTCGGCCCGCCGTACGGCTGCACCTGGCGTTGCTGCTGCTTCTGCTGCTCCGCCTTCTGCTTCGCGAGCGTGGCCTGGAGGAACGACCAGCCGACGCAGCCCGCGCAGAGGACGGCCGCGATGGCGATCCCCGCGAACACCTTCCCGAGCCGTTCGTCCGCCGCCCGGCGCACCCGCTCCGCGCCGAAGAGCAGTGAGTCCCGCATCCTGCGGCGGCGTACCGCCACCGACTCCAGGAGCTGACTGTCGTAGTCCCGTGCCATTCGCCGCCTGCCGTCTCCCCCGTGTGCTGCCTGTGCAACATAAAGCATGCACCCGTCACTGGACACCCCCGGCGGCGTGCGGGGCGGGGCCTGTGACGAGGCCAGGTTGTTCGTATGGGCGATTTGTACGCTCCGGGTGAATCTCCCGGGGAGCCGGCGGACCGGTGGGGCGCAACGGGCGCCCGGGGGTGGTGCCGGGGAGCCCGTCCGTTATTGCGACCGTCGTATGTGCAACCCGGAGGCGGTCTCGACCGTCTTCTCTGTGTGCAGTGCGTCCGGTCGCAGGGGGGCGCGGCGTCCGGCAGTGAAAGGTGCACGCATGTCAGGTCAGTGGGGCGAGAGCCCGGCTCGTGGCGACGACGCGCCCGGTGCGCTGACGGACGGCGGCGCGGCCGGCGGTGCGGTGCCGCCGCCGCGGACCGGTGGACGGGCCGAGGCCCGGCGGGCCGCGCAGGGCAGGGGCGGGCCGGGCAACGGCGGGCCCGCCAAGGCCGGGTCGACCAGGGGCGGCACCGCGGCACCGGGCACGTCCCCGGTGGGCACGTCTCTGGCGGGCACGTCTCCGGCGGGTGCGTCCCCGGCGGGCGGACGCGCGGCGGCCCGGGCGAGCCGGAAGCCGAAGCGGAACGTCAAGAAGATCGCCGCCTGGTCGGCCGCCGGCGCGCTGGTGCTGATCGCCGGGACCGGTGGCGCGATCTACTGGAAGCTCAACGGCAACATCAAGTCCTTCGGCAAGGACGGCGTCGCCGCCGAGCGCCCGCCGGAGGCGGCGGCGGACGCCAACGGCAACAAGCCGGTCAACATCCTGCTGATCGGCTCGGACAGCCGCGGCAAGGGCAACGCGGACCTCGGCGGCGGCGAGGACGGCGGCGCCCGCTCGGACACCACGATCCTGCTGCACGTCTACGCCGACCACAAACACGCGGTCGGGATCTCGTTCCCGCGCGACACCCTGGT
Source organism: Streptomyces sp. BE20 (assembly GCF_036322525.1). NCBI lineage: Bacteria > Bacillati > Actinomycetota > Actinomycetes > Kitasatosporales > Streptomycetaceae > Streptomyces > Streptomyces sp. BE20. The sequence continues at coordinate 63,506 of NZ_JAQYWW010000589.1, read as the reverse complement.
CACCCTGCCCAAGTGCAAGCAGGCGAACGGGCAGTGGACGAAGGAGCACATCGGGAAGTTCAACGAGGCCTTCTCGACCGGAGGGTCGGAGACGGGAAACCCGGCCTGCACCCAGAACGCGGTGGAGAAGATCACCGGCATCTTCGTCAACCACACCATCGTGGTGGACTTCCAGGGCTTCGCCGCGATGACCAAGGCGGTGGACGGCGTCGACATATGCCTGCCGGAGGACATCTACGAGAAGGACCTCAACCAGAAGCTGCCCAAGAAGGGCGACGTGGTCCTGAAGAGGGGTCCGCAGAAGGTGCAGGGCCAGCAGGCGCTCGACTACGTGCGGCTGCGTCACGGCATCGGCGACGGCTCCGACATCGGCCGGATGAAACGCCAGCAGGCCTTCCTCAGCTCGCTCGCCTCGAAGATCAAGAAACAGGGACTCACCCCCACCAACCTGTTGCCGCTCGCCGACGCGGCCACCAAGTCGCTGACGGTCGACGAGGGCCTCGGCTCGGTCGACAAACTGATGTCCTTCGGTCTCTCGCTGAAGGACATCGACATGCACGACCTCAAGTTCGTCACCGCACCGTGGCGCATCCGCACCGACGAGGCCCTCGAACTCGTGAAGGCCGACGCGGACAAGCTCTGGGCGACCATCAAGGCCGACCGCACCATCGACGGCCAGAACGCCACCGGCGAGCAGCCCGCGGAGGCCACGACCCCGGCGGTGGCGCCCGCCGCGCCGACCACCCCCGCCGCCGCCACCACGGCCGCGGACACCGCCAACCAGAGCATCAAGGTGGGCGTCTACAACGGCACCGTCTCCCGCGGGATGGACGGCAAGGCGGCCGAGCTGCTGAAGACGGCCAAGTTCGCGGCCACCAGGATGGGTGCGGCGATGAACACCAAGTACGCGACCACGATGATCGAGTACGGCACGGGGCAGCGGGCGAACGCGGAGAAGGTCGCCGAGCTGTTCCCGGGGGCCTCCGTCGCGGCCGGGAAGACGGCTGGGATCACGGTGATCGTCGGCAAGGACTTCGCGGCGGCCAACGGCGGGACGGCTGACGCCACCGCCACCGCTACCGCCCCCGGTGCCTCGGCCGCGCCGGCGACCCCGGCCGAGCCGGCTCCGCTGCCCACCAACCTCATCAACGAGACCCGCTCGGCGGACGACAACCTCTGCGAGGGCACGAGCTACGGTTCCGGCGGCTGACCGGCTGACCGGCGTGCGTTGCCCCGGACCGGCGTGCGTTGGCCCGAGTCGGCGCGGGTTGCCCCGGGCCGGCGCGCGGCCGACCCGCCCGCGCCGCCGCGGCCCGAAGGGCCCGCCACGAGGAGTGACCGCCCTGGCCGCCCCGGCGAGCGGTCGCCCGCCGGGGCGCCGTCCGGTGGCGGGATCGCGGGCGCGAGGCGATCGTGGGCGGTGTACGGCCGTTCGGTCGCGCGGCCGGTCGGCCGCGGCGTCCCGGACCGGCCGCGGCGGAGGACCATCGCTTGGGAGGCCCAGGAATGCCCGTAGTCACCGCACCGTACAAGCCCGGCACCCCGTGTTGGGTGGACCTGATGGCGAGCGACCAGCAGGCCGCACTCGACTTCTACCGTGACCTGTTCGGCTGGCAGGGCGAGGTCGGGCCGCCCGAGTTCGGCGGCTACTCCGTGTGCTCGCTGAACGGCAGGCCGGTCGCCGGGATCATGGGCCGGTCGGCCCCCGAGGGCCAGCCGCTGCCGCCGGTCGGCTGGACCACCTACCTGGCCTCGGACGACGTGGAGGCGACCGGCCGGGCGATCACCGAGGCGGGCGGCACCATCGTGTACCCGACGATGGAGGTCGGCGACACCGGCCGGATGCTGGTCGCCGGCGACCCGACCGGCGCGGTCTTCGGGGTCTGGCAGAAGCTGGAGTTCATCGGCGCGGGCGTCGTCAACGAGCCCGGCGCACTGGTCTGGAACGAGCTCAACACCACCGACACCGAGGCGTCCGGCCGGTTCTACCAGCAGGCGCTCGGCCTGCGCCCGGGCACCATCCAGGGCATGGAGGGGTTCTACTCCCTCAACGTCGGCGACCACACCGTGGGCGGGATGCAGCCGGTCGCCGGGTACCTGCCGCCGGGCACGCCCCCGCACTGGATGACGTACTTCTCCGTCGACGACACCGACTCCACGGTGGACGCCCTGGTCAAGGCGGGCGGCGCGGTGATCCAGCCGCCGTTCGACATGCAGGCCGGGCGGATGGCGGTGGTCCAGGACCCGCAGGGCGCCGTCTTCGCCGTGACCGCCACCCCCGACTCGCCCTGACCGACCCCGGCGCGGCCCCCGGCCGCCCGTTCCCGCGACGCGCCGCCGGGAATGGGCGGCTAGGTTCGCGTTCGCGGGTAAGACTGCACCCATGCTGGGGCTACCGGACGACATCCGCGCTTTCCTTTTCGACCTCGACGGGGTGCTCACCCAGACCGCCACGGTGCACGCCGCGGCCTGGAAGGACACCTTCGACGCCCTCCTGCGCGCCGAAGCGGCCCGCACCGGCGGGCCGTTCGTTCCCTTCGACGCCGTCGCCGACTACGACGCCCACGTGGACGGCCGTCCGAGACTCGACGGCACCCGGGCGTTCCTGCACAGCCGGGGCATCGACCTGCCCGAGGGCACCGACGCCGACCCGCCCGGGGCCCGCACGGTGCACGGCGTCAGCCGCGCCAAGAACGACACCGTGCTGCGGATGATCCGCGAGCAGGGCGTCCGCCCGTACGACGGCTCGGTCGCGTACGTGCGCCGGCTGCGCGCCCTCGGCCTGCCCACCGCGGTCGTCTCGTCGAGCGCCAACTGCCGGGACGTGCTGCGCGCCGCCGGCATCGAGGCGTTCTTCGACGTCGTCGTGGACGGCGTCGTCGCCAAGCGGGAGGGACTGCCGGGCAAGCCCGCGCCGGACACCTACCTGGCCGCCGCCCGGTCGTTGGGCGTGGAGCCCGCGCACGCCGCCGTCTTCGAGGACGCGCTGGCCGGGGTCGCCTCCGGCCGGGCCGGCGGCTTCGGCGCGGTCGTCGGGGTGGACCGCGCCGGCCAGGCCGACGAACTGCGCCGCGACGGCGCCACCGTGGTGGTCCGGGACCTCGCCGAACTGATCCCCGAGGAGACGGCATGACCGGCCAGGAGCAGCCCTTCGTCGTCGACCCGTGGCAGATCGCCGAGCAGGGCCTCGACCTGGCCGCCATGGCCCGCGCCGAGTCCGTCTTCGCCCTCTCCAACGGCCACATCGGCCTGCGGGCGAACCTGGACGAGGGCGAGCCGCACGGCCTGCCCGGCACCTACCTGAACGGCGTCTTCGAGCTGCGCCCGCTGCCGTACGGGGAGGGCGGCTACGGCTACCCGGAGTCCAGTCAGAGCGTCATCAACGTGACCAACGGCAAGATCATCCGCCTGCTGGTGGACGACGAGCCGTTCGACCTCAGGTACGGCGAACTGCTCAACCACCGGCGGTGGCTGGACTTCCGGGAGGGGCTGCTGCGGCGCTCCGCCGAGTGGACCTCCCCGGCCGGGCGGACCATCAGGGTCGAGTCCACCCGGCTGGTCTCGCTCACCCAGCGGGCCATCGCCGCCGTCGAGTACACCGTCGAGGCGGTGGACGGCCCGGTGCGGATCGTGCTCCAGTCCGAGCTGGTCGCCAACGAGCAGCTGCCCGGCGGTGCCGACGGCGACCCGCGGGCCGCCGCCGTCCTGGAGGCGCCGCTGCTCGCCGAGGTGAGCCACGCGGGCGGCACGAAGGCCGTGCTGGTGCACCGCACCCGGTACAGCGGCATCCGGGTCGCGGCCGGGATGGACCACGTCATCGAGGGCCCGGACCGGCTGGACACGGTGGCCGAGTCCGAGGACGACCACTGCCGGATCAGCGTCACCACCGTGCTCCGGCCCGGGGAGCGGCTGCGACTGGTGAAGTTCATGTCCTACGGCTGGTCGGCGACCCGTTCGCAGCCGGCCGTCCGGGATCAGGTGGAGGCCGCGCTGACCGCCGCCCGGTACACCGGCTGGGACGGCCTGGTCGCCGAACAGGCCAGGTTCCTGGAGGAGTTCTGGGACACCAGCGACATCGAGATCGAGGGTGACGTCGAACTCCAGCAGGCCGTGCGGTTCGCCGTCTTCCACGTCCTCCAGGCCGGTGCCCGGAGCGAGGAACGGGCCATCCCCGCCAAGGGGCTGACCGGACCGGGCTACGACGGGCACAGCTTCTGGGACACCGAGACCTTCGTCCTCCCGGTCCTCACCTACTGCCTGCCGTCCGCCGTCAACCAGGCGCTGCGCTGGCGGCACACCACGCTGCCGCTGGCCCGCGAGCGGGCGGCGCAACTCGGCCTGGCCGGCGCGGTGTTCCCGTGGCGGACGATCCGCGGTGAGGAGTGCTCGGGCTACTGGCCGGCCGGCACCGCCGCCTTCCACATCGGCGCGGACATCGCGGCCGCCGTCGCCCGGTACGCCCGGGCCACCGGGGACGTCGAGTTCGAGCGCGAGTACGGGCTGGAGCTGCTGGTCGAGACGGCCCGGATGTGGCGCTCGCTCGGCCACCACGACGCGGCCGGCAACTTCCGCATCGAGGGCGTCACCGGGCCGGACGAGTACAGCGCCGTCGCCGACAACAACGTCTTCACCAACCTGATGGCGCAGACCAACCTGCGCGCCGCCGCCGAGGCCGCCGCCCGGCACCCGCGCGAGGCCTCCGCGCTCGGCGTCGACACCGAGGAGACCGCCGCCTGGCGGGACGCCGCCGCCGCGATGTTCGTCCCGTACGACGAGAACCTCGGCGTCCACCCGCAGGCCGACGGCTTCACCGACCACCAGCTCTGGGACTTCGAGAACACCCCGGCCGAGAACTACCCGCTGCTGCTGCACTACCCGTACTTCGACCTGTACCGGAAGCAGGTGGTCAAGCAGGCCGACCTGGTGCTCGCCATGCAGGTCCGCGGCGACGCCTTCACCGACGAGCAGAAGGCCCGCAACTTCGCCTACTACGAGCGGCTGACCGTCCGCGACTCCTCGCTCTCCGCCTGCACCCAGGCGGTGATCGCCTCCGAGGTCGGCCAGCTCGACCTCGCGTACGACTACACCGCCGAAGCCGCCCTGATGGACCTGCACGACCTCGGCGGCAACACCCGGGACGGCCTGCACATGGCCTCGCTGGCCGGGGCGTGCGTCGCCCTGGTGGCGGGCTTCGGCGGTCTGCGCGACCACGGCGAGACGCTCTCCTTCCGGCCGCGGCTGCCCAGCGGGCTGATGCGGCTGAGCTTCTCCCTGCTGGTCCGCGGCCAGCTGCTGGGCGTCCGGATCGGCCACGACGAGACCACCTACACGCTGCGCCGCGGCGAGGTGATCCACCTGCGGCACGACGGCGAGGCGGTCCAGGTGAAGGCCGGTGAGCCGGTCTCGCTGCCGACCACCGCCCCGCCCGCCCAGGAGCGGTGCAGCCAGCCGCCCGGCCGGGAACCGGCCCGCCGCCAGCCGCAGGCGGGCGTGGCGGGCGGGCGGGTCGGCGCGGCGGCGGACCACCTCGCGGCGGAGTAGGAGGACGCGAAGGGCCCGCCCCGGCCCTCCGTTCACCCGTACGGGCCCGCTCCGGCTGCGGGGCGGGCCCGTAAGCCGGACGGTGGCGGTGTCGTGCGGCAACCGTCGGCCGGTGGAGGAGAGCCCGTGGTGAGTGTGGCCGAGCAGATGGTGGAGGTGCTCCGGCAGGCCGGGGTGGAGCGGGTCTACGGGGTGGTCGGCGACAGCCTCAACCCGGTGGTGGACGCGATCCGCCGAGCCGAGGGCATCAGCTGGGTGCACGTGCGCAACGAGGAGGCCGGCGCCTTCGCGGCCGCCGCCGAGGCCGAGCTGAGCGGGCGCCTGGCGGTCTGCGCGGGCTCCTGCGGGCCCGGCAACACCCACCTCATCCAGGGCCTCTACGACGCCCAGCGCAGCGGCCTGCCGGTGCTCGCGCTGGCCTCGCACATCCCGTCCGCGCAGATCGGCACCGGCTTCTTCCAGGAGACCCACCCCGATCGCGTGTTCACCGACTGCAGCAGCTGGTGCGAGACGGTCTCCACGCCCGCGCAGCTGCCCCGGCTGCTGCGGATCGCGATCCAGCACGCGCTGGGCGCGCGCGGTGTCTCCGTCCTGGCCTTCCCCGGCGACGTGGCCGCGCTGCCCGCCGCCGGACCGACCGGCACCGGCAGCTTCCTGACCGAGCAGGCCGTCGCCGCCCCGCCCTGGTCCCAGGTGCAGGCCCTCGCCCAGGCGCTCAACGCCGCCCGCCGGGTGGCCCTCTTCTGCGGCGCGGGCGTACGCGGGGCGCACGCCGAGGTGATGGCGGTCGCGGATGCCCTGCACGCGCCGGTCGGACACTCCCTGCGCGGCAAGGAGTGGATCCAGTACGACAATCCGTACGACGTCGGTATGAGCGGTCTGCTCGGCTACGGTGCCTGCCACGAGGCGCTCCACTCGGCCGACCTCGTCGTCCTCCTCGGCACCGACTTCCCGTACGACTCCTTCCTGCCGCAGGCCCACACCGTCCAGGTGGACCACGACGCCACCCGGCTCGGCCGCCGCACCCCGCTGGAACTGGCCGTGCACGGCGACGTCCCGTCCACCCTGCGGGCCGTGCTGCCGCTGCTGGAGCAGAAGACCGACCGGGCGTTCCTGGACGCCATGCTGGACAAGCACTGCCGCGCCCTGGAGGGCGTGATCGGCGCCTACACCCGGGACATCGGGAAGCACCTGCCGATCCACCCCGAGTACGTGGCCTCGGTCCTGGACGAGGTGGCCGCCGACGACGCGGTGTTCACCGTCGACACCGGCATGAACAACGTCTGGGCCGCCCGCTACCTGCAGCCCAACGGGCGCCGCCGGGTGATCGGCTCCTTCCTGCACGGCTCGATGGCCAACGCGCTGCCGCACGCGATCGGCGCCCAACTGGCCTGTCCCGGGCGGCAGGTGGTGGCGATGGCCGGTGACGGCGGGATCGGGATGCTGCTGGGCGAGCTGCTCACGGTCGCCAAGCACCGGCTGCCGGTGAAGACGGTGGTGTTCAACAACGGCGCGCTCGGCATGATCAAGCTGGAGATGCTGGTCTCCGGCTACCCCGAGTCGGAGATCGACAACGGCGACGTCGACTACGCCGGCATCGCCCGGGCGATGGGCATCCCGGCCAAGCGGGTCACCGAACCGGCCCGGGTCCGCGAGGTGCTGGAGGAGGCGCTGGAGCGGCCCGGTCCGGCACTGGTGGACGTGGTGACCGACCCGAACGCGCTCTCCATCCCGCCGCACATCACCGCCGCCCAGCTGAAGGGCTTCGCGCTGGCGGCCGGCCGGACGGTGCTCTCGGGCGGGGTGGGGCGGATGATCGACCTGGCCCGGTCCAACCTGCGGAACATCCCCAGGCCGTAGGGCGCGCCGCGACCCTCGGGGGGAGGCCGGAGGTGCCGGGGTCGTCGCCGGGAGGGTCGGCCGTCCGGGCGCGGGCACGCGGAGCCGACTTGCCTCTGAGGCAAGTTTCTTGCCCCTGCGGCATGTGAGGTGTCCACTGGACACATGAGCACCAGCCCAGCCGGTCCGCCCGCCGACCCCGGCGACCAGTTCGACGACCACGACGTGGCCGGCCTCGCCGCGAGGCTGCGCGAGCACCGGCTCGGCAGCCGCCTCACGCTGGAGGTCGCCGCCGCCCGGGTCGGGCTCTCCCAAGCGTACTTGTCCCGACTGGAGACCGGGCGCCGGCAGCCCTCGCTGCCCGTCCTGCTCGGCCTCGCCCGCGCCTACGGCACCTCCGTCTCCGGCCTGCTCGGCGAGAGCCTCGTCGAACCGGACCCGGTGGTGCGCGGCGGCGCCATCGAACCCGGCCGGGCCGGCGGCTGGGGCTACCGGCGGGCCGGCGCCCCCGGCCGCGCGATGCAGGCGCTGCGCGTGCACGTCCCCCCGGGGGTCCAGGACACGGTGGTCCGCGTCCACCCCGGCGAGGAATGGCTCTACGTCCTCCAGGGCCGGCTCAGGCTGACCCTCGGCGACCGCGTCCACCTGCTGGCCGAGGGCGACTCCGCCCACTTCGACTCGCTCACCCCGCACTGCATCGCCGCCGACTCGGCGGCCGGGGTCGAGCTGCTCTTCATGCACACCCTGCTGCAGAGCCCCGGCGGCGAACTCTGCCTCGGCGGCGGCCCTGCCCCGCACCACTGACCCGACGTCGGAACATCGGAACACTCGGAGGAGATCTCCCATGGCTGATCCCGCCACCCCCGCCCCGGCCGCCGCGCCCGTCGCGCCCGCCCCGGCCTCGGCCCCGAAGACCATCGACGCGGGCAAGTGGGCCAACCGCCGCGTCGGCATCCGGCTGGTGATCTACACGGTCGCCACCCACGCCTTCGCCGGTTTCATCCTGCTCCTCTTCGAGCTCGGCAACCGGAACAAGTAGCACCGGCGCCGGTCACCCGGTGATCACCCGCCACCCCAGGTGGCGCCTGCCGCTCACCGCGGTGAGCCGGACCAGCAGGCGCAGCGCGGCGTCGAGGTCGGCGTACGACTCCGGCCCCAGGTAGGCCGGGCGCAGGCCGGCCGCGCCGATCAGCCGCTCGACCGCGGCCCGGTCCGCCTCGTCGGCGGAGAACAGCAGGTCGGCGGCGGCCCCGTCGGGGTCCGGCCGGCCGAACAGTTCCACCCCGGCGCTGTTGAACGCCCGGGCGTACCGGGCCCCCGGCGCGTGCCGGGCCACGGCCTCGGCGTTGTGCAGGACGCCGTCCGGCCGCCCCGCCCGGTTGGTGGCGTCGACGACCAGCAGGCCGTCCAGGGCCGCGCCGTGCTCGGCGAGCAGCCCGTCCACGGCCGTGCCGGTGACGGCCAGGACGACGGTGTCGGCGCCCGCCAGCGCGTCGCCGATCCCCACCGCCTCCACCGGCCCGTCCGGGGCGGCGGCCGGGTCCCGGGTGCCGAGGGCGACGTCGAGCCCGGCGGTGTGGAAGGCCAGGGCCAGGCCGCGGCCGACCTTGCCGGCTCCGATGACGGCGATGCGCATGGCGGTTCCTCCTCGGGACGTGGACGGCTTCCGGAGTGAACTCCCTTGGACGGCACGGGTATTCCTGATCCGGGGCCCCGTTCTGCCGCCCCTGTCCGTGCTGCCGCCCCCCGCTCGCGCTGCGGCACCGCCGCCACGGTGCCGCTATCCGCCCGCTTCGGCCAGCAGCGCGCAGAGAGCGTCCAGGGCGGCCGGGAAGGCGTGCTCGGGCGGGGTGCCGTAGCCGACCACCAGGGCGGGCGGGGCGTCCGGGGCGAGCGACGGGTCGAGGAGGTGCGGGCCGAGACCGGAGACGACCAGGCCCGCCGCCCGCGCACGGGCGACCAGTTCCGCCTCCGGGCCCGCGCCGGGCGGCAGTTGCAGGACGGCGTGCAGCCCGGCGGCGATCCCGGTGACCCGGACGTGCGGGGCCCGCTCGGCGAGCGCCGCGACCAGACGGTCCCGGCGGCGCCGGTAGTGCAGCCGGGAGCGGCGGACGTGCCGGTCGTACCGGCCGGAGGTGATCAGCTCGGCGAGGGTCAGCTGGTCGATCACCGGGGACATGGTGTCGGCCAGCCGCTTGAACCGGGCGACCGGTTCGACCAGCGCGTCGGGCAGCGCCAGCCAGGCCAGCCGCAGGCCCGGGGCCAGGCTCTTGGCGGCCGTCCCCCCGTAGACCACGCGGTCCGGGTCGAGCGCCTGCATGGCGCCGAGCGGCTGCCGGTCGTACCGGAACTCACCGTCGTAGTCGTCCTCGATCACGTAGCCGTCGTGCTCGCGCGCCCAGCGGACCGCCGCCGACCGGCGGTCGGCGGCCAGGGCCACGCCGGTCGGGAACTGGTGCGCGGGGGCGAGCAGCACGGCGCCGGCCGCCGGGGCGCCCGGCCCGGTCAGCAGGTCGGTGCGCGCGCCGTACCCGTCCATCGGCAGCGGTACGAGGGCGAGCCCGGCCGCCCGCAGGACGTCCCGCTGCGGCGGCAGTCCGTACGCCTCGACGGCCACGGCGCGGGCTCCGCGGGTGGCGCGGGAGCCGCCGTCCGCGCGACGGAGCCGCTCGCACAGGGCTGCGGCGAGCAGGCCGAGGCCCTGGCTGAACCCGGCGCAGATCAGCAGGCGTTCCGGGTCGGTGCGCACCCCGCGGACCCGGGCCAGGTAGTCGGTGAGCGCCCGCCGCAGCTCGATCCGGCCCAGCGGGGAGCCGTAGTCGAACACGTCGTGCGGTGCGGTGGCCAGCGCCCGCCGGGCGGCGGCCAGCCAGGCGGTGCGCGGGAACAGCGAGAGGTCCGGCCGGCCGGGCAGCAGGTCGTGCCGCCCGGTGGGCCGGATCCCCGGCGGCAGGGTGGCGGGGCGCTCGGCGGGGCGCGGCGTGGCGCGTTCGGCCACCGTGGTGCCGGACCCCTGCCGCGAACTGAGCCACCCCTCGGCGGTGAGCTGCCCGTACGCCTCCACGACGGTGTTCCGGGCGATCCCGAGGTCCTCGCCGAGCGCCCGGGAGGACGGCAGCCGGGTACCGGGCGCCAGCCGTCCGTCCTGCACGGCCTCGCGCAGCGCGTCCTCCAGGGCCGCCCGCAGCCCGGTCCCGGCGGCCCGCCGCCCGGTGAGGTCGAGGTGCAGATCGCCGCCGAAGGCGGTCCAGGAAGCGGCCCGGGGAGAGGGGCGGCGGGCGGCCCTGGAGGGCGGTCGGCGGGCGGTCATGTCCGGATTATCGCGGCACTCCCGTCACCCCGGGATCTCCGATACATTGCGCCCGACCGGGACGACCACGGTGGGGGTGGCGAACATGGCGCGGCGGTACGGCAGTTCGGGCGACGGCCCGAGAGGCGGCGGGCGGCGGTCCGGTGGCGGCGGCTGCCTGAACGCCTTCTTCATGCTGATCTTCTTCACGGTGCTGGGCTACCTGCTCGCCCTGCCCGTCCTGATACCCGCCGTCATGAAGGGCCAGACGCCGCCGCTGCACGCCACCCCGGCCCAGGTGGCGATCCTGGCCGGCATCTCCTACGCGGTCGCCCTGCTGCTGGACTGGCAGGCCGGTCGCCGCCGCCGGGTCGAACCCTGGGTGGTCCCGGTCCGGGCGGCCGCCCTCACCGGACTCGCCGCGCTGGTCGCCCACCTGGTCGGCGCGTACCTCGCCCCGCAGGTCTTCGGGGTGCGGGACCCGGCCGGGGCCAACGCCTCGGCCCTCCAGTGCGTCGTGGTCGGCGCGATCGCCTGGGCCTGGCGGCTCCGCGTCCGGTCCTGGGCCGGCGGCCCGCCGGAGCGGTCCTGGACCCCGCCGCGCCGCACCGACTCCCGGACCAGGACCGTCGCCCGCCCGGCCGCCGGGGAGGTGTGGGTGGCGATGGTGCCGTTCCGCGACCGGGCGGAGGCGGCCCGGCACTACTGCGTGATCCTCCAGGCCCAGCAGGGGTACGCGGAGGTCCTGCAGATCACCAGCAAGGACAAGGACCACCGCGACGACTACATCCGGATGGAGAACGAGGGCTGGGACCGCACCGGCAAGCCGTCCTGGGTCGAGGTCGGGATGGTGCCGCGCCGGGTGCCCTACGAGAGCTTCCTCTCCGACCACCCGCAGGGGCCCTGCCCGCCGCGGATCTGGCGTGAGATCCAGCGCCGTCAGTCCGCCCTCGGCCCCGGCCGTCCGCCCCGGCAGCGCCCGGCCGGCGGTTCCTCCGGCGGCCCGTCGGGCGGTCCTGCCGGCGGCTCCTCGGGCCCCGGCCGGCGCCGCCCGCCGAACGCGGGGCGCGGGCGCCAGTCCTGAGCCGGGCCGCCGCCCGCCGGCCGCTCAGTTCCAGGTCGCACCGGCCGGCTCCTGGATCGTCGCGTTGATCCGGTTGAAGAAGTTGGTCAGCCCGATCATCAGGATGATCGCGGAGAGCTGTTCCTCGCCGAAGTGGTCCGCCGCCGCGTCCCAGACGTCGTCCGGCACGGCCTGCCCGGAGCGGTCGGCGATCCGGGTCGCGGCCTCGGTCAGCGCCAGGGCCGCGCGCTCCTCGTCGGTGAAGTACGGCGTCTCCCGCCAGGCGGCGACGGCGTGCAGCCGCTCGTCCGTCTCGCCGGCCTTCTTGGCCCCGGTGACGCCCGCGACGACGCAGGCGCTGCACCCGTTGATCTGGCTGGCCCGCAGGTGGACCAGCTCCATGGTCCGGTGGGGCACGCCGCCCTGGTACATCGCCTTGTAGATGTTCTGGATGCCCTTCATGGCGTCCGGCAGGACCATGGCGGGGTTCTTCATCCGGGCGGTGTGGGTGGTCATCTGATGGTCCTCCGGCTCAGGGGGGCCCGGCGCGTGCGTCGCGCGGACCGGTTAACGTCCGTCGAAGCACTGACGGATCCCGACGCGAGGATGTGACAGGTGAACGGGGAAGATTTTCCGGCCGCGCGGTTCGAGGAGCACCGACCCCATCTGCGGGCCGTGGCCTACCGGATGCTCGGCTCGCTCAGCGAGGCCGAGGACGCGGTGCAGGAGGCCTGGTTCAAGCTGGAGCGGGCCGACACGAGCGCGGTCACCAACCTGGGCGGCTGGCTGACCACGGTGGTCGGCCGGGTCTGCCTGGACCTGCTGCGCTCGCGGGCCGCCCGGCGCGAGGACCCGATGCAGGACCGGGACGGCCGGGAGGTCCGGCTGCCCGACCCGGTCATCGGCGGGGCGCAGGCCGTCGACCCGGAGCACGAGATCCTGATGGCCGACTCGGTCGGCATCGCGCTGATGATCGTGCTGGAGACGCTCTCCCCTGCGGAGCGGCTCGCGTTCGTGCTGCACGACCTGTTCTCGGTGCCCTTCGACGAGATCGCGCCCGTCCTCGGCCGCACCGCCGCCTCCACCCGCCAGCTCGCCAGCCGTGCCCGCCGCCGCGTCCAGGGCGCCGCGCCCGCGCCGGACGCCGATCTGGCCCTGCGGCGCGAGGTCGTGGAGGCCTTCCTGGCCGCGGCTCGCGGCGGGGACTTCGACGCGCTGCTCGCGATCCTCGACCCCGAGGTGGTCGCCCGCAACGACGGCGGTGTCCTGCGGCCCGGCCTGGTCCGGCGCGGCGCGACCGAGGTGGCGTCCGGGGCGAGCGTGTTCGCGGCCCGGTTCGCGGGGGAGACCCGGCTGGTGCTGGTCAACGGCGAGCCCGCCGTCGCCGTGTTCGCCGACGGCCGCCCTGTCTCGCTCGCGGCGTTCACCGTCCGCGGCGGCAAGGTCGTCGCGATGGACATCTTCACCGACCCGGAGCGCCTGGAGCGGCTCGGCCTGTCGGCCTGACGGGTGCCGCCCGGCGGGAGCCCTCCCGCCGGGCGGCCGGCCGCTCCGGAACGCCGCCACCACCGCACCGAGCGCGCCCGCCGCCCGGAGGCACCCCGGATGGCCGGCCCGACCGGTCAGACGTCGCCGAACTCCCCGCCCCGGGCGGCGGTGACGAAGGCCTGCCAGGCGGCCGGGCTGAAGGTGAGGTCGGGCCCGTCGGGGTCCTTGGAGTCCCGGACCCGCCCCGGAGCAGCGTCGTCCACCTCGATACAGGAACCACCCTCGCCATTGCTGTAACTGCTCTTCCGCCACTGGGCGGAGCGGTCATTGCTCTTGCGCATTCTCGTGGACCTCCGCCGCCGACAGGATCAGGGCCAGGGACGCCTCCGGCGACAACGCGGCGGCCCGTACGAGATCGTAGGACCGCTGGCATCTGGCGACCAACCCTGTGTCATCGATGAGCTGTCCGGCGTGCTGTCCTTCGAGATAGACCAGCGGAGGTGCGTCGGAGAAGGTCATCAGCGAGAGCATGCCACCGAGAAGCGCGTGGGCTCCGGCCTCGTAGGCGACGATCTGGACGATCAGACGCCTTCTTATGATCAGAGCGGCGATGTGCCTGAGTTGGTCCGCGATGATCCGACGGCTTCCCACGACCCGGCGGAGTACGGCCTCGTCCAGGATGAACCACAACTCCGGTCCGGTTGTGGCGCTTACCAGCCTTTGTCGATCCATCCTCGCGGCGACCAGCTCCGCCAGCTCGTCATCGCTGAGCAGGGGTTGGGCACCTAGTGATACGGCCGTCGCATAGTCCGAGGTCTGCAACAGCCCCGGCACCACGCTACCGGCGTACTCGCAGATCGAAACCGCGCGTGACTCGTGCTCGACGGCTTCCTTGAAGTAATCGGCGAAACGCGAGTACTCCAACAATTCATGAATGCGCACAAGCACCCCGCCAGAGTCGAGGATGTCGTCGATGCGCAGGGAGAGATCGATCTGCGGAGACCGGACAGAATTCTCCAGTTGCCCGATGTATGTACCGGACACGAACGTCAGTGCCCCCAGTTTCTCCTGGGACATCTTCGGTAGTGCGGCCTCTCGAAGACGCCGCAGCTCGGAGCCGTAGTACTCCCTGGGCGTCTTTCCTGGCGGCAGGCTGTTGGGGGTGGTCATCGGGGCTCTGCCTCCGAACAATCAACTTGTGGTGACCAATTGGCTTCTCAGCGTAGGCGGGGTGCTTGATTCTGGTGGGGGAATCGCAGAACTCCATCGCGACAGAGGAGCAGTGTCATGGCCTCCATGCTCAGAAAGATCACCGCCGAGGACCGCTCGGAGGCGGCCGAAGCCCTCGGTGACCTCACGGCGACCCTCGCCGCCGCCGGGACGGCCCTGCCCTCCACCGGCATCGACTGGAACTGCGCCTCCGTCACCGGCGTGGTCCTCATCGACCTCGGGGCCGCGCCGACGTCCGTCGTGCTCAAGCTCGTCGACGTGATCCGCGACGGTGTCCGGGCCCGCCGCGAGCAGGGCGAGCGGCACCCCTGGCGGCCCTCGGCCGGCCGGCCCGTCACCCTCGGTGCGGTCGGCGGCGCCCCGCTCGCCGCCGAAGTCGTCGCCTCCACCGGCCGGTTGGTGACCGTCCGCCTCGCCGCCCAGTGATCCCGGAAGCGACCCGCACCCCATGAACACCGAACCCTCCCCCGTGCCCGGCCAACTCGTCCTCGACCGCCGCACCCGCCGTACCGGCGTCTACATGGACACCATCGGCGGCCGTCTCTACCTCCGCCCGGTCGGCGGGGGCGTCGAGTGGACCGCCCGGCCCGAGCACGTCGGCCTCCCCGCGCCCACCGACCCGGCACCGTCGGCCGCGAGGCCGCTTCCCGGATGAGCCGCCCGCCCCGCATGCTGCTGATCGCCGCCTCGGCCGCCTCCGTGGCGGCCGGCACGGTGCTCGCCGTACTCGCCAGCCACCCCGTCCGCCGCCACGGTCCCGGCGCGGCCAACCTGTTCTTCCTCCTCGTCCTCTGCGCAGGCACCCTCCTCGTCAACTCCACCCTCGGCCGGGCGATCGAGCGCCACTGGGCCACCCGCCGACGCTGACCCTCCCCGCACGGGACTTCGGCCCCTCCGACCTCCTGTGCAGGGCGCCTTCCGGCCCGGCTCGTTCGCCCGCTGCGTCACCGCGTCGGACAGCAGGGCCCTCGGTCACTCCACGCGTGCGGCGATGGTCCGTGCGCACTCCATCGACTCGGCCCGGGTGGTGTCCACCTCCAGGTCGTAGGTCACGCCCTGGTGGACCACCTCCGCCTGGGACACGGCCATGCCGATGGTCCGATCGCCCCGTGCGACCTCCCGCCCCGCGGCGACCGCGCCGTCACACCGGACGCCGACCCACAGCACCCGCAACCCGCTCAGGGCCGTCCGCCACCGCTGCTGCGAGTCCGCTCCGCCGAGGAAGACCTCGTCGACGACGACCCGGGCACCCGCGCGGGCCATTGCGGCGATCCCCTCGATCCAGGCCGGTTCCAGCGTCCGGAACTCCGGCCCGACGATCACGGCCCCGTCCGGAGCGAACTCGATCCCGCCGTCCGCCGTCTGCATCGACATCGGCATCGCCTCGACCAGCGTGTCCGTCCCGAGGGCCAGCCACGGGTCCGGCAGGACTGCCTGGAGACACCTGATGATCCCGGACTTCCCCGAGCTGGAACCACCGTTGAGAACGATCACCTGAGTCATCACCGCGCCACCGTAGAGGCGCCGGCGCCGTGCCCGAAACGGATTTCCGCGCCCCCTGGGGCCGTGTCGCCGCCCCTGGGTCCGCCCGGCGGCAGGCGGCACGGCGGGATGCCGCGGCGGGCGGACCTGGACGCGAGGTTGAGCCCGCCGCTCCGCCGCCGGGGGGATGCGGGGCTGCGGGCCGGACGAGTCGGGTCGCGGCGGGCTCCGTCGCTGCTCAACCCCCTTGTGGCGACGGGGCGGGAGGCTCGACAGTGGGTGCGAGGGGGCGTGGCAGACTGTTCGCCTGCCGACGCGTTCGGTCGCGTCCGACGGAGGGGCTGGGGATGAGTGGTCGGGGGACCGTGCTCGGGGGTCGCTACACGCTGACCGCGCGGATAGGCGGCGGCGGGATGGGGTCCGTCTGGCAGGCCGACGACGCGGTGCTGGGGCGGCAGGTCGCGGTGAAGATCCTCCACGCGGCGCTGCTGGAGGACGGCACCTTCGCCCGGCGCTTCCGCCGTGAGGCCCAGCTGCTCGCCGCCCTGAGCCACCCCGGCGTCGTGGACGTGCACGACTACGGCGAGGAAGGCCCCGACGAGGACGGCGAGCGCGCCGCCTACATCGTCATGGAGCTGATCGACGGCCGTCCGCTGGACAAGGTGCTCGCCGAGGACGGGGTGCTCCCGCCGGACCGCGCGCTCGGTCTGCTGGCCGCCGCGCTGGACGCCCTGCACGCCGCGCACCGGCGGGACATCGTGCACCGCGACGTGAAGCCGTCCAACCTGATGGTCCGGGACGACGACCGGGTGACGGTCACCGACTTCGGCATCGCCCGCGCCACCGCCGGGACCAGGCTCACGGCCTCGCACGCGGTGATCGGCACCGCCCTCTACATGGCTCCCGAGCAGGCCGAGGGCAAGGAGATCACGCCCGCCGCGGACCTCTACGCGGTCGGCGTGGTCTGCTACGAACTGCTCACCGGCAGGCCGCCGTTCACGGGCGAGAGCGTGCTGGAGGTGGCGCTCAAGCACCTGCGCGAGCCGGTGCCGGCGCTGCCGGAGTCGATACCGGCGGCGGTGCGGGCGATCGTCACGACGGCGCTGGCCAAGCAACCGGGGGACCGTTTCGCCGACGCGGCGGCCATGGCGGAGGCTGCCCGCGCGGCGGTGGCTCCGGGGGCAGTCGCGTCACCGGTCACGCCCCCGGCCGTACCCGCCGCGCCCCTCGCCGCGCCCCCCGCCGTGGTCGGCGAGGTCGTGTCCCGCGCGGCCACCGAACCCGTTCCCCGCAGCCGGCGGCGCGGCTTCCTGGTGCCGATCGTGCTCCCGCTGGTGATCTCGGTGGGGACGGCCACCGTGTTGCTCATCGACAAGGCGCCGTTCACCTCGGAGGCGCAGACGCCGGGCTCCGCCCCGCCGGTGGCGGTGACCGTCACCGCGACCGTCCCGGCCGCGCCGCTCCCCGCCACCGTGCAGCCCACCGCGGCGCCGTCCGGCACCCCGTCGGGGACGGAGACGGCGCTGCCGCCCGCCACCGGCCCGTCGAAGTCCGCCACGGGGCCCGCCCGGACCACCGCGCCGCAGCAGCCGCCCGCCGCCACCGCGCCGGGCGGCACGGGGCCCGCCGCACCGCCCCTGCCGTCGGCCGTCACCGCTCCGCCCGTGCCCTCGGGCGCCACCGCCCCGCCCCCGGCTCTTCCGCGGCCGTCGGCCCCCGCCGCCTCCCCGTCGGCCCAGCCTCCGGCCGCCGTCCCCGCCGGATGCGGCGGCACCAACTGGGGCTACCTCACCAATGTCGGGGACGGCCTGCGCGTCGGTCTCTCCCAGGACAGCCTGGCGGGCGGCCAGGCCGTGGTGATGGGAGGCGCGAGCGCCTACGGCTGGGTGCACACCGTTCCGAGCAGCTGGCACCAGTTCAACCCGTGCAAGCTGAGCGCCCCGCCGCTCGTGCAGGACATGGACGGCAAGGTGGTCCTCTCCAACGGCTTCAGCTTCATGACCAACTGGACGGTCACCCCCGCGACCACCTCCGGCGCCTTCTACCTGAAGGACTACATGGGCCAGAACTGCCTGACCGACAACGGCGCCGGTGCGCAGCTCACCATGACGGTGTGCACCCCGGGCAACAAGTCCCAGGAGTTCCGCGTCCCCTGATACCCCTCCAAGCCCCTTGAAGGGTGTTCATGCTTATTAAGGAGCTTTAGTGGCTGGACACCGCTGCTGACGACATGCCATGATCAGGCATGTCGCCGCACGGAGCGGCAGTAGCAAGGGGAGGAACGTCATGACCCAGGAGAACCCGGCGTACGTGTCGGTGCCGGTGCCGGCCCATCTCGTGCCGGCCGTCTACGCCTTCATCGCCGAGCGCAGCGGGGCGACCACAGCCCCGACCGCAGCCCCGGCCGGCGGGACGGGGCCCACGTCGAGGGACCCCCAGGGCGAGCACCAGCGGCGCCGTGACGAGTGGGCCGTGGAAGACCTCCGCGCCCTGATCAGCGACCGTCGCGACTCCGTTCAGGTGGTCGTCGCGATCCTCGACATCCTCGCGGAGCAGCCGGGCGTGAAGGTGAGCTACGGGGCGCTGGTCGCCGCGCTCGGCCTCGACCGCACCCGGCTCCGCGGGTCGCTGTCGGGCTTCAGTCGGGTCCTGAAGGCCCACTACGAGCGGGAGTTCTGGCCGATGTGGTGGTCGGAGATCGCGAGCGAGGACGAGGACCGCGCGACGGAGTACTGGTACTACGTCAGCGAGACCGTCGCGAAGCGCTGGCTCCAGGCCCGCGCCGAGGGGTGAGCGCCCGGTACAGCACGTGAACGCCGCTCGGCGCCGGTCGCCGGCTTTCCCGGCGGGGTGGAGGCAGGCCGTCAGGCCGCCTCCACCCGGCGCCAGTCGCCGTCGCCCTCCACCGGTGCCGGGCCGAAGTCGTAGCGGACGCCCGCCGGGCCGAAGGCCAGCAGGGATATCGACGACGAGCCCCAGATCCGGCCGTCGCCGAACTCGCGGCGCTGGACCAGCGCAGCCGGGTCGTCCAGCGGCAGTCCGTCCCCGGCGACGATCGGCAGCCACGCGCCCCACGCCTCGCCGGTCGACACGACCTCGGGGAGCGGCTCCGGGCGGGTGGCCGTCTCGAAGCGGGCGCGGAAGCGGGCGGCCCGGGCACCCATCAGCGAGCGGATCCGCTCGGAGGCGGTCCGGTTCTCCGCCATCCCCTCGGGGCCGTCGTTGAGCACGACGCTCAGGCCGGTGGGCAGGTCCAGTTCCGCGAGCCGGCTGCCGCTGCCGCCCCAGCTCAGGACGCGCACGCCGCCGGCCCGTGCCACCACCAGGTGGAAGGGGTCGTACCGGTCGAGGTCCAGCCGGTCGAGCCGGCCGCCCCGGACGGCGAGCAGCGGCAGTTCGCCGCGCGACTGCCGGGCCTGCGCGGGGGCCAGGGTGCCGAAGCCGTTCAGCAGGCAGGCCGCGACGGCTTCCCCGCCCGCCCCGGCGGAGCCGACCGCCAGCCAGGTGCCGCCCGCGACGAGGTCGAGCCCGCCGACCGCGGAGGGCTGTGCGGGCCAGTGGCGGCCGGGCGGCGCCCACCGCCGGCCGGCGTACTCGTCCCGCACCGCCAGCACCAGCACCGGTACCGCCGACGACGGCTCGATGCTCACGAACGCCGTACACACGTTCTGTCCCCCTGACCTCGTCCGCACCGGGCGGCGCCGGGATCCCACCGGTACCGCCCCACCCTGCGATCCTCGCACGCCCGTTCGCGTCCGGAGGGGCGACCGGAGCCACACCGGAGGCGAGCGGAGACGCACCGACGAGGCACCGGAGGGGCGCCCGGGCGCACGGCCACGGCCACCGACCGGGCGTCCGGGGACTTCCGTCGGAAGCCCGGTCGTGCCAGACTCCGCGCACCACGGCCGCGGCGGGCCGGGGCCCGGCGTACCCCCGAAGTGGCCCACGATTCCCGGGCCCGAACGCACCAGTAGGGCAGGCCACCCGGCCCCTAGGCTGGCAGGCATGACGACGAACGAGACCTCGGCCGACACCCCCGTCCCCGCCCCCGAGCAGCGGATCTCCCTTCCCGACCTGGCGCCCGACTTCTACAGGGCGATGTTCGCGGTGGAGCGCGCCGCCCGGCAGGGCGTGGACCCGGTCCTCGCCGAGTTGGTCAAGGTGCACGCCTCGATGATCAACGGGTGTGCGTTCTGCATCGACATGCACTCCACCGACGCCCTGAAGAACGGCGAGCGGGACCACCGGCTGCTCTCCCTCCCCGCCTGGCGCGAGACGCCGTGGTTCACCGCCCGGGAGCGGGCCGCGCTCGCGCTGACCGAGTCGGTCACGCTGCTCACCCAGGGCCACGTGCCGGACGCCGTGTACCAGGAGGCCGCCGCGCAGTTCGAGCCGGCCGAGCTGGCGCAGCTGATCGCACTGATCATCACCATCAACTCCTGGAACCGGATCGGTGTCACCTCCCGGCTCAGCCCGGCCACGAAGTAGGGTTCCCGACCATGACGGCACAGCAGCAGGCCAAGGCCCGGATCCTCCGCGAACTCCACCGCCCCGGTGACCCGTTGGTGCTCGCCAACGTCTGGGACGCGGCGAGCGCCCGACTGGTCGCCGCCGCCGGGGCGCGCGCCGTGGCGACGGCCAGTGCGAGCGTCAGCTGGACGCTCGGCAGCGCGGACGGCGACGCCGCCGACCGGGGCGAGGTGCTGGCCCAGACGGCGCTGATCGTCCGCGCGGTCGGCCTGCCGGTCACCGCCGACCTGGAGAGCGGGTTCGCGGAGACGGCCGCCGGGGTGGGCGGGACGGTCGCGGGGCTCCTCGCCACCGGGGCGGTGGGGGTGAACCTGGAGGACGGCCGGCGGCCCGTGGCCGAGGCGGCCGAGCGGATCGCGGCGGCCCGCGCGGCGGCGGTCGCGGCCGGCGTGGACCTCTTCGTCAACGGCCGGACCGACGTCTTCCTGCTCGGCCTCGGAGACCCGGAGGGGCGGTTCGACGAGGCGGTCGCCCGGCTGCGCGCGTACGTCGAGGCGGGCGCCGACGGGGTGTTCGTGCCCGGCGTGGCCGACCCGGAGGTGATCGCCGCGCTGGTGAAGGCCGTCCCGGCGCCGCTCAACGTGCTGGCCGGGCCGGGCTCGCCGTCCGTGCCGGAGCTGGCGCGGCTGGGGGTGGCCCGGGTCAGCCTGGGGCCGGGTCTGGCCCGGGCGGCGTACGCGGCGGTGCGCCGCGCCGCCGAGGAGGTGTACGCGGAGGGCACGTACACCGCGCTCGACGGCGGACTGGGCTACCAGGAGTTGCAGGAGCTGAGCGCCCCCGCCGAGTGAGCCGGCTCAGGACCGGCCGGTGCGACCGTGCGGAACCGGTCTGTCGCACCGGCCGGCCGGTTCAGCGGACGGCCCGCGGGCCGTCCGCCGGCCGGTCTCACAGACCGTGGCCGATCTGGCCGCTGAGGCCGGGGTGGGTCATCTGGTTGGTGCCGATGGCCTCGACCTCGCCGGCGGCGTGGCCGACCAGCGGCAGGTCCTTCGCCTCGTGAAGGAGGAGGTCGGCAGGGGAGAGGGTGAGCCCGTTGGAGAGTCCGCCGAGGGCGTCCGGGGAGGCCGCGGTGGAGGTGGCGGCGGAGGCGGCCGGGACGGCGGCGGCGAGACCGGCCATGGTGAGGGCGGCCAGGGTGGCGAGTTTCTTCATGGAACCCCCAACGACCCGGCCGCCCCGCGGTCACTTCCGCAGGGTCAGACGGTCACCCGCAGCGTCCGCACGCTGTTGCTGACGAAGGACCCGATCGGCTCCGGCGCCGGGCCCTGCGCGAGCGCCAGCTCGGGGTACCGCGCGAACAGCGACCGCAGCGCCGTCTCCGCCTCCATCCGGGCGAGCCCGGAGCCGAGGCAGAAGTGCGGGCCGTGGCCGAACGACAGGTGCCGGTTCGGCTTGCGGGTGAGGTCGAAGCGGTCGGCCTCCTCGTAGTGCCCGGAGTCCCGTCCGGCGGCGGCGTACGAGGCGAGCAGAGCGTCCCCGCGCCGGATCACGGCGTCCCCGACCGGGATGTCCTCGACCGCGTACCGGAGCGGGAACTGGCCGACCGGCGAGTCGTACCGCAGCGTCTCCTCCACCACCGCGGACCAGGACGCGGTGCCGTTCAGCACCAGCTCCAGCTGGTCGGGGTGGGCGAGCAGCGCCCGGACGGCGTTGGTGATCAGGTTGAGCGTCGTCTCGTGGCCGGCCACCAGCATCAGCAGCAGGGTGCCGACCAGCTCCTGTTCGCTGAGCCGGTCGGTGTCCTCGCGCGCGGCGATCAGGTCGGTGGTGAGGTCGTCGCCCGGTTCGGCCCGCTTGGCGGCGACCACGGAGGCGAGCAGGGCGAACAGCGCCCGCTGGGCGGCGACCGCGGCCTCGGGGGTGGCCGAGCTGGAGACCAGGGTGTCGGAGAGCTCGTGCAGCTCGTCCTGCTGCTTGGGCGGCAGGCCGAGCAGCTCGCCGATCACCTGCATGGGCAGCGGGTAGGCGAAGTGCTCGCGCAGGTCGAACTCGCCCTCCAGGCCGGCTATCCGGTCGAGCAGGGCGACGGTCCGGGCCTCGATGGCGGGTTGCAGCGCGGCGACCCGGCGCGGGGTGAACGCCTGGGTGACCAGGCCGCGCAGCCGCCGGTGGTCGTCGCCGTCCGTGGTGATCATGCCGGGGACGGTGACGAAGTTGATCAGCGGCCACCCCTCGGGCAGCCGGCCCTCCCGGAACACCGTCCACAGCTGCGGGTTCTTGCCGACGCGCGGGTCGGCAAGCAGCTCCTGGAGGGTGTCGTGATGGGTCACTGCCCAGACCACCACCCCGCCAGGGAGCTCCACCAGGACCGCCGGGCCGGCTTCCCGGAGCCGGAGGTTCTCCCCGTGCTGGTCCCGTCCGAAGGGGTCGAGCCGGACGGGGTCGGGCCGGACGGGCGCGCCTGCCCCGGTGTCGGACCCCCCTCGGAGGGGGACGGCTCCGTGGCCGGGTCGGTCGTGCTCGGCGGCTGCGGCGGTGTCCATGCGGCGGGCCTCTCGGGGGCTTGCGGTCGGGGCGGGGTGAAGGCGCTGTAGAGCACCGGCAGGCTGACCAGGGCGCGCGACCAGGGCGACGGACGCCAGGCCAGCTCGCTCGGCGGTACGGCCAGTTGGAGGTCCGGAAGGCGGTGGAGCAGGGTCTCGACGGCGGTTTCGACGATGATCCGGGCAGGCTGCTGGGCCGGGCAGACGTGCTTGCCGGCGCCCCAGGCCAGGTGGGCCCGGTTGCCGCCCAGCGCGCCGTGCCCGGGCGTGCCGGTGCCCTGGGCGGCCGGGTCGGCGTTGGCGGCGGCCAGCCCCAGGACGAGCATGTCGCCGCGGCTGATGTACTGGCCGCCGAGGACGGTGTCGCCGGTGGCCCACCGGCCGGGGAAGTTCTGCGTCGGCGGGTCGCGCCAGAGCACCTCCTCCAGCGCGTCGGCGACGGTCAGCCGCCCGCCGGTGAGGGTGGCCCGGAACCGGCGGTCGGTCAGCAGCAGCCGCAGCGTGTTGCCGGTCCAGCAGATGGTGGTCTCGTTGCCGGCGACCATCATCACGACCAGGTGGTGCACCGCCTCCTCGTCGGTCAGCCCGGCCGGGTGGGCCAGCAGCCAGGAGGTGAGGTCGGCACTGGGCGTGGTCCGGCGGAGGCGGACCAGGTCGACCAGGATCGCCTGGAACTCGGCGTTGGCGCGCACCGACTCGGCGCCGCTGTCGGCGATGTGGCTGATCAGCTGGATCAGGTGCTGGCCGGTTTCGGCGGCCAGCCCGAGCAGTTGGGTGAAGACGAGCAGCGGCAGCCGGCGCGCGTACTGGGCGACCAGGTCGGCGGTGCCGTCCGGGCCCCAGCTGTCGATCAGCGCGTCGGCGGCGGTCTCGGTGGTCTCGCGCAGCTGCCGGTGGTCGATCTGGGCGAGCGTGTCGGCCACGGCGGCGCGCAGCCGCTGGTGCTCGGCGCCGTCCAGGTTGAGCAGGGTGGGGCGCCAGGCGGTCATCGGCTGGAGCCGGGAGTCGGGGGCCAGCCGGCCCTCGGCGGGGACCCGCCAGCGGCGCGAGTCCTTGGAGAACAGCGCCTCGTTGCGGGTGAGTTCGAGCAGCTCGGGGTAGCCGACGACCAGCCAGGCCTCGACGCCGGGCTCCAGCTCGATCGGCGCGACCGGGCCGTACTGGGCGCGCAGCCGGGTGTACAGACCGTGCGGGTCGTCCGCGACGGCCGTGCCGTACAGCGGGGTGAGCGGCACTCCGACCGGCAGCCCGCCGGGGAGCCCGCCGGACGGTGGGCCGCCCGCGTGCGCGGGGCAGCCGGGCGGCGGAAGCGCGGTACCGGGCTCGGGGGTCGTCATCGCTGGAGCTCCAGTACGGCCGTGGAGTGCAGGTGGTCGACGAAGTCGATCAGCAGGTCGTACGAGGCCCGCCGGTCCCGTGCGTCGCAGTACAGGATCGGCGCCTCGGGCAGCAGGTCCAGTGCCGACCGCAGCTCCTCCTCCGGGTAACTCGGGGTGTCCGGGAAGGTGTTGACGGCCACCGCGAACGGGATCCGTTGTTCCTCCAGCCGGCCGAGCACCTCGAAGCTCTCGTCCGGGCGGCGCAGGTCCACCATGGCGATGGCGCCGAGCGCGCCGCGCGACAGGTCGTCCCAGAGCGGCCAGAACCGCTGCTGGCCCGGCGTGCCGAAGAGGTAGAGGGCGAGCCGGGCGTTGAGCGTGATCCGGCCGAAGTCCAGCGCGACCGTGGTGGTGGTCTTCTCGCTGCGCCCGGTGAGGTCGTCGACCCCGCTGCTGGCGGCGGTCATGGTCTCCTCGGTGCGCAGCGGGGTGATCTCGCTGAGCGAGCCGACCAGGGTGGTCTTGCCCACCCCGAACGGGCCGGTGACGAGGATCTTGACGGCGCCCTGGACGGACGGCGGCAGGTACCGGGGTTCGGCGGGGCGGTCGGCGGACGCGCCGGCGAGGGCGTCAGCGGAGTTGGCGGAGGCCAACGAGTACCTCTTCCAGGAGGGTTGTGGGCAGGCGTTCGGCCTGCGGGACGGGCGGGAGCACCTGGACGGCGCCGAGGTCCCAGAGGTCGCCGACCAGGACCTTGACGACACCGAGCGGCAGGCCCAGGTAGGCGGCCACCTCGGCGATCGAGAGCAGGCTGCGGCAGAGGTCCAGGATCCGCTGGTGCTCGCGGTTGAGCAGCGCGTCCTCGGGCAGTGCGGGCCGGTCGGGTAAGGCGGTGACCAGGCTCTCGACGGCCAGCGCGGTCCTGGTGGGACGGCTGCGGCCGCCGGTGATGACGTAGGGCCGGACCGGCCCGTTCACCGCAGCCCCTCCGCCGCGAGGTCGGCGCGCGGCGGACTCGTGAGGTGGGATCCGATCCGCTCGACCAGGACCTGCATCTGGTAGGCGACCAGCCCGGCGTCCACCGCCTCGGCGGTCACCACGGCCAGGTGGGCACCGGCGCCGGCGGCGACGATGAAGAGGTAGCCGCCGCCGTACTCGATGATGATCTGGCGGGTCGCGCTGCCGTGGCCGCCGAAGCCCTGGGCGACGCCGCGGGCCAGTGACTGGAGGCCGGAGCAGGCGGCGGCGAGTCGTTCGGCGTCCTCGCGCACGATGCCCTCGCTGCGTCCGATCTCCAGGCCGTCGTTGGACACCACGACGGCGTGCTGGACCTCGGGGACGGAGACGATGTCGGCGAGGAGCCAGCCGAGGTCAGGGGTGGTGGTCATGGAACTCTCCGGAGCGCTGGGGAAGCTGGGGGGAAGCGGGAAGGGAAGGGTCGTGCGGGGCGTGCGACCGGCCGGGGTTCTGGCCGTGGCCCGGGGAGTGGGCCCGATCGTCGCCCTGAGGGTGGCCCTGGGGGTGGCCCGGGGAGTGGGCCTGGGCCTGGACGGCCGAGCGGCCGCTGGCCGTGCCGGCCTGGAACATCGCCATGAACGTCTGCGCCTGCTGGGCCGAGCGGTACGGCGGAGCGGCCGGCGGGGTCGGAGCGGCGGACGCGGCGTGCCGGTTGGCCCGGTCGCGCCGGTGGCTCCGGCGGGGCAGCGGCGGCGGCGTGGCGCCGGCCTCGGCGGGCCGGTCGGCCGACGGGGTGTCGGCCGAGGGGATGCCGGGTGCTCCCGGCGTGCCGGCCACCGGCGGGTAGCCGGTCGCCGGGGGGTACAGCGGCGGGTACTCGGAGGGTGCCGGGTACCCGTACGGGTCCTGCGCGGACTGTGGCCCGGTCGGGCCCTGCTGCCCGTAGGCGCCCGGTGCTCCGAACGCGCCCTGCTGCCCGTACCCGTCCGGCCGCCCGTACGCGCCGGGCGATCCGTGAACGCCCGGGAACCCGTGCGCGCCGTGCGCGTCGGGCGATCCGTACGGACCCTGCGGCCCGTGCGTGCCCTGGGGGCCGTGTGCCGGGGACCGGCCGGGCGCGGGGGAGCCCGACCGGGGAGCGGCGGACCGGCGCGGACCGTGGCCGAACACGGCGTCGTCCGTGCCGAGGCCGGGCACGGCCGACGGCAGCGGTTCGGTGAGCAGCGCGTTCGGCAGCAGCACGACGACCCGCACCCCGCCGTACGGCGAGGGCGCGGAGCTGAGGGTGACCCGGAACCCGTACTGCTCGGAGAGCCGGCCGACCGCCGCCAGCCCGAGCTGCGGGACCTCTCCGAGGCGGGAGACCTCGATCGCGGGCCCGCCGCCCAGCGCGGCGGCCGCCTTGGAGACGGCCTGCTCGGGCATGCCGACGCCGCCGTCGTCGATCTCGATCACGGCGCCGTTGTGCACGGGCATCAGGGTGACGAACACCTGGGTGCTGGGCGGGGAGTAGCGGGTGGCGTTGTCCAGCAGCTCGGCGACGGCGTGGATCAGCGCCTCGGCGGCGGCCCCGACCACGGCGGTCTCGATCCGGCTGCGGACCACCACCCGCTGGAAGGGCAGGATCCGCGACTGCGCACCGCGCACCACGTCCTCCAGCGTGACCGGCTCGGGCCAGTGCCGGCCGGCCCGGGCGCCGCAGAGCACGGCCAGGGTCTGGGCCAGTCGTGCCTGTTGGGCGGCGGCGTGGTCCGCCTTGAGCAGGCCCTCCAGCAGGGCCGGATCGTCGTGGGTGCGCTCCATCTCGTCCAGCAGGGCCTGCTGGTCGTGCGCCATCACGAGGATCCGGCGGGCCACGCTGAGGAACGCCCGCTGGGTGGAGGCGTTGAGCTCCTGTTCCTGCTGGACGGCGGCCAGTTCGGCGCCGCGGCGGCTCAGTTCGCCGGTGAGCTGTTCCTTGAGGCGGTCGATCTCGCGCTGCTGCTGGGTGACCCGACGGCGCTGGGTGGCGGAGACCGCGCGATAGCGGGCGGCGGCCACGAGGGCGAGGGCGGCGAGTACGCCGGTTGCCGTTGCGCACCACTGAGTCATCGTCACGCCGCGAATTCTAGGGTGATGATCCTACGAAGGTGTGAACGGATCTCGCCAAGTGACCAGAACTCGTCGATATCCCGTCAATAGCACGCCGATCCACCGTTCTTCGGGCCCGACCGGACGGTCACCGAACACTTCGTCCGCGCCCGTGCAAGGGCCTTATTGCCCTGATGACAAGCGGTGCAGCAACAGGAGGGCGACGTCGTCCGGACGGGAGCGGCGTTCGGTCACGTTCAACGTGAGCAGATCGGCCAGCCGCTCCAGCGCCGGCCCCGGCCCGACCCGGACCGGACCGGTGTTGCGCGCCCACAGCTCCAGCCCGCCGAGCATCCGGTGCACCGACTCGTCGTAGTCCTCCTCCCGGTCCTCCACCAGGCCGTCGGTGTAGGCGAGCAGCGTCTCGCCGGGCGCCAGGTGCTCCACCACCAGCGGGTAGGGCGCGTCCGGGTCGACGCCCAGGGGCGGCCCGCCGGGCAGTTCCAGCTCCACCGCCCGGGCGTTCTCGGCGATCCGGACCGGGGCCGGGTGCCCGGCGCGGGCCGCCCGCAGCGTGCCGTCGGCCGGATCGAGCGTGAGGTAGAGGCAGGTGGCGAACAGGTCGGTGTCCAGCTCGGTGAGCAGCCGGCTGGTCCGGGACAGCGTGGCGGCCGGGTCGTGCCCGTCCGTGGCGTACGCGCGGAGACCGCTGCGCAGCTGCCCCATCACGGCCGTCGCCTCGGCGTTGTGGCCCTGGACGTCACCGATCACCAGGCCGATCCGGCCCTCCGGCAGCCGCAGCAGGTCGTACCAGTCGCCGCCGATCTGCATGCCCTCGGTGCTCGGCAGGTAGCGGGCGGCGCTGGCGATCCCGGGCAGCCGGGGCAGCGAACGCGGCAGCATCGCGCGTTGCAGCTCGGTGGCCCGGTGGTGGTGGGTGTCGTAGAGCCGGGCGCGTTCCAGCGACTGGGCGAGGATGCCGGCGAACGCCGAGTAGAGGGTGCGGTCCTCGCGGCCGAAGGCGCGTTCGGTGGCGAAGGTGATCAGGCAGGAGCCGACCTGCCGGCCGGAGGCGATCAGCGGCAGCACCGCCCAGGCCGCCGGGGCGAGCGGCCCGTTCCCGGTGCTGCCGTCCCCGCCCTGCCCGTCCCCGCCCTGCCTGTCCGTGACCTGGCCGTCCGGGTCCTGCCCGTCCCCGTTCTCCGCCTCCGCCGACTCCCCTCGCCCGGGCCCGCCCGGGCCCCGCGCGGTCCGGCCGGGCTCGCTGAACAGGGGTGCGGAGCGGGCCAGGGCGCGCTGCATCACCCCCTCCGAGAGGTCGGCCAGCCGGGTCAGCTCGGTACGCCGCGCACCGCCGTAGACGGTGTGCGAGACGGGCAGCAGCCGCCCTTCGTCGACCAGGTCGAGCACGATGCCGGCGGCGCCGAAGGCCGGCCGGGCGACATCGGTGACCGTCGTGGTCACGTCCCGGACGGTGACCGCCCGGGAGAGGGCCCGGGTCAGGGCCAGCAGCAGCGCGGAGCGGGCTCCGACGGCCGGGGTGCCGCTCTCCGGGGCGGCCGGGCGCTCCTCGGGCGCGCGGCCGTGGTCGCGGTCGGCGAGCAGCCCGGCGATCCGGACCGGCCGGCGGTGCACGTCCAGCATCACCTCCCCGGTCTCCTCGATCCGGATCACTCCGCTGCCGCCCCGGCGCGGTACCCGGTAGCGGATCCGGTACGGACCGCCGGTGGCGAGCGCCTCGGCGAGCGCGGCCTGGACGTCGGGCAGGTCCTCGGGGTGGACGAGCAGGTCGAGGTCCGGTGCGGTGGCCGGCCCGCTCCCGTCCGGTGCGGGTCGGCCGACCAGCCGGTGGGCGTGGGCGTCCCAGTAGGTCTCGCCGGTGACCAGGTCGCGCTCGAAGGCGCCGTGTCCGGCGGCCCGGAGGGCGAGCGAGAGCATCGGGTGGCCCGGTGCGGAGGCCGGACCGGTGCCGTCGGGATCCGGCCCGGGGCGCACACCGCCCGGCCCGCGCCGTCCGGCCGACCCGTGCGACCCGGCCGACCCGCCCGGCGCGGCGGGTGCGCCCCGGTCGGTCCGGGCCCGGCGTTCGGGGTGTGCGTGGTCGAGCAGGTGGGCGAGCCGGTGGGCGCAGGCGTCGCCGAGGGTCTCCAGCACGTCCAGGTCGCGTCGGGGGACGGTGCCCCGGTGGGCGAGGGCGAGGGCGAGCACGCCCACCGGTTGTTCGTCGACGACCATCGGCAGGGCGATGACGGCGACCATTCCGGTGCCCATCCCGGCGTTCCGATTGGGGTAGTCGACGCTGGTGCGCTCGGGGCTGAGGAGGTACGGCCGGCGCAGCCGGAGCGCTGTCGCGGCGGGGAGGTCACCGGCCGGATCGACGACGCCGTAGCGCTCGTGGGCCCAGTCGGGGAGGCCGTGGGAGGCGGTGAGCCGGAGCATTCCGGTGGAGTCCAGCAGGTAGAGCGCGGAACCCTCGCCGGTGATCCAGCCCGGCCCCTCGGCGAGAACGGTTCCGAGCAGTTCGGCGGCGCTGGTGCAGCCGAGCAATAAGCGGACACAGCGCATGGCACTGCGCGCGGTGGGGCTGCTGCGCGGGTCCACGGGATTTCCGGCCTTTCCGGTTCCTTATGAGCCAGTCAATTCTTAATACCTTATTTCCAGTGCTGGCGAGCGATAGCCCGGACGGCGTACCGGAGTCGGGGTCCGGCCGTCGGGGGTGCCCGCCCTGCGTCGCCGGTGGACGGCCCTTCCGGACGGCCGTCCGCCGGCCGGGCCAATCTAACCCCTGATGGTCGATTGATCCCGTTTGTCCGTTCGGAACCGCCCGCGGGGCGGCCGGTGGCGTGGCACCCCCTTCCGGTCCGGTACCCTTCTCCGTGCAGCACGGGGCTATAGCTCAGACGGTTAGAGCGCTTCCCTGATAAGGAAGAGGCCACAGGTTCAAGTCCTGTTAGCCCCACAGCACCGAAGGGCCCGGAGCATCCCCCGCTCCGGGCCCTTCCGTCGTTCTCCGTCCGTGGACTGCGGCCCCGCCCCCTTCTCGCCGCCGCAGGTCGTCCCTCCCGCACGGCGCCGGGCGCGGGGCTCGTGGGCCGGGGCCCGAGCACCGGGACGCGCCGGGACGCGCCCGGGCCCGGGGGCCCTCAGGGCCGGGGCCAGCCGTGCAGTCCGGCCGTCAGCACGGTGATCATCCGGTCCTGGGTGTCCTCCAGGTCCTCGGCGAGCCGGAAGCCGCCGCCGATCGAGAGCGCCGCGAAGCCGTGGGCCAGCGAGCGGAAGGTCCGGGCCGCGTGGATCGCCTCGGAGCCCTCCAGCCCGTACGCGCGCAGCACCGCGACGATGACTCCGACCAGCCGGGCCGCCGCCGCAGCGAGGTCCTCGTCCGGCTGCGGCGCCTGCGGCAGGGCGCCGTACCGGTGCGGGTGCTCGGTGGCGTACGCGTGGTAGGCGCGCAGGACGGCGGCGACGGCGTCGTCCCCGCCGCGTCCGACGGCGGCCTCGGCCAGCCGGTCGGCCAGTTCTCCGGTCACCCGGACCGCGACCAGCCGGCGCAGCTCGGCGAGGCCGCCGCTGACGTGCTTGTACAGCGAGGGGGTGGCGACGCCGGCGCGCCCGGCGACGGCGGCCAGGGTGAGGGCTTCGGGGCCCTGCTCGTCGACGAGGGCGATGGCGTGGTCGACGACCTGCTCGGGGGTCAGACCGACTCGGGGCACGGCGGTTCTCCAGGGTGCTTCGGTGGTGGCTGGGGCTGCGAGGGGCGCGTACGGCCGCTCAGGGCCGCGCGGAGCCGCTCAGGGCCGGGCTGCGCGGTTTCGGGCCCGGGGGGAGCCGGGCCCCGTGGGCGGCTCAGGCCAGGGCGGCGAGGAAGGGCAGCAGGGCGTCGGCGGTGGCCTGCGGGTGGTCGGCCATCGGGTAGTGCCCGGCGCCCTCGATCATCACCTTCCGCGCGTCGAGCGCGGCGGCCTGTCGGTCGGCGACCAGTTCCGGCTTCGAGAAGTCGGGGTCCTTGGAGCCCATCACGACCAGGGCCGGGCACCGCACGGCGGAGGTCCAGCCGGTGGGCGCGGAGTCCCCGCGGACGTAGCCGCGGGTGGCGGTCTTCCGGCCGGGGGCGCGCATCGCGGCGACCAGCCCGTCGACGTAGGCGTCGTGGTCGGCCGGCTTGGCGGTCGGGTAGGCGAACCTCCGCTGGTACAGGCCCCAGAAGGCCGGCGAGTGGACGAGGAGGGCGCCCATCGCGCCGACCACCGCGCGCTGCAGGGCGTTCGGCGGCGGGTTCTCGACGAAGGCGTCCAGCAGGACGATCCCGGCGACCCGCTCCGGCGCGTCCCCGGCGGCCCTGACCACGGTGGCGCCGGTGTACGAGCTGCCCGCCAGGGCGGCCCGCTCGATGCCGAGGTGGTCGAGCAGGGCGAGGACGTCGCGGGCGATCGCGGCGGGCGAGTAGTCGTCCCAGGTGATCGAGCACTCGCCGAAGCCCCGCAGGTCCATGGTGATCACCCGGCGGCCGGCGGCGGTCAGCAGCGGGCGCAGGTGCCGGTAGGCGGCCCGGCTGTCGAGCATGCCGGGGAGCAGGACGACGGGGACGCCGTCGCCGTGGCCGGAGTCGTCGAAGGCGAGTCGGCCGCCGGGGAGGTCGAGGTAGCGGGTGACGGGGGCGGTGCCGGTCATGGTGGGCCTCCTCGGTCCGCCGCGGGCGGGCTTGCCGCGCGGGTTCGGGTCGTCGGCGACTGCGCCGATAGCCATAAAGCTAAGGCTAATAGCCTTAGCCGTCAAGCTATGACCAGCTTTCGAGGGGGTCGGGCGCGGCGGCCGGGCGTGACGACCGGTCCGGCGGCCGGCCCGGTGGCCGCTCCCGGCGGAGGCGCCGGGGCGCCCTCCGCCTCAGACCCCCTCCACCTTGAACGGGTCGTGCTCGGCCAGCAGCTTGTCCAGCCGGGCCTGGTCGACCCGGGTGACCAGCTCGGTGGACTCCTGCCGGTCCCGGACCACCTTGGCCAGCGTGAACGCGGAGGTGATGGTGTAGAGCAGGCCGAGGCCGAGGAAGGCCCGGGTCCAGGCCCCGACCGGGAGGTAGGCGATGCCGATCGCGAGGGCGACGGCGGACAGGAAGAAGGACAGGACGGCCTGGACGTAGTACGCGGCCGTGGTGCGTGACTGCATCGGTGTGCTCATGGCGCCAGGATGGCCGCGCGGACTCCGGTCGCACATGAGTAGAGGTACTCAGATGGGGGGCCGTTCGTTGACGTCCTATCACGTTCGGTAGTGTCAGTTGTCGTCAATCGTCCCAAAACGCCCATCGGACCGCGCGTGTCCGGCCCGTATCCCGTCGTCCTCAACAGATGGCTTGGAATCGGGGGCCTCTCGGATTAACGTTTGATAACGCAGCGCGGTCCCTAACGCCGTAACCAGACGGCACCGTGCGCCGTCGCCTAATCCCGCCGGCCGGCCTTCGGGCAGGCCGGGGAGCCGGGGAACCATGTTCCTTGGGGTGAATCGGCCGGGCCCAGGCCCAGCCGTAGGAGACCTTCCTGCTCCGAACCCGTCAGCTAACCCGGTAGGCGCGAAGGAAGGAAAGGAGCGCGCCTCCGTGGCGTCGACGCACACCCCGGCACACCCGTCCGGCTTCTCCGCCGGTACCCAGCTGCTCGACCACCCCCGCCCTGCGGCCCACCCGGGCCTGTTCGGCGGCCCGGCGGACGAGACCGCTCCGCAGACCGCCGAGATCAACCGGCACCGGATGCCCCGTCAGACCCGCGGCACCGCTCCGCTGCTCGGCGTCACCGCCGTCGCGGCCACCCTGGGCGCCACCGGCTTCGCCTCCGCGACGCCGGCCGCCGCGCCCGCCGTCGAGGTGCCGGACGAGACCCCGGTCGCCCTCTCGGCCGACCCCGGGCTCGCCCTCGCCGCCAGGATCCAGCAGCAGGCCGACAGCCAGCGCACCGCCGCCGACGAGACCGCCCGGGTGCAGGCCGCCCAGGAGGCCGAGGCCAAGCGCGCCGCCCAGGTCGCGCAGCAGGCGCAGGCCAAGCGCGCCGCCGAGGAGGCCGAGAAGGCCAAGCTCGCCGCCATCAACCTGCCGGTGCGCGACTACAGCCTCTCCGCCCACTACGGCCAGAGCGCCCGCTACTGGGCCCACCTGCACACCGGCCTGGACTTCGCCGCCGACACGGGCACCGCCGTCTACGCGGTCGGCCAGGGCACCATCACCTCGGCCGGCTGGGCCGGGTCCTACGGCTACCGGATCGTCGAGACCCTGCCCGACGGCACCGAGATCTGGTACTGCCACCTCTCCTCGATCATCAAGGGCTCGGGCAAGGTCGTCCCCGGCCAGCAGATCGGCAAGGTCGGCGCCACCGGCAACGTCACCGGCCCGCACCTGCACCTGGAGGTCCGGCCCGGCGGCGGCGCCCCGGTCGACCCGGAGAGCTGGTTCGAGCAGCGCGGCATCAACCCCTGATCCCTGCGACCCCTGCCGAGCCGCGCTGAGCCAGACCGGCAGCCCCGCGAGGCGCTGCGATCCGTTCGACGCCGAGGAGCCCCGGCGCGGTCCTTCGAGGACCGCGCCGGGGCTCCCGCGCGTCCGTCACGCCCCGGGTCGCTCCCCGGACTCTTCCCCGTGCGGCTCGCCCGACGGATCGCCCCACCGGTCGTCCGACTGGTCGCCCCACCGGTCGCCCGACGGGTCGTCCGACGGGTGGTCCCACCGGAGGTCCGACGGGTCGTCCGGCGTCTCCTCCGGGAGCGCCGCCAGGTAGGCGTCGATCTCCGCCTGACCGGGCTCCGCCGCCAGCTCCGGGAACTCGTCCACCAGCAGCCACGGCAGCCCCGGCACCGTCCACTCGCCGGAGAGCTCCAGCGCCGCCCCGACCGCCGCCTCCTCGAACGCCCCGAAGTCCCCGGCCAGCTCGGACGGCATCGGCCGGCCCAACGCGGTCAGCTCCGCCAGGTTCCGGTAACTGCGCTGCATCAGCCCCTGCTCCAGCAGCCGCCGCGCACCGTCCGACGCCATCCCGACCGCCAGCTCCCTGGTCCCGCCGCCCCAGCCCCCGTCGTCCACCGGGTCCAGCGTGCCGTCCTCCTCCAGCGCCGCGAACGCCGCCAGCCGCTCCTCCTCGGCCAGCCCGCCGAAGGCCTCCAGCCAGGACCGGACCGCGTCCTCGTCGGCGGTGTCCACCCCGTCGGCACGCAGCAGCAGGGTGTACAGCCGCGGCCAGGTCACCAGGTCGGCCCGGCGCAGCAGCCCGGTCGCCAGCTCGCCCTGCCACTCGGCCTCCGCGTGCAGCCGCTCCTGCCGCTTGGCGTTCAGCCGCCGCGCCGCCCGCTGGTGGTCGATCAGCAGCCGCACCGCCGCGCCGTACGCCAGCGGGTCCTCCCCCGGCGCGGGCTGGACGTACAGGTGCAGGCGTTCGTACAGCAGGTGCTCGACCGCGCCCGAGGTCAGTTCGGGCCAGCCGTCGTGCATCCTGCCCCCGCCCAGTTCCAGCAGCGCCAGCACTGCCCGGAGCGGGCCTTCCGGCACCGGCGCGCGGCCCTCCGTCTCCGCCCAGGCGAGCAGTTCGGCGGCCTTGGTGCGCGGGGCGAGCCGCAGGTCTTCGTCTTCCATAACCACGAACCGTAACCGCTGGTCGGGGGTAGGGTCGGCAGGCATGGTGCCCGTCCGACTCACCGGCCCCCGGCTGGCCATCCGCGAGTTCCACCACACCCCCGAGGACGTCGAGGCGCTGTACGCGGTCTTCGGTGACCCGGAGGCCACCCGGTACCTCCCGTTCGAGGCGCGCGACCGGGAGGACTGCGCCGACCAGATCGAGCAGTACCTGGAGGAGGCCCAGCAGGAGGAACGGACGGTCTACCGGCTCGCCGTCACCCGGCTCGCGGATGCCGAGGACCCGGCCGACGCCGTCCCGATCGGCAACGCCGCGCTAGGGCTCGGTGACCGCCGGTCCGCGTCGCTGGGCTACGCGCTGCGCCGCGACGTCTGGGGCCTCGGCTACGCGGGCGAGATCACCGAGCTGCTCTGCGGCCTGGCCTTCGGTGCGCTCGGCGTGCACCGGCTGGAGGCCCGGGTGGACGTCGACAACGCGGCGTCGGTCCGGGTCCTGGCCAGGGCCGGGTTCCGGCCGGAGGGCCGGAACCGGCACGACGTCCACCGCCCCGGCCGCCGGCACGACTCCTACCGGTACGCCCTGCTCGCCGAGGAGTGGCCCGGTCCTGCGGGGCGGTGACGGGGAGGCCGGGGGGATGCCGGGGAGAGGGGGGATAACCCCACCTCCGGTTCGCCGGGGAGCCGGATGTCCGCCGCGACGGCGTTTCGGCAGGCTTGAGGAGTCAGCAGGACACGCCGCACGAAGACCGACCCGAGGGACCGAGACCCCGCCATGAGCACCCACAGCATGCAGCGCAGCGAGTACGACGCGTACGACGCGTACGACCGCCACGACGGCGTCGTCCGTCGTACCGAGGAGCCGCCGTACGCCTGGCGGGCCCCGTTCACCTCCTACTTCTACCGAGAGCTCGGCTACACGCTGACCGGCCTGCCGGTGGTGACGGCCGGCTTCACCCTCGCCGTCACCCTGTTCTGCCTGGGCCTCGGCACCTTCGTCACCGTCCTCGGCCTGCCGGTGCTGGCCGCCCTGACCACGGCCGCCCGCGGTTTCGGCCGGCTGGAGCGGTCCCGGGTGCGCACCATGCTCGCCCTGGACGTGCCCGGTCCGGAGCCGGTCGTGCCCACCCGGCCCGGCGTCTGGGGCGGGGTCACCGCCCGCCTCGCCGACGCGGCCGGCTGGAAGGCCGTGCTCTACCAGGTGGTGATGTTCCCGTGGGCGATCCTCAGCCTCGTGATGTCGACGGTCTTCCTGACCGTGGGCTGGTCGCTCGCGCTCTACCCCGTCTACCACTGGGTCTTCCCGACCTACACCGACTGGCCCGGCTACAAGCTGTTCGACTTCTACGACAGCGACGGTGTCGAGCACGTCTTCTACGTCGAGTCGACGCCGCAGATCGCCGGCGTCTGCCTGATCGGCCTGCTCTTCGTCTTCGTCACCCCGCAGCTGGTGCGCGGCCTGACCAACGTCAACCGGCTCGCCGCCCGGGGCCTGCTCGGCCGCTGACCGCCCGCCTCGCCCTAGCGCCGCTCCGCCCGCGCTTCCCGCTCCGCCCGCGCTTCCCGCTCCTCCTGACCCCCGGCCACTCTCGGTGACCTTCCGGCCCCGCCCGCCCCGGACCACTCCGGATGCGGGCGGGGCCGGCCCGTGTTCGGATGGCCGCGATGGCCTCCCGAACCGCGATCCGCACCGCCGCCGCCCGGCCCGCCGGCCCCTTCGCCACAGCGTCCGCGGCCCCGCACGCGGCGTTCGGAACCCTGGTGACCTCCCGTCCGCTGGACGAGTACTGCGGACTCTTCGGCCTCACCCGGGCCCGGCTCGCCGCCCTTCCCGGGCCCCTGCTGGACTGCCCCGGCGGCGCCGCCGGACTGGTCGCCGAGGCCCGCACGCTCGGCTGCCGGGCCATCGCCACCGACCCCGTGTACGCCCGGCCGACCGCCGAGATCGACGCCCTGGCGCTGGCCGCGCGGTCCGTGATGGCCGCCACGATGGCCGCCCGACCCGAGCTCTACCCGGCGCCCCGGCACTGCCCGCCCGACCGCTACCTGCGCAGCTGGGACCGCGCCCGCCGACTGTTCGCCGCCGACCGCGCCGCCCACCCCGAGCAGTACGTGGCGGCCGCGCTGCCCCGGCTGCCCTTCGCGGACGGCACCTTCGCGCTCACCCTCAGCGGCTTCCTGCTCTTCGCCTACCCGGAGCTGTTCGGGGCGGACCGGCAGCTGGCCGCGCTGGCCGAACTGGTCCGGGTCACCGCCCTCGGCGGCGAGGTCCACGTCCACCCGCTGTACGACGGCGAGGGGCGGCGCAGCGCCCGTCTCGACACCGTCCGGTTCGCCCTCGGCGAGCTCCGGATCGCCAGCGAGATCCGCATCGTCCCCCCGGTCGGCGGCGGCCGGCGCCGGCGCGTCCTGGTGCTCCGGAGAGTCGGCCGCCCGCCCCGGGGCCGCCCGGGGTAGCGGCGTCCTCCCCGGTCCGTCCGGTCCTGGGGCCAGGCCCCGGCACCCGGCCTACGGTGTGCCGGTCTGCTGCGCCGCGGCCGGCTGCGCTCCCGCTGCCGCGGCCCCGGCCTCCACCGGTCCGGCCTGCTGCGGGAGGAAGACCGGCGTCTCCAGGCGGGACAGTATCTTCTCCGCCAGCCAGCTCCGGTCGGAGCCGTAGGGGATCCCGTCCGGGGCCATCAGCCGGCCCGCCACCGCCTCGTGCAGCCGCCGGGCCTCGCCGTCCGGCAGTCGGGAGAGCAGCCCGCGGGCCGTCAGCAGCGCGTGGTACTGCTCGAAGCCGGAACGCGGACGCTCGATCGCCTCCAGCACGCTCGTCAGGTCGGCCAGCGCCGGATCGCCCTGCATCAGGGCGAGGGCCTGGATCCGCCGGCCCTCCGAGCCGTCCGCGAACAGCTGCCGCACCTGGTCCGCCGTCAGCGCCGAGCGCCGCGCCGTCGACCGGACCTCGGCCACCACGCTCTCCGGGCCGGCCGCGGGACCGGGGGGCAGCACCGAGCCGGGCAGGTCGCCCGGCCGCTCCGTACTGGTGCCCACCAGACCCAGGTGCTGCATCGCCCGCATCCGCAGGTCCTCCGCACCGACCTTGTCGCCCTTGCGGTCCCGGTCCTGCCCGGCGAGGAAGAGGTCCAGTGCCTGATCCGCGTCGGAGAGCACCTGCGGCAGCGCCAGCCGGGTCAGCAGCCACCCGGCCAGGAAGCCGAGCAGCAGGAAGTAGAGGACCAGCGCCGCCGAGAACGGCACCGCGTCCGCGTCACCGCCCAGGACGGGCGCGAGGGCCGTCCCGAGCTGGTGCAACCGCTCGCCGAGCGAGCCGAGCTGGGTCAGTCCGACACCGAGCAGCACCTTGGTCAGCCAGTCGGAGACCTGCTCCAGATTGGTGTTCGGCGCGTACGAGCCGTGCGGCTCGGAGCCGCCCGTGGCGGTGCGCACCCGGGGCACCCCGAACAGGAAGCCCAGCGCGCCGCCGACCATGACCGCCGCGCAGGCCACCACCAGTCCGCCGCCCAGCGCCTGCCACGGTCGTGCGCGCCCCAGGGAGAACAGCAGCAGCCCGAGCGCCCCCGTGCCCAGCAGTGCCCCGGCCGCCGTCCGCTGCGCCGTCCGCTGCGCCGTCCGCATGGCCGCCGCACCGCCGGTCCGCCGTGTCGTCCCCGCCATCGCCCACCCCCCGTGCCCGTGCCGCTCCGCTCCGGAGTGCGCGCCGACTCTAGCGGGGATGCCCTCGGAGCAGCCCGGGAAACGCCCGCAGCCGCGCCCGGCGCTCCTCGGGCCCGGGGCGGTGCCCGCAGAGGGGACACGGCCCGGTCCCGGACATGCAGACGGCCCGCGGGCTGCTCCTCGGTGCCGGACCCCGCGAGAGGTCCGGCACCGAGGCACCGGGGATGTTCCGGTGAGCCCGCGGGCCGGGTGACTGCTATGGATTTCGCCTGCCGGAGGCCAGGGGCCTCACCCTGCGCAGGCAGGGCCGCTCCAGCGAGCAGCCACCTCACACATCCTGATGGAACTCAAGCTCAATCCAGATCCGCCAAAGCACCCGCCACGAGTGAGCGCGCTGCTGCGCCCCGGACTGCGCCCTGTGTGAGCCGTTCAAATGCTCGGGTGTACAGATCCACCTGGCTGGGTTGCGTGAGTGTGGAGGCAGCATCCAGCGTGTCGGCGTGGACCCTGGTGGCATCGAAGATCGTGAAGGTCGGCATGGGCCAGACGGTCCGCTGTGTCGCGAACGGGATGATGCCCAGAGCGACGTTCGGAAGATCCATGACTCCGAGCAGGTGGCCGAGCTGTGCCGCCATGGTCTCGGCACTGCACACGCGGTACCGCAACACTGACTCCTCCAGTACGAACGAGAACCGACGTGCGCCGTTGCTCAACACCGCGTTACGCCTCATGCGGGCCGCCACGGCGTCACTCACGTCGTCGGGGGTTCCCCGGAAGTCGGCGATGGACGACAGCAGGGCAGCGGCATACCTGGGAGTCTGGAGGAACCCGGGGATGACGTCGGAGACGTAGGCCCGGAACTGCCTGGTCTGTTGGTACAGGTCGCCCGTGGACTCTTACAGGCGGCGGAGCCCACTCCGCTGGAGCCGTCTCCACTGCACATGAGCATCGGCGGACTGCCGGTTGGCGGCGATCAGGTCAGGGGCTTGATCGCCGGCCCCGCAGGCGTCGCACCAGGCCCTTATGTCTGCGTCAGAGGGACGTGTCCTGGCGTTCTCGATCCGGGATGACTTCGATTCTGACCAGCCGCACCTGACAGCCAGCTCCCGCCCGCTGATCCCGGCATCCTTCCGGATCTCGCTCAGCCGACCGGCAAGGGCTTCGCGAGCCTTCTGAACGTTCGAAGAGGGGTGCGCGGGCATGGAGCCGGCCTCGTCAGACTTCGTACAGATGGTGCGGGATCGCGCGCTCCCAGACTGCTTCGAAGGCAGCGGTGCACAGCTTTACGGTCTCCGGGTCTGCCGTGATCTCATCTTCGACCACCGCGCCGTCGCCGGAGAAGTGGTGCACGCGGAGTAGCGCACCGTCGAACAGCCAGAAGTCATTCGCCGGTAGGGGGATACTCGTGGCCTGCCGCCGTGGCAGCCAACGGACCTCCTCACCTGCCGTGACGTTTGCGTGGGTGACGTAGTGCTCCCACCGGATGTACTCGGACACGGGCTCTGAGACGATCCGAGCGCTACGGATCGCCACACCCCGAGCCACCGCATCCGCGATCAACTGATCATAGGAATGCCACCAGGACTCGCGGTCCTCCCAGTTGATCCGCTCGCCGTGCTGCCATCCCTCGAATCGCTCCGTCGAAGCGTAGGAGTCCCGCAGCTCCAGATGAACCGCGGACCGCTCGCACTGCCCAAGCAGCTCAGCGAAGTCGGGCACGCTCAATGGCATCACACGCCTCCCTGATCATCGGCACCATCCGGGCCGGAATCCTGCTGATGGTTTCACTGTCGGGCACCGGCCCGTTCGCGGGACTGCTTCCCTCACAGTCCGCCTGGGTCTCAGGGCTCGGCCTCCATCCCTGGAACAGGATCTCTTGAGCCTCCAGGTCCACCCACACGGTGGGGCAGTGGTCCCGGTCGGTGTCGGGGTCGATGCCCACGAACTCTATGGCCATGGCCGGCTCCCTGGTCTAGGTGCTTGCTCGGGCTTGCACAAGCCTCGCCGAGCAGCAGGCAGAGCGTCAATACAGCTACGTGACAACGCGATTGGCGTGCAAGCTCCTGCAAGTTCGTAGAGCCCGCCCTGTCGCCGTCCGTAGCGTCGTATGCGTCGGTAAATCAGGCGGCGGAGGGAACATCCGTGTCGAATGTGGAGGCTGAACCGGCAAGCGCGCTGGCGGAGCACGGCCCGGTGCCGGCATCGGCGCGCGCCGCCAAAGCCGTCGGTTGGGGAATCCTGCGCGAGTGGCCGCCGTGCACCTGCGGCAAGCCGGAGTGTCCGGACGGAGCGGCAGACGAGTGAGGATCTGCGACGACTGGCGAGACCGGACGCCGTCCACCCCCGCGCAGCGCGCCCAGGATCGGCGGGACCCCCGTGCCGGGTCGTTGAAAGGGCCGTACGGCCTGGCACGGGCCCCAGGAATCTCCCGCTCCGATCGGCGTTCCCTGGACAGCGCGCCGACCGGAGCGGGGCCCGCAACACCGAACGACCCGGCCACTATCCGGCGGTCGGTTCCCACAGTGCGAGGAGGCACCAGTATGCGCGAGGACCCGCCCGAGAGGCCGCCCGGTCCGATGCCGCCGGACGCC
The DNA here is from genome assembly GCF_036322525.1 of Streptomyces sp. BE20. Classification (NCBI taxonomy): domain Bacteria; kingdom Bacillati; phylum Actinomycetota; class Actinomycetes; order Kitasatosporales; family Streptomycetaceae; genus Streptomyces; species Streptomyces sp. BE20. Next base: position 22,361 of record NZ_JAQYWW010000589.1, on the reverse strand, counting down.
ATCACCACGGCCGCCGTCAACTTCGAGTAGAGGAGAGCGCAATGCCCGTTGGGATCATCGGGTCCAAGCACAAGGGGGCCGAGAAGCCCCCGCCGAAGCACGCAGGCAAGCCGGCCCCGGAGCAGCCCGCTCCCGACCCGAAGTAGTACCCGTCACGCTGGTGGGTCCCCGTCGTGTACGCGGCGGGGGCCCGCCCTCGGAGGAACGACCATGGACCCTGACCGGCTCCACATCTCGTACAACATGAGGCAGTTCGCAGATGAGGCGTGGACCGCCCGCGCCGAGCGGTGGACGGCCAGGTTCTATGTCCCCGACCAGGAGATCGGCGCTGCCAATATCACCCGGGTGGTTCCCGGGGGGCTTCCAATCCCCGTGCAGCGCTGGAGGCCGACCCCGGGCTACTCGACCGCATCCCGCGTGTGATCTTCGCCGAGGACGGCGCCCTGGTACCCGCACTGGCCATGCTGCGTCCCCCGCTGTTGCTCCTGCTGGAGTCGGTCCACGTTACCGACAAATGGCGAGGAAAGGGGGTGGGCATGGCCTTGGCCGTCACGGCACTGCGGCGGTTGGCTGTCCCCGGGGCGGTGGCCGTCTGCTACCCGGCTCCGATTCACGATCACGGACCAGGCGAACCGTGCTCCTACGAGTCGGACGATCCCGAGATCCGGCGGCCCGACGAAGAGGCCGTGACCAAGCTCCAGAAGGCATGGGAGCGGCAGGGTTTCGCACATCTCGACCAGGGCGTCCACACCCTGGTTCTTGCCTGAGCCCGCCGGGCAGGGCCGTGCCCGGCCCGGTCCCGTCCCGCTCATCAACTCCGGCAGGGCGGGGCCTGCTCGGATGGACACATGCCGAACCCCCGGGGCCTCGACTTGAGGGTGTCCCGGGGGTGCGACAACTTCTGCGCGTTCCCGTCCGTCGGGCTACGACTAGGCCGTAACCTCGACGGAGGCGCGCCCGAGCGAGTCGAACGCGCACGCGTGCGCAGTTGCGTAGTTACTCAACTCAGGATCACCTCCTTTCAGTGTGCCGCCACGATAGGCAGGTCCACCGGAGGAGGGCAACGGATTTATTCTCAGGCGGACTTGAGCTGGTCCTGCAGCTTGGCGAAGTCGATCACGTTGTCGGCCGGCGGGGCCTGGATGGTGAGCGGCTTGTCGTAGTCGGTGAAGTCGATCTGGCCGCCCTCGGTGCCGCTCTTCTTCTCGACCCGCAGCGGGTAGAACTTGCCCTCGGTGGCGACGTGGATCGTCGACTCCTCGCCCTTCCGGTCCTTCACCTTGAGGCTGAAGGCCTTCTGGCCGTTGACGGTGGCGGCCCCGCCCTTGGTGGCCTCGCTCTTGCCGGAGTCGTCCGAGACGATCTTCGCGGTGAAGTCCTTGAGGTTGCAGACCGAGGTGAGGTCCTTCATCTCGGAGTCCTGGAGGCCCGACAGGTAGCGGCCCTTGAACAGCTCGGCGGCCTTCGCCCCCTCCTTGCCCGCGATGGCGGTCCAGAACTCCTTGTCCGGCTTCACGTACGACTGCTTGCCGTCGCTGATGATCTCGAACTTGCCCATGCCCGGCATGCTCATGGTGCCGGTGCACTGGCTCTTGGTGTCGAGGGCCAGGTCGATGGTCATCTTGCCCTCGTCCATGGCGATGTCGCCGGTGATCTTCACGGACGTGGCGGCGGACAGGGCGTCCTTGGTCGCCTGCTCGATCTCCTGGGCGCTGAGCTTCTCGGTGTCCAGCTTCGGGGCCGCCCCGGCCTTGCTCTGGGTGTCCCCGCAGGCGGTGGCACCGGCCGCCAGCAGCAGACAGATCGCGGCGGTGCCGGCAAGGCGCTTCGACAGCATGAGTGCGTTCCTAACTCGGCGCGATGGTCCGCGTCCGAACGAGTGACTTTGCACTTCAGTATGCTTTACGGCTTTTTTAGGGGATCTTGACCGGGGCCGCTGTTACAGGTTCGTGGCAGGACCGTGCCGTCGCCGAGTTCGGAGCGGGAACGGCGAAGGCCCGGAGGACGAGTCCTCCGGGCCTTCCGCTACTGAGTAGCGGGGACAGGATTTGAACCTGCGACCTCTGGGTTATGAGCCCAGCGAGCTACCGAGCTGCTCCACCCCGCGTCGGTAAACACAACTATACGGGGGAGCCACCCGAATGGGAAATCGGTTCCCCGGCGGCCCCCGGACCGCCCGCGGGACCACCCCCCGGGCGGGCCCCGGAGCCGCCCCGGAACCGGCGCGGGAGCCAGCCCCGGAACACGCCCGCGAGGGGGCCGCCGCGCCGTCCGGACGGCACCGTGCCCCTCCCCCGGTGCGAGGCGTGCCGGGAGGTCCGTGCGCGGGCCCAGGCGGCGAAGCAGACCAGCGCCGCGAAGCACGGCACCATCAGCACCGCGTACACCAGCAGGAACCCGCGGGTGCCCAGGTCGGCGGCCGCGTTCCAGGTGCCGTGCAGCGCCATCGACAGCACCAGCCCGGCCGGCGCCGCCAGCCGGGCCAGCAGGCGCCGCCCGGTGGTGAGCGTGAGGGCCAGGCCCAGTCCGGTCAGCGCGGTGAACAGCGGGTGGGCGAACGGCGAGAGCAGGCCGCGCAGGACGAAGGTCTGTACGGTGCCGTCGAAGTCCCGCAGGCTGGGCGCCTCGCCGAGCCCGATGCTGTCCAGCCGCTGCTGCTGGTCGTCGGTGAAGGCCCGGCCCAGGTAGAGCGCGTTCTCGGTGAAGGCGAAGCCGCAGGCGGTGATCCCGCCCAGGACCACCCCGGCGGCCAGCGTGCGCGGCCGGTACCGGGCCCGTCGGTGGTCGCGGGTCGGCGGGGCGGGGCGCAGGTAGGGCAGCGGGCGCAGGTAGGGGCGGAGCCGGAGCCGTCCACGGGCGTGCGCGAGGGCGGGGCGGCGGTCGTACCCGCGGGGCTGCCGGGGGCCGGGCAGCGCGCGCAGCACGGAGGCACAGGGGCGGTCCGAGCCCCGGCCGGTACATCGGAGCCGCGTGCCGAGCGGGAGCAGCAGGACGAGCAGGGCGGCGCCCTTGGCGCTCTCCTCGATCATTGGGGTCACCAGGTCGGCGCCGAGCACCTCGCCGAGGCTGCCCTGGTGGGCGGTCAGGTAGCTGTTGGTCCAGCCGTTGGCGAGGATCGCGAACGTGGTGGCGGCGCAGGCGCCCCAGCCGAGGCAGAAGACGGTGTGCCGCAGGGGGACCCGGGCGGTCTGGTTGAGCCAGGCGAGGCCGCCGAGCACGAACGGCAGCGGGACCAGGGCCAGCCCGAGGCCGACCAGCAGTCCGGTGGTCCCGGTCTGCCGGCGGACCAGATGGAGGATCAGCACCCCGCAGCCGGTCAGGGCCAGGACGGCGGTCGCGGTGACGGCGGAGGTCGCGGCCGAGCGGGCGGCGCGGCCGGCCCGGGCGGCGCGGGCCGCTCGGGGCGGGCGCCCCGGCCGGGGCGCCCGCGGGCCGGCCGGGGGATCGGCGGCGGGGTCTGCGGGCGGGTCGGTGGGCGGGTCGGTGGCGGGGTCGGTCCGGGGGGCGGCCGGCGGGCCGAGCACGGCACCGGTCCCGGTCCGGGCCGCGCGGGTCGGCCAGGGCACGAGCCGGTGCACCCGGCGCTCCCGGGGCCCCGGGATGGTCCGGGTGCCGGCGGTGCGCGGAGGGATCTCTCGGTCGTCGGCGGCCCGCACGGTGGTGTGGTGCCCGCCGGACGGGCTGCTCACCCGGCACAGGGTAGGCCACACCGCCGGGCCGCCGGGAGGAGTCGGGACGAATCCCCCGCCCGCGCGCATCCGCCGGCCGCCGTCGCGGAGGCCGGACGACCGCCGGGTCGAACACCCGGCGGGGGATCAGCGGCGGCGGAACAGCAGGTCGTGCACCACGTGGCCCTTGGCGATGCCCGCCCGTTCGAACTTGGTGACCGGGCGCCAGTCGGGCCGCGGCGCGTACCCCGGGACGGAGCCGTCCGGGTGGTCCGCGGGCTCCAGCCAGCCGGTGCCGTCACCCTCGGGGTGCAGGTTCTCCAGCTCCGGCGAGGCGGAGAGCACGTCGAGCATCTGCTCGGCGTACGGCTCCCAGTCGGTGGCGCAGTGCACCAGCGCGCCGGGCGCCAGCCGGGGCAGCACCAGGTCCAGGAAGGACGGCTGGATCAGCCGGCGCTTGTGGTGCTTGGGCTTGGGCCACGGGTCGGCGAAGTAGACCCGCAGGCCCGCCAGCGAGGCGTCGGAGAGCATGTCGCGCAGCAGGATCACGGCGTCGCCGGCGGCGGCCCGGACGTTCCGGCTGCCGTCGCGCTCCAGCATCCCGAGCAGGTTGCCGTGGCCGGGGGTGTGCACGTCGGCGGCCAGGATGCCCGTCGTCGGGTCGGCGGCGGCCATCGCGGCGGTCGTCTCGCCCATGCCGAAGCCGATCTCCAGCGTGACCGGCAGGCCGTCGAACAGCGCGGCCAGGTCGAGCGGGGTGCCGTCGATCGCTATGCCGTACCGCTCCCAGCCCCGGTCCAGCGCGCCCGCCTGGGCGTTGGTCATCCGGCCCCGGCGCGGCTGGAAGCTGCGGATGCGCCGCTCGCTGTGCTGGGCCTCGGTGGCCTTGTGCGGGTACATCGGCGCCGGGTACGCGGCGGGCGCGGCGGAGAGCCGGGCGGAGGGCGATGGCTGGGGGATCGGGGCGGTGGCAGTCACAATCAACCGAGTCTACGGGGCCGCCCGGCACGGCCCGCAGGCCCTGTGACGGTCCCCACGTCCGGCCGGGCGGGGGCGGGGGTCACCCGCCGGCGTCCAGCGCCGCCAGCGCCCGGCGGGCCACCTCGCGGCCGATCGGGAGCGAGGCCGTGGCCGCGGGGGAGGGGGCGTTCAGCACGTGCACCAGACGGCGGGTGGAGCGCGGGTCGTCCGGGTCGAAGCCGGCGAACGCGAAGTCGTCCAGCAGCGAGCCGTCCCGGGCCACCGCCTGGGCCCGGACGCCGGCGGCGGCCCGGACCAGGTCGGCCGCGGTGACGGCGGGCAGCAGCCGCTGCACGGCGGTGGTGAAGGCCCGCTTGGAGAGCGAGCGGCGCAGCTCGCCCACCTCGTAGCGCCAGTGCCGGCGGGCGATCTGCCAGGTGCCGGGGAAGGCGAGCGTGTCGGCGAGGTCGCGCGGGCGGACGGTGCGCCAGTCGTAGCCCTCGCGGGCCAGGGCCGGTACCGCGTTCGGGCCGACGTGCACGTCGCCGTGGATCCCCCGGGTGAGGTGGACGCCGAGAAACGGGAAGGCGGGGTCGGGGACCGGGTAGACCAGGCCCCGGACCAACTCCCGTCGCTCCTTGGTGAGTTCGTAGTACTCGCCGCGGAACGGCACGATCCGCACCCCGGGGTCGTCGCCGGCCAGCCGGGCGATCCGGTCGCTGTGCAGTCCGGCGCAGTTCACCAGCACCTGGCAGCGCAGTTCGCCGGTGGAGGTCTGGACGGTCACGCCGTCCGGCCGGCGGGCGACCGCCCGGAGCTCGGCGCCCGTCCGGATCTCCGCGCCGGCCTCGCGGGCCAGCCGGGCGTAGGCGGCGGCCACGCCGGGGTAGTCGCAGATGCCGGTGGTGCCGATGTGCAGCCCGGCGACGCCGGTGACGTACGGCTCGTGCTCGGCGATGCCCCGGCGGTCCAGCTCGGTCACCGGGATGCCGTTGGCCCGGCCGCGTTCGGCCAGCGCGCGAAGCCGGTCCAGTTCGGCCGGCCCGGTGGCGACGATCAGCTTGCCGGTGACCTCGTACGGCACGCCCTGGGCGCGGCAGAACTCCACCATCTCGGCGGCACCGGCCACCGCGTACCGGGCCTTGAACGAGCCCGGCCGGTAGTAGACGCCGCTGTGGATGACCCCGCTGTTGCGCCCGGTCTGGTGCGCGGCGAACCCGGGCTCCTTCTCCAGCACGGTGAGCCTGAGCCCGGGCCGGGCCCCGGCCAGCGCGTACGCCGTGGAGAGCCCGACGATCCCGCCCCCCACCACCAGTACGTCGACGTCGTACGCCACCGCCCGCTCCTCGCCTCGCTCGCCCCGACCGGCCCCCGCCTGCCCGCGATGCTGCCACGGCGGCGGGGACCGGTCGAGTGGGCGTCAACGGCGCTCGCGCTCCCCCCACGGCCGGTCCGCGTCGCGCCCGGACTCCAGCAGCGGGACGAGCCGGAAGGCCGCGTCGGTCAGCCCGCCGAAGGTGTGCCGGCCGGGCCCGGCCGGTGCGTGGGCGAGGGCGTAGCCGGCCAGGTTCCAGGTGTAGACGGGCACCCGGGCCGGGACGGCCGCCAGCGGGTCGTGGCCGTGGAGGCCCGGCCCGGTCTGCTCGTCGGTGACGATCACCACCCGGTCGTGGTCCCGGTAGTGGGCGCGGACGGCCGCGGCGGTGGCGGTGCCGCCCAGGCTGCCGAAGCGGTCCAGCACGCGCAGCACGGCCTCGCCCCTGCCGACCTCGACGACCCGGCTGGTCGAGCCGAACTCGACCAGGTCGGCGTCGGCGGCCCGGACCTTCAGTGCCGTGCCGAAGATCGCCGCCGAGTCGGCCCGGTTGAGCCCGCTCCGCTCGCTCGGCCGGTCGAACATCGACCCGGACCGGTCGACCAGGATCAGCGTCCGGCCGGGCAGCGCCGGCACGTTGGCGAGCGAGTGGGAGAGCGCGGTCTCCAGCGCGTGCCCCCAGCGCAGCGACGGCGCGTGCCGGTACGCGGCCAGGTAGCGGAACGGGAACTGGCGGGAGCGGCGCACCTCCTCCCGGTCGCCGATCCGCCGTGCGACCTCGGCCGCGACCGCGTCCGAGACCCCGGCCCGGTCGAAGTTGCGCAGATTGCGCACCAGCGCCATCGGGCCCATGGACGGGATGACGGCCTCCCAGACGGCCGCGTCCAACGGCCCCTGCAGCCAGCCGGCCAGCGCCTCCCAGGTCATCCCGGCCGCGGCCAGCCGCTCCGCTCCGCCCTCGCCGGTCACCACCGCGCGCCGCCGGTCGACGGGGAGCGCCAGCAGGTCGCGGTGGGCGGTGAGCAGCGGGTCGCCGGTGGGCGGGGCGGTCTCGTCGGGCCGGTGCCGGCGGTCCAGCGCGTAGCCGAACAGCGCGCCCTGCCACGGCTTCTCCGGGTGGGGCGCCGGGTGGGTCAGCTCCAGCACGTCGGCGAAGCGGTAGCCCTTCGACGCGGTGTCGTACTTCAGCAGCGCGCGGCCGTCGTAGAGCCGGCGGACGGCGTCCGCGACGCCGCGCTTGACCGGCTTCGGCAGCGCGCGCCCGTAGCGGGACGTCCAGTAGGCGAGCAGTTCTCCGGGCTCGTCGGCACGCCGCAGGACGGCGTCGACCGCCCGGCGGGAGTACCCGGGCTCGCCGGCGTCCAGCCGGGCCCGGGTGAACTCGGCCGCGCCGACCAGCGCGGCCGTCCGCAGCTGGCCCTCGTGCCGGAGCCAGTGGAGCAGGCCGAGGGTCCATTCCGGGTCGCTCACGGCGAGTTCGCGGACCAGCGCGGTGTAGCGGTCGTCGCGCCGGCCGCCGCGCTCGTGGAACGTGTCCTGCCCGACCATGTTCGCGACGGCCAGCAGGAAGAGTTCGGACTTCGCGTCGCGGAGGTGTCCGGTGCCGCCGTTGTGATTGACCGCACGCTGCCCGGTGGTGGTCACGGGCGAGCTCGCGCTCGGCCTGGTCCGGCGGACGTTGAAACGCGACATGGTGGAACCCCCCTGCTGGCTGGTGGAAGTCGTGCGGGAGGCATGGCGGAGGAAGGGGTGCCCGAGATCGTGCCGGCCCGGCGGCCGACGACGGCGGGGGTAAGAGGCTTGTGCTCTACCGGATTGAGCTAGCGGCCGCGCTCGCGCACGGACCGCCCGGGATTCGAACCCGGAACCCCAAGATCCGAAGTAACCCCGGCCTGCGCACCGGGCACCCCGGCGCCGTGCCTCCCGAGATCACAGTGGCGGCGGTGTCGCGGGCTCGAACCGCAGCGCCTTTCGGCGCCTCACCAAGAAGTAACCGCTGCCGTCGCACCGGGAGGTGCGGAAAACCTTTTCACGAATGGGTGTCCAGAGATCGAGGACGGCTGAGGTGACGAAGCTGCTCTACCTGACTGAGCTACACCGGCCGGAAATGCCGGTGGCGGGATTCGAACCCGCGACCCGCCCATACGAAGTGGAAGTAACCTCTGCCTGCGCACCTGGACGAGAAGGACGATATCCGGGGGCCTTCCGGCCGTGCATCCGAATTAACGCCGGCAGTTCCGGCGTCCCGGTCGTCCGGTCGTCCGGCAGTCCGGTGGGTCCGGGCTGCCGGGTCGACGGACCGCGTCCGACCGTGTCCGGAGGCGCCGCCTACGCGGGGGCGACGATCACCGAGCGGGCCCGTTCGGCGAGCTCCCGCACCCGGCGCTCGCTCTGGAACGGCTCCAGCCGGCGCAGCATCTCCACCACGTACTCGCGGCTGCGCTGCGAGGAGATCCGCCCGGCCACCTCGACGGCGCGCTCGCCGGCCGCGACCGCCGCGTCCAGGTTTCCCGCCTCGGCCTCGGCCATCGCGGAGACCACCAGGCGCAGGCCGTGCGAGCGGACGAAGCCCTCGGTCGGGCGGGCCAGCGCCTCCCGGGTGAACTGGCGGACCTTGGACGGCACCCCGAGGTCCCGGAAGCACTCGGCGGCGTCGGCGGCGAGCCGGTCGTAGGCGTAGAAGTCGATCCACGCCGGATCGGGATCCCCGGCACGGGCCCGTTCGAGCGCGCTCTCGGCGGCCCCGAGCGCCGTCGCGCACGCCGCCGCGTTGCGCGCCCTGGCCTGGGCCCGGGCCTCGACCAGGTGGAAGAAGCTCATCGTGCGGGTGGTGGCCAGGCCCCGGTTGCGCTCCAGTGCGGCCTGGGCGAGGTCCACGGCCTCCTCGGCGAAGCCCCGGTAACAGGCCTGCAGGCTCATCGAGGCCAGCACGTAGCCGCCCAGCGGCACGTCGGCGGCGGCCCGGGCCAGGCGCAGGGCCTGGATGTAGTAGCGCTGGGCGGCTTCGTGCTGGCCGGTGTCGAAGGCCATCCATCCGGCCAGCCTGGTGAGTTCGGCCGTCGCGCCGAACAGCGCACGGCCCACCGCGTCGCTGTACGAGGCCAGCAGCAGCGGCGCGGCCTCGACCCGCAGGCACTCCGGGACCATCGACGAACGCCAGTCCCCGCCCCCGTACTTGGAGTCCCAGCGGCGGGCCTCCTGGGCCGCCTCGCGGAGCTTGGCGGCGTCCGAGTGGCCGACCCGGTACGAGCCCGCCTCGACGGGGGAGCGCAGGGGGAGCTCGCGGGCCACCGAGCCGTCGGCCGGGGTGATCAGCCAGCGGGAGACGGGGGTCGCGTACGCCGCGACGGAGAAGGTGCCGGCCAGGCTGTCGCTCCAGCGTCCGCCGCCGGGGCCGCGGCGCAGGTCGAGGTCGACCCGCCAGAGGTCGGTGGCGGAACGGACCGCCTCGGACACCTCGCGCGGGAAGGCCAGGCCGAGTTCGGGCGCCGGATCGGTGTCACCGAGGCCGATCTCCTCCAGCGGGACCGGCCGCCCGAGCTTGCCGCCGATCGCGGTGGCGATCAGGTGCGGGACGGGGCCCTGCGGCACCATGCCCTTGCTGACCCAGCGGGCCACCGAGGTCTTGTCGTACCGGAGCGTCAACCCGCGTTGCGCGCCGAGGTCGTTGACCCGGCGAGCCAGCCCGGCGTTGCTGATCTGGGCGAGAGTCAGGAGCGTGCCGAGCCGTTCGTTCGGTCCTCGTGGGCTGACGGTCATGGTGGCGGGGGCACCTCCTGCGGCCTTGTGCGCGGGGCCCGGGCGGCACCGGGCCGTAGCTGCTGTACCTAGAGTAGTCGGACGCGTTCCGAGGGTTAAGAGGCCGCATTCCGGATGGCGGGATCGCGCACCCGGCCGCGTCCGGCGGGTGGGCCGGCGAGTTGGTCCGGACCACCCGGATCCGGCCGTGCCGCGGTGTTCCGACCGCGCGCCGGAGTGCCGTGCTCCGGTCCCGTGTCGATGTGCGCCCGGCCGTGCCCCCTGGCCCGACCGGCTGGTCGGCGATTCGCTGGTGGTCGTGGGTCGGCCCGCCGTCGAGGACCCGGCGGGCCGGGGGAAGCCGCCGTCTACATCCCCGCGGGCGGCGGCGAAGTCCGGGAGGGCATGCGGATGCCCTCCCGGACTGAGCGACGCCTTTCGGCCATTTCGCGATGGCCATGACAAGGCGACGTGAGGGGCGGTCCGGGCCGAGGAGGGGGAGGCCCGGGTCGCCCCACCGGAACGGGTCGCCCAGACGTTCGACCGCCGGTTCCGACTACCCGCGGTACTCACGCCCCCGAGCGCGCCGCACCCCGGATCCCGCGGAGTCGCCCAGAGTTCCCCGGGGCGCCGCGGCTGCCCGGCCCCGGTCCTTCTCCGTTCGCCGCGCTCCCGGTTTCTCCCCGCACCGGAAACGACAACTCCGGTCACCGGACGGCCGAGCGGTGGCACCATGTCTTCTGACGGCGCGCCGGCCCGCGGTGGGCGCCCGCCGCGGCGCACCACGGGATGGAGGGGGACGCCCGGCGGTGGACGCGCCGCGCGGTGCAGGTCCTCGTCCGGTGGAGGCACGATGCGGTGGCTGACGGGCTGGTGCACGGCCGCACCCCGACCGGGCGCCCCGGCGCACGAGCCCCCCGGCGCAGTGAGCCCGATCGCCGCGCGCCTCCTGTGGAGCGGCCCCGACCCGCTCTGGGCGGTCGGCGACTGGCGACCCGAGGAGATCCGCCTGGTCACCCTCCGGCCGGGAGCCCCCGCCACCGTCACCTCCGGCCACGCCGGTCCCGACCGGGTCGAGGACACCCCCGCCACCAGCCGCCTCGCCGTCCTCGGCCACTGCGGCGCCTCCGACGCCGAACTCGCCGCAGGTCTGGCCGCCGCCCGCGGCGGCGCCGTCCGCCACCTCACCGTCTGGCCCGGCAGCTACACCGCCGTCCTGCGCACCGGAGTCCGCTCCACCGTGCTGCTGACCGACCTGGCCGGCGCCCAGCCCGTCTTCCACACCCCCTGGGCCGGCGGCACCGCCTACGCCACTGCCGCCCTCCCGCTCGCCGACCTGGTGGGCGCGCCCCTCGACACCGGCCACCTGGCGGCCCGGCTCGCCTGCCCGGAGTCGCCGGAGGCGCTCGGCACCGGCACCCCGTACCTCGGCGTGCAGCGCGTCCCGCCCGGGCACGCGCTGGCCGTGCGCGGGGGGCGCCCGTACCTCACCTCGTACGACGAACCGGGTGCCGACGGTGCACGGCCGCCCGGCGAGGCGGCGGCCGTCCGCGAACTCACCCGGGCACTGCTGGAGTCGGTCCGCTCCCGGATCCGGACCAGCCCGGCCGGGACCGCGCCGCCGGCCGTCGGGTCCGGGCGTTCCCGGCTCGGCGTGGACCTCTCGTACGGGACGGCGTCCGCCACCGTCGCGCTGCTCGCCGCCGCGGTCCCGCTCGCCTCGGGCCCGGCCGCCGTCCCCCGCCGGGCCGGTCCGCAGGCCGCCGGGGCCGACCCGGTCGGCGGCGCGGTAGGGGACGCGGTGGGGGACTTCGCGGACTCCGGTGAGCGGGCGGCAGCGACAGGCAGGGCCGGCGGCCGTGCCGCGCCCGGTGCGGTAGTCGGGCTTGCCGGCCGGACCGGGGCGGTCAAGGGCTCCTGGGCCCGCCCGGCCGCACGGCCGCTGCCCGCCACCGAACAACTCGCCGCCGTCACCTTCGGCGAGACCGCCTTCGACGGGCGCGGTTCCGGCGGGGACGGTTCCGGGGAGGACGACGGCCCGGCCGCCCTGACCCTCGCCCCCGACGTCCCCCGGCTGCGCCACACCGTGCTCGCCCCCGGCCCGGCCACCCTCCCGTACGCCCACCTGCGCTCCGACCCGGCCGCGGGCCGGCTCACCGACGAGCCCGGCCCCGAACTGGTCGCCGCCGCCGGCGCCGAGGCCCGCTTCGACGTCGGCGGCACGGACCACCTCACCGGCTACGGCGCCCGGCAGGTCCTGGACGGGCACCCGGCCCGGCTGGCCGACCTGGTCCGGGCCGGCCGCTCGCGGGAGCTCCTGTCGCCGGTGGTGGCCCTGGCGGGTGCCGACCGGGCCGCCGCGGGCGTGCTCGTCGGCGCGCTGCGCACCCCGCTCGCCGTGGTCCGGGCCGCCCACCGGCTCTCCCGGATCAGGTTCGCCGACGCGCTCGACGACGTCGCGGTGAAGCTGACCCTCCGGCACGTCGCGGACGGCGGCGGCACGGCGGGTGCCCGCTCGGTCGGTGACCTCGCCTGGGTGGTGCCCGGCCCGGCGGCCCGCTGGCTCTCGGACGAGGCCCTCTCGGCCGTCGCCCTCAGGCTCCGCCTGGCGGCGCGCGAACCGGCGCCCGGGGAGCACCCGGGTGCGCACCGGGCCCGCCACGCCCTCCATCGGCACGCGCGCGGGTTCCGCACGCTCGTCCACGCCACGGAGCAACCCGGTCAACGGCTGCACGCACCCTTCCTGGACAACCAGGTGGTGCGCGCCGCCCGTCTCCTCCCCGCCGACGTCCGGCTCCAGCCCGGCGCGCGGCCCGCCCTGCTGCAGGCCGTCCTCGCCGGCGCAGGCCGCACCGACCTCCCGCCCGGCTGGGGACGGGGCCCCCGGCCCGACCGCACCACCGCCACCCGGGCGGGCCTGCGGCTCGCCGCCGACGGACTGGCCGAACTCTTCGACGCACCCCTGCTCGCCGAGGCCGGCCTGATCGACCTCCGTGCCGTCCGCGCCGACCTCGCCCGCGCCGCCGACCCGGCGACGCCCCTCGCGCCCGCCGCCCTGGCCGGCCTCGCCGACCTGGTGGCCACCGAACTCTGGCTCCGCCGCGTCCGCGCGCGCCGGCACGGCGCCTGCTGGACCGGCCTCCCCCTGCCCGAACACACCGCCCTCACGCCGCCCCGCTTCGCCTGACCCGCCGCGGTACGGCTGCCCCGCCCCGGGGCCCGGCGCGCCCGCGCAGGGGTCCGTCCGGAGCAGGACGTCGGCCGGTCCGACGTCCTGTGCGCACCGGGACGCCCGCCCGCGCCCTGCGCGAACCTGGCCTGATCCTGCCGCCCCGGTCCGCCCCGCCCCGGTCCGCCCCGCCCCGGTCCGCCCCGCCCCGGTCCGGTCCGCCCCGGTCCGGTCGTCCACGACGCGCTGCGCCCCGCTGCGCGCGCCCGCCCCGCACCCCTCCCGCCGCGAGCCGCACCGACGTCCGCCCGGCGCGGCTCGCCCACGCGGCTGGGCCGTGCGGGCGATCATGGCGGGGCGTTCCGTCCCCTTCCCCTGCGGAGGCCGTGGTGACCAGTGCCAGTCCGGACCCGTCCGTCCCCGTCGTGCTGTCGGTGCTCGGCCGTCCGCCGACGGGCCGTCCGCCGGGGGTGCTGGCGGCGTGCGACGGTTCGGACGGCTCGCTCTGGGCCCTGGACCGGGCGATGACGGAGGCCGAGGTGTTCGGCCTGCCGCTGTACGTGCTCGCGGTCGTCAACCCGGCGCCGGCCGGGTACCCCCCGGGGATGGCCGAACTCGTCCAGGAGAGCGTGGAGACCCTGGTCGAGTCGATGGCGGACGGCCTCCGCCGCTCGGTGGCCGCCGTGCAGGAGGCCCGTTCCCGCCCGTACGAGGGGGAGTTCTCGCTCCACGTGGTGCTGGGGAACGTGATCGAGGTCCTGCTGGCGGCCTCGGCCCGCCAGCACACGGTGGTCGTCGGCACCCGGGGCAACGGCGGGTTCGCCCGGCTGCTGCTGGGTTCGGTCAGCGGCGCTCTGGTCCATCACGCCGCCTGCCCGGTCCTGGTGGTTCCGGCGCCACCCGAGCACTGAGTCGCGGGCCACCTGTCGGCCTGTCGGGAATGTCCCGAGATGGTTCACCGTTCACCTATCTCGGACCGCATCCCTTCCACCCCTGGAGCCCCCGTCATGAAGGTCGAGATCTACTCCGACATCGCCTGCCCCTGGTGCTACATCGGCAAGCGCCGTTTCGAGCAGGCGCTCGATGGCTTCGCGGGCAAGGAGAACGTCGAGGTGGTCTACCGGCCGTACCAGCTGGTGCCGGACGCGCCGGCCACGGCGAGCCCGCACCGGGAGTGGCTGGCGGAGCGCTACGGCCCGCAGTCCGTCGCGATGGACGCCCGGGTGGCCGAGCTCGGCCGGGCCGAGGGCATCACCTACGACTTCGACGCCGCGCTGCACGCCAACACCTTCCTCGGCCACCGGCTGCTGCACCTCGCCGAGACCGAGTACGGCGCGGCCGTCCAGGGCCGGCTGAAGGAGGCGCTGCTGAAGGCGCACTTCACCGACGGCGTGGACGTCGGCGACCGTGCCGCACTCACCGGTGTCGCCGTCGAGGCGGGCCTGGACCGCGACCGGGTGACCGCCTATCTGGCGGGCGACGAGGGTGTCGCAGAGGTCCGCGCGCAGCTGGCCGAGGCCCGCGAGCTGGGCATCACCGCCGTGCCGACCTTCGTCTTCGAGGGCAAGTGGGCGGTCCAGGGCGGCCAGGAGGCCGAGGCCTTCCGCCAGGTGCTGGAGCAGGTGGCCTCCGAGATCGGCGAGCGCAGGCCCGCGCCGGTGCCGGTCGTCCCGGCCGGTGAGTCCTGCGCGGACGGCTCCTGCGCCGTCTGATCACCCGACACGCGGCCGGTCCGCGTCCGCCCTCCGGATCGTCCGACGACCGGATCACCGCACAGACGGATCACCGTGGGGACGGATCACCGTGGGGACGGATCGACGCCCGTCGGAGCCCGCTTCAGGAACACCTGAAGCGGGCTTCGGCCCAGTCGGCCATGTTCAGCGCCGACCAGACGCCGTTCGCCGGCGTCACCACCAGCCGGATCGACTTCTGACCGGCCAGCGGCACGTGCACCGGCACCGCCGGATCGCCGGCCCGCAGGGCGGGCGAGCTCCACAGGGTGCGGCCGTCACCGCCCTGCACCGAGAAGACCACACCGCCGATCGAGACGGTCAGGTCGTCCATCCCGGCCACCGCGTCGAACGACGTGCAGCTCCGGTTGAGGTCGATCAGCGTGGTGGCGGGGGCGTGCACAGTGATGCCGTGCGCGTGCCGGGCGCCGTCGATGCTGACGGCGTCCCGCTGCCAGAACCAGTCGCTGCCCTTCTGCCGGATGCTCGGCTGCGGCGGCGGCACCCGGTTGTTGCCGGGCTTGACCACCGGAAGGTCGTCGGCCCAGAAGTCCGTCGGCTCGGGCAGCGGCGGCAGGGTCGGCGCGCTGGGCGTCACGGTCGGTGTGGGCTGCGGGGGCCGCGTCGGCGTCGGGATCACCGGCACCTCGGGCGTGGGCACCGGCGGCACGCTCGGTGTCGGGACCACGGGGACCGGAACCGGGGGCGGCGTCGGGGTGGGGGTGGGGGTCGGCGTGGGCTTCGGTGGGGGTGTGGGGGTCGGCGAGGCCGCCGGAGTGCCGGCGGGCGCCTTCCCCGGCGGCGCCTGCGGGGGCACGGCCTTCGGCGTCGGGACGGGCGGCGGGGGCGCGGACGGGCTCGGCGCCGGTTCGACCGGCGCCGGTCGGGGGCTGCTCGGCTCCGGCTCCGGCACGGGGGCCGGCGCAGCCGGCGGTGCGGGCGCGGCGGGCGCGGCGACCGGCGGAGCGGCGACCGGGGGCTTCGGCTCGGGCGAGCCGGTGAGCGCGTAGGCGGCGACGGCGGCTGCGGCCACCGCGACGGCGGCGGCGATCCCGGCCTTGGCCGCGGTGCCCAGACCCTCGCCGACCGCGCCGGCGCCGGCCCCACCCCCGCCCGAGGCGCCTGCCCCGGCCGCTCCGCCCGCCGCTCCGGCGGTCCCGCCGGTGGCCCCGGCGGCTCCCGCCGAGGCCCCGGCCGTGGCACCGGCCGTTGCTCCCGCCGAGCCGCCCGCCGTGGCGGCCGCGGTGCCGGCGGCCGCACCGCCGACCACCGCCGCCCCGCCCACGGCGGCCGCGGCGGCACTGAACCCGCCCACACCGATCCAGACCAGCACGCCGCCGGGCAGCAGCGCCCGCAGTCCGTGGTTGATCTCGGACAGCTCCAGGCATGCGGCCGTGCACCGGTCGCACTCCTTGAGGTGTCGGCCGACCTCCGCGGAGGCCCGCTTGCGCAGCGAGCCCCGCGCGTAGGCGCCGAGCCGGTTGGCGTACGCCTCGCAGTCCCGCTCCTGGCTGCCCGAGACGTGCGCCTGGAGGAAGGCGGCGGCCAGCCGGTCGCGGGCCCGGTGGGCCTGGACGGCGGTCGCGTTGGCGGTCTTGCCGAGCATCACCGCGACGGTCTTGGGGGACTCCCGCTCGACCTCGGTGTGCCAGAGCACCACCCGGTCGTCCTCGGGAAGTTCGGCGTAGGCCTGCATCACCATGCGCTGGTCGGCCAGCGCCATCGCCCAGGCGTCGGCGCCGGGGTCGGCCAGGTCGAGGTCGACGACGGCCGCGGAGGTCTGCGCGAACACGCTGAAATCGTCGACGAGTTGCTCGCGCCGCTCGCTGCGGGTCCAGGCTGCGGCGACGTTCCGCACGGCGGTCAGCAGATAGGCGCGGACGGCGAACTCCGGCCCCTTGCCCGCTCGCAGGGCCTGAAGCGTCCGGGCGAACACCTCGCCGGCCAGGTCTTCGGCGGTGAAGCTGTCCCGGCAGCAGGTCCGGGCGTAACGGCGCACCGAGTCGACGTGCCGGCGGTAGATCTCCTCGTACGCGGTGTCGTCGCCGGCCCGGACCATGGCGGTCAACTCGGCGTCCGAAGCGGGACGTTCGCCGTCCACGGGGTCGGCGGGCGCGGGCACGGTGGGGCGCGCCGGGGTGCCGGGGCCGACGAAGGCCCCGGGGGTGACGCTGCCCAGCCCGGCCGGAGCCTGACCGGGCACGCGGCCCTGCGGGAGGGCGGCGGCGGAGGCGGAGAGCGTCTCGCGGCTGGGCATCCCGGCCTGGTCCGGCACCTGTGCGGACTGCAACGGGCCGGGCGGCGTCTGTTCCGGCTGCAGTTGCCCCGACGGTCCGGCGCCCGGGGTGGCGGGACCGGCGGCCGGGCCGTCAGGGCCCAGGTCGGGCCCGCTCGCGGCGGACCGGCCGAAGTCGAGGCCGTAGCCGTAGTCGTTCTGTTCCTCGGCGCTCACAACGGACCCCAGATTCCACGACAGCCCCCGTAGTGTGGCAGGGCGCGCGGGAGTGCGTGGGCGCACGATTCCCCGTTGCACGGCGCCGAGTGCGCGCGAACGGCGCGCATCGGGACATTGGCTCCAACCACGGGCAAAGGATGGCATAGCGCAGAGTTGGGCGGTAGCCGGACCGGCGGTGACCCACTCTTCCGTGGGGCCGTCGCGGATGTGTTCGCCCTGCTCCCGTCACCCGGGGCGACGGCGGCCGCACCCGGCGCGCGACCAGGTCCGCGCGCCGCCCGAATCTCCAACCTCCTTGCCCGGGGCGGACGGAGAGCGCCCGACCCGGGTGATGATCAGCGTGCCCGTAGACCGTCCAGCAGGATCTGCAGCAACCGGTCGGCCGGCCCTTCGCCGGGTTGACCGTCCGTCTGCCGACCACTCGGCGACTGGGTCGCCTCCCCGAGCGGGCCGACCCCGGAGACCGCCGCCGCCGACGCCGGGGCGGCACCGGACACCGGCCCCCCTGCCGGAGCCGGCAGAGCCGCCGGTCCGCTGCGCGCGGCGTGCACCGGTACCGACGCGGTCAGCACCAGCACCACGTCCGCGACGGTCACCCCGGGCCGCAGCTCGCCGGCCGCACCCGCACGCGCCACGAGCGCGGCGAGCAGCTGCAGCAGCAGCCGCGGATCGGCGTCGGCGACCAGTACGCCGGCCTCGCCCTCGACCGTCTGCGGCCCCTCGGCGTGCGTTCCGCTTCCGTACGGCCCGCCGGTGTACGTCCCGCCTCCGTACGTCCCGCCCGCGTGCGCGCCGTGCGCGCCGGGGAGCGGCTCGTACCGGGCGGAGCCGAACGCCGTGTTCAGCCCCACCACGTCGGGCGAGCGCTGCTCGGGCACCCGGCCCAGCTCCTCCGCGTACCGGAACGCCTCCGGGGGCAGCAGCCGCCCGGCCCCGGTGGACACGGCCCGGGCCAGGTACCCGGCCAGCGACTCCCACGCGCCGCCGCCGCCGTAGAGCGACTCGCGCGCCTGGGCCGTCAACCAGGCGACCTCCTCGGCGGCGATCCGCTGGACCAGCACCTCCTTGCTCGGGAAGCGCCGGTACACCGTGCCGACGCCGACCCCGGCCCGGCGCGCGACCTCCTCCATCGGCGCGCCGTATCCGAACTCGCCGAACACCTCGCGGGCCGCACGCAGCACGCTCTCCAGATTCCGCCGGGCGTCCACCCTCAGGCGTGCGCCCGGCAGCGGCCCGCCGGCCGGCACCGGTTCACCCCGGTACGGGGCCGCCGAATACACCGCCCCGGGCTGTGCAGGTGGTTCGGCGGGGCCTCGTTGCTCCGGCACCACGCCTTGGCCGGGGTGCGCCGCACCCGCTCGCCCCAACAGTCGCTCCTGCTCCATCATCCCAACTCTCCCCCGCAGGCGTCCGATCCCGGACCCTGTCGTCGCCCGCCCCTGCACCCCCCGGTGCAGCTCCGCCTGAAAGAAATGACCGATGCCCCATCGCTAGTGCCGCTGGTACCGCCCGGCCGCGGGTGCGGCCACGCGCAGACCACCCGGGCCCGTTCCGGCGGGTACCGCCGAACGTTCCGGGTACGACCGGCCCGGTGTGGCGGCGCCCGTCCGGGGCCTCGCCCGGGAACTACCCTTCCCCGGATCACGGTCCCGCAGTCGGGTTCTCCCGCCAACACTAGAACTGGCCGTAATGACCGATCCACGGTGCGTCGCCACCAGTTGACATGGCGGTGGCCGCTCCGCCACACAATCCGACCATAGTTCACGGCAGTTCGAGGCCGAAAGTGCGTCAGAAACTCGCCCAGGCAGCACATTCGTCCCCACGAGTCGTCTCAAGCCCCATCCGTCACAGCACAGGCGGTGGACAAG
Organism: Streptomyces sp. BE20; assembly: GCF_036322525.1. Lineage (NCBI taxonomy): Bacteria > Bacillati > Actinomycetota > Actinomycetes > Kitasatosporales > Streptomycetaceae > Streptomyces > Streptomyces sp. BE20. The sequence continues at coordinate 3,458 of NZ_JAQYWW010000589.1, read as the reverse complement.
AGCGGCCCGGCGGTCCTTTATTGGTGGGCGTGATGGGGGCATGCCCGGTCGAAGTCGGGCTGCCGGCCCCATCGACAGGAGGTGCGCCATCAGGATCCTGATCGTCGGCGGCGGGTGCGCGGGGATGTCCACCGCCCTGCACCTCCAGCGCGGCCTGCGCGAGCGGCTCCGCCGCGGCGAGGACGAACTGACCCTGGTCGAGCCCCAGGGCTATCTCACCTACCACCCGCTGCTCGCCGAGGTCGCCGCCGGCTCGATCGACCCCCGGCACGTGGTCGTCCCGCTCCGCCGCGAGCTGCCGGACTGCCGGGTGCTCACCGCCCGGATCACCCGGATCGAGCACGCGACCCGCCGGGCCTGGGCCGATGCCGCCGCCAAGGGCGAGCCGCCCGCTCCGGTCGAGCTCGACTACGACGTCCTGGTCCTGGCCCCGGGCTCGGTCTCCCGCACCGCTGCCGTCCCCGGGCTGGCCGAACACGGCCGCGGCTTCTCCACCGTCGGCGAGGCCGTCGGCCTGCGCAACCACGTCCTGGAACAGCTCGACCTGGCCTCCACCACCCGCGACCCGGCCCTCCGCCAGGCCGCGCTCACCTTCGTCTTCGTCGGCGCCGGGTACGCGGGCGTCGGCGCGCTCGCCGAGCTGGAGGACATGGCCCGGTACGCGATCCGCGGGCACCACAACATCAGCCCCGGCGACCTCCGCTGGGTGCTGGTCGAGGCCACCGACCGGATCCTCACGGAGGAGTCGCCGGAGCTCGCCGCCCACACCCTCGCCCAGCTGCGCGAGCGCAGCGTGGACGTCCGGCTGCGCACCACCCTGGAGTCCGCGGCCGACCGGGTCATGGCGCTCTCGGACGGCAGCCGGTTCGCCGCCCGCACCCTGGTCTGGACGGCCGGCGTCCGCCCCGCCCCGCTGCTGCGCGAGACCGACCTGCCACTGGACACCACGGGCCGGGTCCGCTGCCTGCCCACCCTCCAGGTGCTCGCACCGGACGGGCGGGCGCTGCCCGGGGCGTGGGCCGCCGGGGACTGCGCCGCCGTGCCCGACCCGCACGCGGACGGCGCGCCGTGTGCTCCCAACGCCCAGCACGCCTTCGCCCAGGCCGAACTGCTGGCCGCCAACGTGCTCGCCTCACTGGACGGGGGGCCGCACGGCGCGGGCATCGTCGCGTACCGGCCGGGCGCACCCGCCTGTTCCACCTCCTTGGGCCTCGGGCGGGCCGTCGCCCACACACGGCGCGGCGGACGGCTCACCGGGCGTCGGGCCTGGTGGCTGCACCGGGCCCGGCACCTGCGACGGCTGCCGAGCGGGGACCGCCGGGTGCGGGTGCTGATGGACTGGGCGCTGGCCGGCCTCTTCTCCCGCGAGGTGGTCTCGCTCGGAAAGCCCGAGCAGCCGGAGTTCGCCGACGACCGGCCCACGTGAGGCGCCGTCCGCGACCCCCCGGGGGCCCGCGGACGCGTCACCGGGGCCCGGGAGAGCCCCGCCGTCACCGATCCGACGACCGCGCCGGGCGCGGGCGACTTCCGGAATCGGGTCTCCGCCTGACAGGATCTGCCCGACCGAGTCATTACCCGGTGTGCTGATGTGCATACAAAAAGTGATGATATGTCTGGAACCCGAGGAAGCGGCCGTCGTTTGAACCTCATGCGCTGGAGCGCCCGGCTCACCGGAGTCCCGCGGCGTGCCGCCCTGTCGGCCGGGGACGGCACCGACCAGGGCCCGCCGTCCGGCGACGGCGTCGTGGTGCCCAGCCCCCGAGACCCCACCAGCCCCACCGGCCATTCCGGGCTCCTGGACGTACTCGACCCGACCGGCGTGTTCGACCCGCACCGACCCCAGGACCTCCGCGAGGTCCTCAACCGCATCCCCGCGCCGGTCGCCGTCACCTACGGACCGCTCCACCAGCTCGGCTACGCCAACCGCGCGTACCGCGAGCTCTTCGGCGAACGGTCCACCGGCCTGCCCGCCTGCGACGCCCTGCCCGAACTCGGCACCCTCGGGGTCCTGCCCCTGATGGACCAGGTCATCCGCGGCGGCAGCCCGCGCAGCGTCAAGGCCCGCTGCATCCTCGGCCTCACCGGCAACCGCTACTACAACGTCTCCTGCGTCCCGCTCAGCCGCGACGCGGGCCACGGCGAGCCGGGCGCGGCCGACGACCGGACCGCCGGCGTCCTGATCTTCGCCGCCGAGGTCACCGACCAGGTGCTCGCCGCCGCCCGACTCCGCGAGTCCGAGCGCCGCCAGCGCGAGGCCGCCGTCACGCTCCAGCGCAGCCTCCTCCCGCAGAAGCTCGACCAGCCCGCCGACCTCCGAGTGGCCGCCACCTACCAGCCCGGCGGCGCCGAGGCCGCGGTCGGCGGCGACTGGTACGACGTCATCGCCATCGACGGCGGCCGCACCGCTCTGGTCATCGGCGACGTGATGGGCCGCGGCCTGCGCGCCGCCGCCGTCATGGGTCAGCTCCGCACGGCCGTCCGCGCCTACGCGCGCCTCGACCTCCCGCCGCACAAGGTGATGAGTCTGCTCGACGGCCTCGCGATGGAGATCGACGCCAACCAGATCGCCACCTGCACCTATGCCGTCTGGGATCCGCAGCGGCACACCCTCGGCTACGCCTCGGCCGGTCACCTCCCGATGCTCCTGCGCTGCCCCGACGGCACCGTCCTGCGGAGCGAGGAGCAGAACGGACCGCCGCTGGGCACCGGCGGCGGTGTCCACCTCTCCCACACCCTCCGCCTTCTCCCCGGCACCACCGGCGTCCTCTACACGGACGGCCTGGTCGAGCGTCGGGACGAGGACATCGACCAGGGCCTCGACCTTCTCGCCCACACCCTGGCCGGCGCGGTCGGCGCCCCGGACGTGGTCTGTGCCCGTCTGCTCCGCGCCATGGGGGTCACCTCCGACCACGACGACGACGTCGCGGTGCTCGCCTTCCAGCTGCCGACGGAGGAGGAGTCACCCGCCCGGAAGCCGGCGCTTGACTCCGTCTCCCACGAGGTCTAATGTTCTCCGAGTTGCCTGGCAGGGAGCACCGGACACGCATCTGCGCGGACGGTCCCGGGGCGGCCAATCCTCTGAAACACCACCTCTTCCTGTATTCGGGCCGAGGCGTGTCGTCCTTTTTTCGATACGTTCCGGCCAGGGTCCAATTGGCGTGCTCACTTTCGGGGATTGCGGTCGGATTCGCTTTTCGGAGCGGGGTTCGGCTACAGTTCGGAACGTCGGACGGGGCGTCAAGCCGCAGAAGACACCAGCGAGTTGGACGAGCGAAGCGCCGGAAGCGGAGCGGAAAGCGTCTGGTAGGCTGGAAGCGCGAAAGCGAGTCAGGTGAGTGAAGCTCCGGAAAACGGAGCGGAAAACGTCTGGTAAGCTGGAAACACGAAAGAACGAAGCGCCCGGAGGGCCGGTGTGAAAGCCGCCTGAAGGAAGTGTCCGTTCCTTGAGAACTCAACAG
>NZ_JAQYWW010000588.1:0-273 GCF_036322525.1 Streptomyces sp. BE20 | reverse complement strand
CGGGAAACGCCGGACGGCCTTCCGGCGGCCGAGGGGTGGTCGCCGGAAGGCCGTCAGGGACAGGTCAAGGGTGCCTGTTCCGAAGAGTCGTCCGTTTCGCCGGAAGAGTTCCCGAAGGAGCCCCTCCGGGCTCCCGGCCGGTCGTCGCCGGTGCGGTTCAGCCGGCCAGCGGCATCCGGAACACCGCACCGACCTCCGCGGCGGCCTCGGCCGCCGCCTCGCGCTGGGCCAGTTCGGTCCAGGCCCAGCTGGCCAGGCCCGACAGTTCGGCGG
>NZ_JAQYWW010000587.1:0-184564 GCF_036322525.1 Streptomyces sp. BE20 | reverse complement strand
CGGCGCTGACCGCGCAGCCCTCCGGGACGACCGCACCCCTGAAGCGCCCGTTGCGGTTAGCCGGGAGCTCCAGCTCACCGCCGAGCCCGACGATGGCGGCGAGCAGGTGAGCGTGGTGGTGGCGTGCGACGGCCTCGAGCAACGCGGGGCGGCCCTGGCGCCACCCGACGTCCTCGGTCCGGCCGGCGGCGGTGGCTCAGCCGGGTAGCGGTCGGCCTTCGGTTGCCGTGGTGAGCGCGCGGCCCAGCTCGCCGAGCGACTGCTGCCAGTCGGCCACCTGCCCGAGCAGGCCGCGCAGCAGCTTGTCGACGGCGGCCGCCGGGCCGAGAGGCCGGCGATCAGTCCGCCGTGGCGATCAGCGGCTGGAGCAGGATGTCGGGTTGGGCGCGCTGGAAGGCGTTCAGCTGCCATTTGTCGGCGAACAAGGCCAGCAGCACGTCATCCGAGCGGCGGGTGAGCACCTCGCCGCTGATCAGGCGGGCTTTGGCCAGGGCAGCGGCGCCGTCGGCGTCAGTGATCCGGGCCAAGCGGTAGGAGAGCTGGTCGAGGGCGATTGGGGAGGAGAACTCGTGCTCCATCCGGTGCAGGATCACATCGAACTGCATCGGGCCGACCGCAGCCATGACCGGCGCCTGGTCGCCACGTCGGTCGGAGACCAGCACCTGGATCACGCCTTCCTCGTCGAGTTGGGCGACGCCCTTGCGGAACTGCTTGGACCGGCTGATGTCCTTGGGCCGTGCCACCGCGAAGTACTCGGGGGCGAAGGCGGGCAGCGGGGGAAACTCGGTCTTCTTGCCGGTGAAGAGGGTGTCGCCGACCCGCAGCGCGCTCGCGTTGATCAGGCCGACCACATCGCCGGGGTACGCGGTGTCGACCACGGTGCGCTCGGCTCCGAAGACGGTGTGCGCGTACTTGGTTGCGAACGAGCGGCCGCTGGCCGCCCGGGTGACGTGCATGCCGCGCTCGAAGACGCCGGAGCAGACGCGGACGAAGGCGATCCGGTCGCGATGGGCCGGGTCCATGTTCGCCTGGATCTTGAACACCAGGCCGGAGAACTCCTCGCCGACCTCGCGGCTGCCGCCCTTGGCCAGCTGGCGGGGCCCGGGAGCCGGAGCGAGGTCGACCACGGCGTCCAGCAGGAGCTTCACACCTATGTTGGTCAGCGCGGCGCCGAAGAAGACCGGGCTGATCTTGCCGGCCTCGAAGGCCTCCTGGTCGTAGCCGGGGCCGGACGAGAGCACCAGCTCCAGCTCCTCCAGCGCGGTCGTCCAGGCTTCGCCCTCCTGCTCGGCGGCCTTCTCGGAGGTGAGCTGCTCCTCGAGGGCGGCGTGCGTGCCGGCTGGCACCTTGGTGTAGCGCAGCATCTGCTCGGTGTTCCCCGCTTCGACCAGGCCGCGCAGGTTGCCCGCGCTGCCCACCGGCCAGACGACCGGGACGGGGGTGATCCCGAGGTGCGTCTCGATGTCCTCGAGCAGGGTGAGTGCATCCTGGCCGCGCCGGTCCCACTTGTTGATGAAGGTGATCACGGGGACGCCGCGATGGCGGCAGACCGCGAAAAGCTTGCGGGTCTGCTCCTCCAGGCCCTTGGCCGCGTCGACCAGCATGATCGCGCAGTCGACGGCGGCCAGCACCCGGTAGGTGTCCTCGGAGAAGTCGGCGTGGCCGGGGGTGTCGATCAGGTTCATCACGTGGCCGCGATAGCCGAACTGCAATGCGGCCGAGGTCACCGAGATACCGCGCTCGCGTTCCAGTTCCATCCAGTCGCTGGTCACGCCGCGTCGATCACCCTTGGCGTGCACCGCACCGGCAGAAGTGATCGCCCGCGCGTGCAGCGCCAGCGCCTCGGTGAGCGTGGACTTGCCCGCGTCCGGATGGCTGATCACAGCGAAGGTCCGTCGGCGGCCGGCCTCATGAAGGACCTGCGGGACGGGGATCGACTGTACGGTGCTCACGTGTTTCCTCGGGTACGCATCGGCAGCAGGCCGGGTGACGCCTCTCCGTACCTGGTGAGCCGGGGATCAGGTCCGCAGGCCCAGAAAGCGATAATAGGCTGTCGGGCGGCGTGGCCCCGAATTCCCGTTCCTGGGGGAGAGGCTGATCCAGGCGCGGCTGGCCTCGGTCTTGGGCCGGCCGAAGGCCAGGCCGTTGTTGTTGACGGCGGCGAGCGTCCAGCGGACGAAGAGCCGGCGGTCCATGAGGTGGACGTCCGACCAGTGCAGGGCGAGGACCTCGCCGCTGCGCTGGCCAGTACCAAGGATGACCTCGAACAGGTCGGTGAGCCGGCCGGCGTACTGCTCGGCGTTGTGCCGCAGGAAGCTCGCGGCCCCTTCCGGAGTCCAGCAGGCACGCTCGGCGGCGCGGGGCTTTGGTGGGACGGAGTGCTTGACCGGGGTAGCGCAGCCGCCGGGAGGAGACGGCGTCGTTCAGCGCGTTGCGCAGCGTGGACGCGGCCGCGCCCGGCCTCCAGCTGGGCGGCGATCCACTCGTCAACGTGATGGGGACGAAGGTCGAGCAGCCGGATGTGGCCGAACGCCGGGATCAGGTCGTGCTTGACCCACGCCACGTAGCCGGCGTAGGTGCTCGGCGACAGGTGCGCCCGCCACGTGACCAGCCACTTGCGCGGGTAGCTCGCCACCTTGGTTCGGCGGTTCTCGTACACCCTGCGCAGCTCACCGTCCAACACCGCCCGCATCTCCCGCAACGCCTCCGCATGGCTGGCGAAACCGCCCCGGCGGCGGACCCGACGCCGGCCGTCCTCCTTCACCAGATCCATCGCATACGTCCACGCCCTGTGCCTCGAATCCCGGGCCAGCAGGGGGCACCACGGACCCAGCTGCTTCCGGTTACCGTCCGAACAACCACACCGCCGGTACACCCGGCCACGCTGCGCACGCCGTCCCACGAGCTTCTCCTTCTTGCACTCGGTGAGCTTGAGTCCAAGGTCGCTGCCCGGCCCGGTGAGTCGGCAGAGCGCGCGGGAAGGGACGCGAGGCATGTCAGTGCGTCGGCCGCGAGTTAAGTGGGTCAAACTGGTTCATATAGGATCATTTCCAAGGCTTTTCTGGCGCCTGCTGCTTGCCGTGGAGTGACTCGGGCAGCCTCGGAGCGGCTTGTCGGCGGCCATCTCGAGGCGATGGCAGTTGCGGTGTGTTACCAGTGGCGGGTGATCTGGCTGTCGCGTTGGAGTTTCTCGAGGTGATGAGTGAGGGCTCGGCCGGCTTCCAGGACCCGGAGCGCGTCGTGGTGGAAGTAGTGTGCCTGGTGGGCGTGGGGGTGCCCGTACTGGCAGTCATGCTTCGTCGGATCTTAGCCTTCAGTATTTGCGGAAGTAGATGAGTTGGCCAGCTTCCCCGCCGGCCGCACCCTCGGAGGGGATGAAAAGGCTGACAAGAAGAGCATCGGCGCCAGCGGGGGTCTTGACCTTGGTGATGCTCGGGTTGGCGAAGGCGACACTTCCAGCGTGTGTATGGATATCGGTCCTGTCTGCATTGCCGGTCGTGTAGTCGTATACGAATGTCCTCCAGGATTCGAATCTGTTGTTCTCGTACTGCCCCTCGATCAAACCGAACGGAAACCCCTTGAAACTTGTAGAATCCCGGTCGCCGATGTTTCCTTGAACGCCCCAGTGCAGGAGGGAATTGTCGAAGGTCGACTGGGTCGACGCTGACCAGGAGGTGAAATTGGTAAGCTTTGCGCGCATTTGTCGGTCGACTTTGCAGTTCGCATAGTAGTGCCCCCCGATGTCGATGACCGAGTGGTCGATATCAGGGTTCAGGGTTACTGAGTAGATGTTTGGGGTTCCTTCGGCGCAGGGCGAAAGGGAGCGTGGAGCGTCGAACTGGCGAGAGGCCGAAGCCGTAAGGAGATTTGTTCGATCGGTGTAGTAGTGCACGGCAATGTGATTGCTTGGATCCTGCTCCCAGGCGACCAGATAGCCGCCGTTGGCGACCTCGCTGATCGTCGGTTGCGAACTGCCGGCGCCGAAGTCCTGAGTGAACGTCCAGTTGAGGAGGTCGGTAGAGGTCGCGATTGCCGCGTGGAAGCGCCCGTCGGCTCGCATGGTGTGGTAGACGGCCAGGTAGCCGCCGGTCCCGTCTTGGATGATCTTTGCGGCATCCATGCTCCTCCCGGCGCTGTCCGTCGCCTGGTAGCGATAGCCGTCGGCTTGGACAACGTTCTCGACGAGGGCGCGCAGCTCGGCACGTGGCACGTCCGATGGCGGTGTGGCTTGCGCGAGCGGAGTTGAAGCCAATGTGAGAAATGGAGTAAGAAGAGCGACGATTTTCATGGATTGAACGTCCGCCTCATCTGTATCGGCTGAGGCCGCGCCGCTGGATCGCGACGCGGCCTCAATATGGCTACGAGCCTCAGGCGACGTAGCCGGTCTGAGTGATAACACCGTACGACGTGTTGATCAGCTGGAGCCTGCAGCCCTTGCCGGAGCCCACGCCGAAGAAGTAGGAGCTGCCCGAGCCGGCGGCGGCATTGAAGAAGCCGAGATCGTAGTAGTACGTGCTGTCGCGGCACTCAAGCTTGAAGCGGACGGTCCTCGTGGAGCTCGAGGAGTAGTAGGCGTCGTAGCCGTTGTTGATGCTGGTGATCACGAGGCCGCCACCGTTGGTACTGGTTTCCGCACTCGCGCTGGTGGCCATGGCCGTCATGCCGCCGGCGAGTGTGGCCGTAGCTACGGCTACGGCCGCAATTCGCTTTGCAAGCTTCACGTGATTTACCCTCCAAATCCTGACCCCGATGGTCAGTATGCTGAGGAGAATCTACTTCGTCCACGTCGACACGGGTGAACCTTTTTCTGCAAACATGAACATTCGGCCATTACTTTACGTGCCCCTGTCGGATATGCCGCTACAGGCTGCGAGCGCAATGGTGGGCTTATCATCTCTTTGGGCACATGTCCGGTGACCAGCCGGCCTGCGGCGCTCAAGGCTTCCCGTCACTTTTGGCTGAATGCCGATCGCGGTGGTCCGACCCCGACAGCGCGTCAGGTCCACCGACCGGCAGGGGCCACATCACTGAAGTTCCACCCCGCGGTTGGACACCTGAACAGCGGGACAGGTGAGCCGGAGGAAGTAGCTTCAGGTGGGAACCAAGCAGAGGGTTCGGTGGAGGTTCGCGCCGGCGGCGGTGGCGCACAGTCCGATACCACCCACAGCCACATCTGCCAGGACGCCGACCCCGCCGGGCTGATCCGGCTGCCCGGACCGGACGTCGACGAGGCCCCCGAGGTCGTCGGGGCGGACCTGTAGGACCGGGTGGTGTTCGGCAGCGGGGACGACGCGGTGCTGTCCGAGCTTTTCGGCCTCGACACCCCGTACTCGCAGCGCGCGGACGAGGCCCGGGCGCTCCTGGTAGCGCTGGAGATGAAGATTGTGGCCGGCGAGGCCGGTGAGCAGGAGCGGGCGCGCTACCGCCGGTTGAAGTGGGCGCTGACCAGCTCGCCGTCCGCCCGATTCCCCGTGGCCGTGAAACGGACGGCCCCGAGGGGCACCGGACGCATCCGGTGCCCCTCGGGGTGTGGTCGTGCCGGGTGGCCGTCAGCCCGTGAAGGTCACGTCCCAGTGGTTGCCCTCGTTGGCGTAGACGTTGCCCGAGGGGGCGGTGTAGAGGGTGGCGCCGTCGCCGCGTACGCCGCTGTAGGCGAAGTTGCCGGTGATGTGGTTGGTCAGGCAGCTCGCCATCGCGAAGTCCAGCTTGTAGCCGTTGGCGTGGCTGTAGGTGCCGGCGGCGTGGCCGGTCTCGGTGCCTCCGGTGACGGTCAGGCCGCAGCCGCCCACGGCGTGCTTGAGCGCGACGGCGCCGTCCGCCGAGGCGCGGCGCAGGCCGTCGAAGGAGGTGCAGTTGCTGCTGTTGCGGTTGGAGCAGTTGCCCGAGGAGGACCAGGTGATGCCCGCGGAGGAGAGCAGCGAGGCGGCCTGGGACTGGCTGAGCAGGTCGCCGCTGCCGCCGCCGGTGCCGCCGCCCCCGCCGGAGAGCAGGGCGGACCAGGTGGCGGGGCCGACGATGCCGTCCACCGGGCTCAGGTTCGCGGACTGCTGGAAGCCGCGCACCGAGGAGTCGGTGCCGGCTCCGAAGGCGCCGTCCACGGCGAGGTTGGCGCCGCGGGCGTTCAGCTGGACCTGGAGCGCCTTGACGGCGTCGCCGTTGTCGCCCTGGCGGACGGTGACGATCAGCTTCGGCCAGGTGGCGCCGCCGACGATGCCGTCCACCGGGCTCAGGCCGTTGGCGCTCTGGAAGCTCCTGACCTTGGCCTCGGTCGCGGGGCCGAACGCGCCGTCGGCGCCGGTCGCGTAACCGCGGGCGTTCAGCAGGTACTGGACGGTGGACACCTTGGCGCCCTGGTCACCGCTGCGGACGACGGGCCAGCTCGCGGCGTGGGCGGCGGGGACGGACAGCACCGCCGCCAGGAGGGCGGCGAAGACCGCGGCCACTGCGGCCGGGAAGCGCTTCACGGAAGTTCCTCACTTCTGCTGAGGGGGACGAGGGGGAGAGGAGGAGCCGTCGGCGGACGGCCCCGGGAACCGGCCGGGCTACCAGGTCGGCAGGTTCTCCCAGCAGGTGGTGCCCCAGGCGTGCTCGTTGTGGACGATCACCTCCAGCAGCTGGGAGCCGGTCTGGACGCCGACGATCCCGTCCACGTCGAGGTGCTTGGCCTGCTGGAACTGGCGCACGGCGGTCTCGGTCCGGGCGCCCCAGATGCCGTCGGTCTGGAGGCCGGAGTGCAGGGAGGCGTTCAGTGCGAGCTGCACGCACTTGACGCCGGTCCCCCGGTCGCCGTAGGCGATCTCGCCGACCGAGGGCCGCGCGCCGGCCGTGCCTGCCAGGACGGTGACCGAGAGGGCGGCGGTGGCCGTCACGACGGCGGCGCGCTTGATGACCGGGAACACGGGCATGGCGGGGCTCCTGGGAGTCGTGGGTGAGGGCGGCCGCAACAACCGCCGGTTGCCGACACTAGGAAGCCCCGAAGACGTCCCTCGATCGTTTCGCGTCCCTGGGACGCCCTCCCTCACGGGCGCGCCGGCCGGGGACGGAGGCGGAGCCGCCGCGCCTGGTCGGGCGCGCTGCGCGCCGGCCCCGTACCGCGGGCGGCGACGGCGTCCCACGACGCCGCTCCGAGGCCCGCGGCGTCCCAACCTGTGCCGTGCCGGTGTCCCAAACCGCAGCTCAGGGCGGTGGCATACGTCGTACCCGTCCCAGATCCCGGAAGATCGTGGATCCCCGGCCCCGGGATGTCACACAGTGGATCAAGCCGTAGCACGTGACCCGGGGTGGGTCGTGCTGCGGGAGGGCGCACCGCGGGGGGCGGGGGCTCGGCCGCCGGGAGACCGGTACGGCCCGTGGGGACCGGCCGGTGGGAGTGCGGCCCGGCACCCGGCTCCGTCGCGCGTCCTCGATCGCACCGGAACGACCTGGGGGATACAAACGATGGACCACGTTCTTCTGTCCGGCGGCACGCCGAAGGGCCCTGCCGACCGGCTCTCCGAGGAGCTGCAGTCACTGAAGTCCTCGTCCGGCCTGACCTACGCCCGGATCAGTGAGCGCACCCACTACGCGAAGTCCTCGTGGGAGCGGTGGGTGAACGGCAAGCAGTTCCCGCCGCGTGACGCCGTCGAGCGGATCGCCGCCGTCTGCCAGGCCGACGAACGGCGTCTGCTGGAGCTGTGGACCCTGGCGGAGGCCTGCCGCACAGCGGCCGCCGCACCGGCTGCCGCACGGGGCGCCACCGGGGGCTCCGGGGCGCCCGGCGAGGGGGACGCCGCCTCGCAGGACCGCCGGCAGATGGCCCTGTGGTCGCTGACCGTGCTGGCACTGGCCCTGACGGCGGGTCTGGCGCGGTCCGTCGCCCAGGGGCGGGAGCTGCGGCGCGGCGCCCTTCCCGGCGGCGGCGTGTAGGGACGACGCGGGCAGGGCCCCACCCCGCCCGGGGTGGGGCCCTGCCCGCGTGCGGCTCAGTACCAGTTGTGGGACTGCCAGAAGCTCCACGCCGAGCACGGGTCGCCGTAGCGCGACTTGATGTAGTTCAGGCCCCAGCTGAGCTGGGTGGCCGGGTTGGTCTGCCAGTCGGATCCGGCGGACGCCATCTTGGTGGCGGGCAGTGCCTGCGGTATCCCGTACGCGCCGGACGAGGGGTTGGTCGCGTAGACCTTCCAGCCGCTCTCGTGGGTGTAGATCTGCTCCAGGCAGCCGAACTGCCCGCTCACGCTCCAGCCGAGGGCGGGGAACTTCCACTGCGCGGTGATCCGCACCGTCCGGGCGATCCCCAGCGCGTTCATGGTCGCGGGCCCGGCGATGCCGTCGGCGCCGAGCCCGTGCGCCCGCTGCCAGGCGGTGACGGAGGAGGTCGTCCCCGCGCCGTAGGCCCCGTCGGCGCCGGAGCCGGCCGCGCGCTGGACCTCGGCGACCTTGTTGTGGAGGGCGAGCTCGGTCCTGGGGCCGTACACGCCGTCCTCGTCGAGCCCGTTGTCGCGCTGGAAGCCGCGGACGGCGGCGGTGGTGGCCGGGCCGTAGTCGCCGTCGACGCCGCCGCTCGCCAGGTAGCCGATCCCGACCAGGTTGCGCTGGATCCAGGTGGTCGAGTCGACGGCCTGCGCCTGTGCGGGCAGCAGGGCGAAGGCGACGAGAGCGAGCACGGCCACGGCGAGGCCGCGCAGGGCTGCGATGTGTTTCACGGACATCCCTTCCGGTGCGCCTGTCGGTCGATCAGGCGGTGCCGCTCACTCTCGGCCCGGGCCCTGGCGTCCCACCACGGTCCTTGGCGTCCCGGGGACGTCCCCGGGACGGCGGAGGCCGGCCCGGTGCGACGGCTCCGGCGCCGCTCGCGGTGACCTGGTCCGCGGGCGGCGCCGGAGCCGTACGGCATCGGGCGTCAGGCGAGCAGCCGGCTCCACGTCCGGGCGTCGACCACGCCGTCGGCGGGCAGCGACGCCGCGCTCTGGAAGGACGCCACCCCGGACTGCGTCCCGGGGCCGAAGGCGCCGTCGACCGTCACCGTGACGCCGTGCGCGACCAGCTGGCTCTGCACCGCGGTCACCGCGCTGCCCGAGGCCCCGCGCGCGAGCGGCGCGACCGCCTGGCTCCACGTCTGGTTGCCCGCGACGCCGTCCGCCGAGGCGTGCACCGTGTTCTGGAAGGCCGTGACGGCGCTGCGGGTGGCGGGACCGAACGAGCCGTCCACGGTCAGGGAGGCGCCCCGCTGCACCAGCAGGTACTGCAGGGTCTTCACCCGCTCGCCCGAGGCGCCGCTGCTCAGCACCGGCCACACCGGGCCGGTCGGGTCCCCGCCGATCTGGGCGGCCACGTCGCGGCGCAGCTGCGGGATCAGCGCGTACAGGCGGTCGCCGGGGCACTCGGTGGCGTTGAAGTCGCGGTGCCCGTAGATCTGGTAGGCCCGCAGCCCGTACTGGCGGCAGATGTGGGTGATGAGGGCGACCAGCGCCGCGTACTGCTCGCTGCGCGGGTCGACGGTGCTGTAGGTACCCTCGTTCTCGATGCCGATCGCCACCGTGTTCTGCCCCGTGCAGTGGGCGGACTCCACGTGCTGGGTGCCGCCGGCCAGCGTGGACAGGCTGTTGTGCCGGCCTTCCGTGATGTACGCGCCGCGGCTGACGGTGAAGTGCTGACCGGTGTCGATCCAGCCCTCGCTGTCCATCTGGTAGGTCTGCATCGACCTGGCGAGCGAGAACGCGGCGGCCTGCGAGTAGTTGGTGACGTTGGCGGTCGCGGTGTGGTGCACGATCACCTTGTCCGGCGCGCCGGGCAGGATGCCGAGCGGGCCGGACGCGGGTCGGGCGCCCCAGACGGCCGTGGAGGCGATCGCCGGGCCGGTGGCGGCGCGTGCCGCCCCGGCGGGGAGCGTGGCGGAGACCAGCGCGCCGGTGCCGAGCGCGAAGGCGCCGGCGAGCACCGAGCGGCGCCCGGGGTGGGAGGGGATCGGGTCGGTGGTCATGTCGAGGGCTACCTGGTCCTTCGGAGGAGGAGGGGAGGTCCGGGGGTGCGGCGGAGCACCGCTGCCCCCATGCCTGCTGACGGCACGAGGGCAGCGGTGGGCCGCCCGGATCCGGCGGTCGGGTCGTCCGGACGGCGGGGCGTCCGGGCGGCGGCTCAGCCGCTGGTGGGGATGACCGTGGGGCAGAACTCGATCTGGACCAGGTTGCCCGAGGGCTTGAGGTAGCCGTAGTACAGGGCGTCGCCGGTCTTCGGACCGACGATGCCGTCCGCCCCGAGGCCGCGGTTGTGCTGGAAGTCGGTCAGTGCCGCGTAGGTCGCGTTGCCGTACTGGCCGTCGACCGCGATGGAGTACCCCGCGTTGCGCAGCCCCTGCTGCACGCAGGCGACCCCGTCGCCGCGCTGGCCGGGCTTGACGTACGGGACGCCCCGGTCGGCGTGGGCGACGCCGGCGAGCGCGGTGACGGCGACGGCCGCCGCGCCGAGGGTGACGGCTCCGCGCCGGAACACGTGCTTGATCATGGAAGGTTCCCCCATCTCGGAAGCGGTCACGGGCCGCCCCGGCGGGGAACTCCCCCCGGTTCTGCGGTCCGTGACTCGGACACGGCCCATGCTCGGCGCCGCGCCACCCGTCCCACCAGGGTTCTCCCGTCCCTGGGACGTCCTGGGGCGGCCGGGGGAGAGCGGCCTGGGCGTCCGCCCCCGTCCCTGACGGTGACCGTGACGTCGTACCGGCCGTTCCGGTACGACACCGCGTGGAAGAAGCCGGTGGTGCTGCCTCGTCCGACGTGTCCGCGAGACCGCCGCGGGGGAATGTGCCGGTGGCTCCCGCGTGTTGGCGGTGTCAGGGATCGTACGGACGGGGAGGACGGCATGGCCGGAGCAGTGATGGTCGGAGCGGGGCCGGGGATCGGGCAGGCGGTGGCGCTGCGGTTCGCGCGGGAGGGCCTGCCGGTCGGCCTGGTCGCGCGGAGCGGGGCGACGGCCGAGGCGGTGGCCGGGGCCGTGCGGCGGATCGGCGGCAAGGTCGCGGTGCGCACCGCCGACAGCACGGACGAGCAGGCGCTGCGGGCCGCGCTCGACGGGCTGGCGGAGGAGCTGGGGCAGCCGGACGTACTGGTCTACAACGCGGCGCTGGTCCGGCCGGACGCCGTCGGCGAGTGGTCCGCCCGCGAGCAGCTGGACGCCTGGGCGGTCAACGTGGTGGGCGCGCTGACCGCCGCCGCGCACGTCGCACCCGGGATGGCGGAGCGCGGGCGGGGCACCGTCCTGGTGACCGGCGGCATGCCCGAGCCGAGGCCGGAGTACGTCAGCCTGTCCCTGGGCAAGGCGGGCGTGCGCACGCTCGTCACGCTGCTGGACCAGACCTACGGCGCGGCGGGTGTGCACGTGGCCAGTGTGACGGTGGCCGGTGCGGTCGCCCCCGGCACCGCCTTCGACCCGGACGACATCGCGGAGCACTACTGGCGGCTGCACACCCAGCCGCGCGCGGGCTGGGAGCAGGAGGTGGTTCACGGGGGCTGACGTCGGGTCGCGAGGTCTTCTGCCGCAGGGCGCCGCGCAGGCGCAGCAGTTCGCGGTGGTGGGATCGCGCGACCGTCGCCTGTCGGATCGCCCGCCCCGGACCGCCCGCCCCGCCCGCCCCGGCCGACGGACACGGGCCCGTCCCCCTCGGCGTCGTACCCGGCTTGGGCTGCGCCATCCCGTCGGCCCGCGCCTGGTCGGGACCTACCGCCACCTCCGGGACCGGGCGCCCGGGCGGGGCGGGCCGTCGGTTCCGGCGGGCCCTGCCCAAAGGGGCTGGCTGAGCATCAAATTCCTTTCTCTGCTGCCCTCGTGACCACCGGTGACATGCTTCTGTGAGCATGATCACACCGACCGCCGCTGCCGTGGCCCGACCCTCACCGCATCTATCCGTTCGAAGGGGTTCTGTACCCACGGACGAAGCGGAGAACGGACTGTGCGTGCACAGCGAGGTGGCGGGGTCGAGACGGAGAAGCCCGGACGCCGACGGCGGAAGCCGCCGCCGCGGCGGCTCCTACGGTGGGTCGACTACCCGCGCAGGGGGCGGCGCGGAGTCCGGCGCTGGCTGCCCTCCTGGCGGCAACTGCTCCTGGCGGTGGTGCTGGGCGTCCTCGGCCCGACCGGGTGGCTGGCCTGGTTCTACACCGTCACGCAGGTGCCCGTGGACCTCAACGCCTTCGCCACCCAGCAGAACAACGTCTACTACTGGGCGGACGGCACCGAGATGGCCCGCATCGGCGAGACCAACCGGCAGGAGGTGCCGCTCGACGGCGTCCCCGAACCGGTGCGGTGGGCCGTACTCGCCGCCGAGAACGAGACCTTCTACTCGGACCCGGGGATCTCCGCCAAGGGCATCGGCCGCGCGCTCTGGCAGCTGGTCTCCGGCGGCGAGACCCAGGGCGGCTCCACCATCACCCAGCAGTACGTCAAGAACATCTACCTCAACCAGCGCCAGGACTTCTCCCGCAAGCTCAGCGAAGCCGTCATAGCCGTCAAGCTCGACGACCGGATGAGCAAGGACGACATCCTCGCGGGCTACCTCAACAGCAGCTGGTTCGGCCGCGGCAGCTACGGCATCCAGCGCGCCGCCGCGGCCTACTACGGCAAGGACGTCTCCCAGCTCGACGTCAGCGAGGGCGCCTTCCTCGCCGCCCTGCTCAAGGGCGCCGGGCGGTACGACCCGGCACTGGGGGCGGCCAACCACGAACGGGCCGAAGAACGGTGGGCCTGGACCCTGGACCGGATGGTCGAGACCGGAAAGCTCTCCCGCGCCGACCGTGCCCGGTACACCGTCTTCCCCGAACCCAAGCCGCAGCCGAAGTCCGCCGGCCTCGGCGGTCAGGTCGGCTACCTGGTCGACCTGGCCAAGTCCTACATGGAGAGCCACACCGACATCACCCCCGCCGAGTTCGACCTCGGCGGCCACCAGATCCACACCACCTTCGAGAAGCCCAGGGTGACCGCCCTCGCCGCCGCCGTCCAGGAAGCCACGAAGGACATCGACCCCGGCGCCCGGGACACCGACAAGCTCCTCAAGGTCGGCGCCGCCTCCGTCGCCCCCGACGGGCGGATCGTCGCCCTCTACGGCGGCCCCGACTACCTCAAGCAGGGCTTCAACAACGCCAACACCTCCACAGTGCCGCTCGGTTCGGCCTTCACCCCGCTGGTCTACGCCGCCGGGCTCGACCAGGGCGTGCAACGCGCGCGGGGCGCCACCCGTACCCCGGTCACCCCCGGCACCACCTACAACGGGGACAACGGGGTGAACGTGATGACCCCGGAGGGCCCGTACTGGGGACGCGACGGCAAGATCGCCAAGACCGCCAACGACGGCAAGCGTGACTGGGGCCAGGTCACCCTGCGCGGAGCCGTCGAGCAGTCCGTCAACGGGCCGATCATGCAACTCGGCCTGGACATCGGCCTCGAACGGGTACAGAAGACCGCCGCCGCCCTCGGCCTCCTCCCCAGCGTCATGGGCGAACTCAGCCCCGGCTTCGCGGTCGGCAACTCCACCCCCAGCGCCATCCGCACCGCCGACGCCTACACCGCCTTCGCCGCCGGCGGCAGCCGCACCGACCCGTACTCCGTTCTCCGCGTCACCCGCAACGGTGAGCCGCTCACGCTGCGCCTGCCCACCGCCGTCCAGGCGCTGTCACCGGCCGTCGCCGCCGAGGTCGACGCGGCCCTCAAGGGCGCAGTCCGCGGCGGCAGCGCCGGCTGGGCGGCCGAAGCGGGGTCCGATCCGGCAGCGAAGCCCGGCACCACCCCGGACCGCACGGCGGGGTGGGCGGTCGGCTACAGCGGGCAGCTCGCCACGGCGGTCACGGTCTTCCGGGCCGACCTGCGGGACATGAAGCTGCTGTCCCTCGAAGGACTGGGCGGTGCCGCCCCGGACACCCTGGACTCGACGCTGCCCGGCCGGATCTGGAGCACGTACGTGAAGGCGGCGGGCGGGCGGTAGGAGGACCGGGCGGCCGCGGTCCCGCAGCCGCCCGGCGGTCGTCACTTCACCAGCCGCGACCAGTCCGCCGGCTGCCCCGGATCCAGTCGGCGCAGTTGGTCCAGCACCTGCGGGTCCTGGGCGTCCAGCCAGTCGGCGACCTGGCGGAACGAGGCGCAGCGGACCTCCTCACGCTTGCAGACGCTCTTGATCACGTCCTCGACCGCCTGCATGTAGATGCCGCCGTTCCAGTCCTCGAAGTGGTTGCCGATGAACAGCGGGGCCCGGCTGCCGTTGTAGACCCGCTCGAAGCCGGCCAGGTAGCTCTCCCGGGTCGCCTTCTCCCAGGTGTCGAACTTCTTCGGGTCGCCGTTCGTGGTGTTGCCGGACTGGCCGGCCAGGTAGTTGAAGTCCATCGAGAGGTTCTGGGAGGTCGTGCCGGGGTTCGGCAACAACTGCAGCGGGAAGTTCCAGACGCCTTCCTTCTTCACCGGCCACACCTGGAACTCGCCGGGCGAACTGGCGTCGTAGCGGAAGCCCTTGGCCTTCTCGACGGGCAGCAGGTTCTTCTGGCCCTCCAGGCAGGGGGCGCGGCCGCCCACCAGCTCCTTGGTGTAGTCGAAGGGGAACGGTGGGAGGTCCTTGTAGCCGGTGTTGGTACGCCAGTTGGTGACGAAGGATATCGCCTGGTCGAGTTCGGACGTCCACTCCTCGTTGGACCAGTCGCCGCCCCCGCCGGGCTGCGGGCCGCAGAAGTGCCCGTTGAAGTGGGTGCCGATCTCGTTGCCGTCCAGCCAGGCCAGGCGGAGCTGCTCCAGGGTGTCCTTGATGTGGGCGTTGGTGGCGAAGTCGATCGACGCCGCGCCCGCGTCGTGCTTCGGGGGGCGGTAGAGCGTGCGTTTGGACTTGGGAAGGAGGTAGAGGCCGGAGAGGAAGAACGTCATCTGGGCCTTGTTCTCGGCGCCCAGCTTCCGGAAGCGGGAGAAGAGGCGGTCGTCGCCCTCCAGGGCGCCGTCCCAGGAGAAGACCACGAACTGCGGCGGCTTCTCCCCGGGCTTCAGCCGCTCGGGTTCGGGCTGCTTGGGCTGCGGGCCGGTGTCGGAGGTGGAGCCGTCACCGAGCAGCTTGACCTGGCCGTCCCAGGTCGGCGAGGGCGTGGGGGCCGGGGCCGGGGTCTCGGCGGGGGACGAGGGCGTGGGGCTCTCGGGCAGGCTGCCGGTGGCGGTGGGTCTGCTCCTGGACGTGGGACATCCCGTGCTCAGGACGAGCGCCGACGCGACCCCCGCCGCCAGCACCCAGGTCACACCGCGAGTAGTCCGCACCGTGCCTCCGTCAAATCGCCCGACAGTTCAGTCACTGCACTGATAGGACGTGATGGATAGTCACAAAGGTTACACGGATGGCAGATTGAGAGTTCGTTGGAGCGGGTGTCGGCCGTGAGGAGTGAGCAGGGCTCCGTGCGGTCCGGCGGAAGTTCCCGGAATCCGTCACTGAGCTCGCGTCAACGGAGCCCGGAAGGACGTCCGGGCAGCGTCGTGGGAGGAGTCGTCGAGTGTCTCGCAGTCCGGTGGAGTCGGGGCTCGACAGAGCGGGCGAAGGTGGCTCCCGGGGCGGGTTTTCGCCCCGGAAGCCACCTGGGCCGGTGGCGTGCGGTGCCGGACGGGACCGCGTCACGCGGTCGGTGTCGGGCGGCGCGCCGCCTTCGCGGGGGCGCCGGTCAGGACGGGTGCCCCCGTTTGCGGGCCGGCGGTCAGGCCTTCTTGCTGAGCACGATGTCGAGCTCGGTGACCCGAGCCTCGAACTGTGCGAGCTCCTCGTTGGTCGGAGCGGGACGCGTAGCCATGTATTTCACCCCCGTTCCCCTGATTCGGCGGCGGCCGTGGACCGGCCGCCGTGCGACGGTGTCGGTCGACCGTCAGGGCTTCTTGGCGAGTGCGATGTCGAGCTCGGTGACCCAAGCCTCGAACTGCGCGAGCTCCTCATTGGTCGGAGCGGGACGCGTAGTCATGGATTCCACCCCCTTCCTTGATCCATTAGGCGGTGACGCTAACACGTTGCATGTTCACATCAGCAATGTGATGCGCGTCACGGCGAGGGTGGCCGGGGGTGCGGTGATCATCACGCTCGACGGCGTACATGTCATGCGGTTAGAGTCTGGCGAAGATCAATCAGCCGGCGCTGACGGGGATGCCGGGTTGCCGCCGCCGGGACACCGGCCGCGATGGCCCGCGGGCGCCGGGACCGCGGCCGTTCGAGTGCTCGACGCGAGCTCCTCACGACCGGTCCCGCCGTCATGCCCGCTCACGCCACCAGAGGGGGAGTCCGTATGCAGGCAGGGGTGATCGGAGCCGACCTGCGCGCGTTCGCGGCCGTCGACGACGCGGAGGACCCGGTCCCGCTGATCCGTGCGCTGGACGTCGGCAAGTCCTACCCGGGCATGCGCGGCGCCGAGGCCGCCATCATGGCCGCCCTGCGGCTGGACGGCGCCCGGGCGGTGCTGGACGTGGGCTGCGGCCTCGGTTCGGACGCCATCGGGACGGCGGCCGAGCTGGCGCCGGGCACGCGCGTCACGGGGATCGACGTCAGTCGCACCATGGTCGCCGAGGCGGGTCGCCGGGCGGCCGAGGCGGGCGCGGACGTGTCCTTCGTCTGCGGCAGCGCGCTGGACCTCCCCTTCGCCGACGGCGAGTTCGACCGCTGCCGGGCGCAGACGCTGCTGCAGCACGTGCCCGACGCGCCGCGGGCGATCGCCGAGATCGCGCGGGTCCTGCGGCCCGGCGGCCGGGCGGTGGCCTTCGAGTTCGACCTCGGTTCGACCGTCCTCGACCACCCCGACCGGGCGACCACCCGGACGGTCCTCGACTACGTCGCCGACGCCGCCCTGCAGGGCTGGATCGGGCGGCAGCTTCCCCGGTTCTACCGGGAGGCGGGCTTCACCGACATCGCGGTCGAGCCGCACCTGGTCTTCAACGACTACGCGTTCTTCCTGTTCACGATGCGCCGGCCGCTGGCCCAGCTCGTGAAGGACCGCGTCCTGACGGCGCGTCAGGTCGTGGCATGGAAGGGACGGTTGGAGCAGATGCACGCGGAGGGTCACTACCTCGGCGGCACCACCGGCTACCTGGTCTCCGCCACCCGGACCTGACGCGCGTCCGCACCGCGGTCGGCCGCAACCGGCCCACCGTCATCGAACAGTTCCACCGCACCGAGGAAGTGTCATTCCGTGCCCACCCAGCAAGACGGCGATCCACCCGTGACGGCCTCCGCGACCGCGGCGGCCACCGAAGGAACGGAAGGCGCGGAAGACGCGGAAGGAACGGAAGGCGCGGCGGCCACCGAGGCCGGGGGAGCCGTCGGCCCCGGATCGTGGATCGCCCGGCTCCGTGCGCGCGACGAGTGGACGTTCTTCGCCGTCCTGCCGCGCGCGCACCGGGGGCTGGCCGTCGCCTGGTGGACGCTGATCGTCCTGCGCGGTGCGCTCCCGGCGCTGTTCGCCGTCACGGTGGGCCTGCTGGTGGACGCCATCGACGACCACACCTCCCCGACCGGCCCGCTCTGTGCCGCCGGCGTCGTGTTCGTGCTCTTCCGGCTGCTGGTGCCCTTCCACTCCCTGGTCGGTACGGCGCTCGGCGAACGGCTCTCCTGCCTGCTGCACGACCTGCTGGTGGAGAGCACCACCGCGCCCGACGGCATCGCCCACCTGGAGTCACGGGAGCTGGCCGACAAGCTGGCCGGCGCCCGCGACTTCGACCAGGGGACCGTCGGACCGCCGATGGCCATCTCGGTCGGCCTGATCGCCGGCGGCCTGGTCGAGGCCGCCGTCGGCATCGGCCAGCTCGTCGTGCTCGCCGCGTACACCTGGTGGGCTCCGCTGCTGGTCGGCGGCGCCTGGACCGCGACGCACTGGCTGCTGCGCGAGAGCAGTTTCTGGGACCGCAACTCCGGCGAGGTGCTGGAGGCGCAGCGGCGCTCCGACTACACGTACAAGCTGGCCGTCGAGGCCGCCGCCGCGAAGGAGCTGCGGATCTTCGGCCTGGGCGGCTGGGTCGTCGACCAGTTCACCGCCAACCGCCGCCGCCTGGTCGAGCTGCGCTGGGAGACGACGCGGCTGAAGCAGCGCCCGCTGCGCTGGACGATCCTGCTGCTGGTCGCCGCCAACGGCCTGGTGCTCTGGTCGCTCGCCCGGGACGCCGTCTCCGGCGCGGTCGGGACCGGCGAGGTGGTCGTCTTCGCACAGGCCGTGGTCGGCGCGAGCGCGATCGCCTTCGGCGGCCTGAACTGGGCGTTGCCGCCCGCCGCGGGCTCGGTCGCCGCCGTGCTGGCCCTCGGGCCCGCGATGGCGGAGACCGGTGGGCTCGCCGACGGGGACCGCGGCGCGAAGGCGGCACCCGGCACGGAGCCGGCCCCGCGCCCGACGACGGAGCCCGGCCCGACGACGGAACACGGTGCGGAAACGGCGGTCGGCGTGAAGGCGGCGGTCGGTGCGGAGGTCCGCTTCCGGGGCGTCGGCTTCCACTACCCGACCGACTCCCGGCCGGTGCTCTCCGGGCTCGACCTCACTGTCGAGGCCGGCCGCTCGCTCGCGATCGTCGGCCTCAACGGCGCGGGCAAGACCACCCTGGTCAAGCTGCTCTGCGGCCTCTACGAGCCGACCCGCGGCACCATCGAGGTGGACGGCACCGGGCTGCACCGGCTCGACCTCACCGCCTGGCGCCGCCGGGTCACCGCCGTCTTCCAGGACTTCAACCGCTACGAGCTGCCGCTGCGCGCCAACGTCGCGCCGCTCGGCGCCCCCGACGAGGTGATCGGGGCCGCGCTGGCCGACGCCGGAGCCGCCGACCTCGCCGGCCTCGACACGGTGCTCGCCGCCGGCTACGAGGGCGGCCGGGACCTCTCCGGCGGCCAGTGGCAGCGCGTCGCCGTGGCCCGCGCCCTGTGCGCCGTCCGCCAGGGCGCCGAGGTCGTCGTCCTCGACGAGCCCACCGCGCAGCTCGACGTCCGGGGCGAGGCCGAGATCTTCGACCGCATCCTGAAGGCCACCGAGGGCTGCACCACCGTCCTCATCTCCCACCGCTTCTCGACCGTCCGGCACGCCGACCGGATCTGCGTCCTGGAGGACGGCCGGGTGGCCGAGCTCGGCACCCACGACGAGCTGATGGCCGCCCGAGGGCGCTACCGGGAGATGTTCGACCTGCAGGCGTCCCGTTTCGACTCCGAGGAGGAATCCGATGGCATCGTCCTCTGACGGGCTGCCCTCGTCCGCCAGGTCGCTGGTGCGTTCGCTGAGCCTCGGCTACCGGGCGAGCCCGCTGCTGATCGTGGTGGCCTGCGCGACCGCGATCGCCGCGGCTGCGCCGGACGCGCTGTTCGCCGTCGGCCTCGCCGCGCTCATCCACGCGGTGATCGACCAGGACGGCGGCGGCATCACGGCCGCCGCGCTGTTCCTGGGAGCCCTCGCCACCGGCGGGTGGCTGCTGGGCATCGTCAGCGACCGGGCCAACCGCCGCTTCGCCGACCGCGCGGCGGTGTTCGTCGAGTCGCACGTCGCCCGGCTGCAGTCGACCGTCTCCACGCTGGAGCACCACGAGCGGGCCGAGCACGCCGACCGCATCTCGGTGCTGCGCAACCACGCCGGCGCGCTGAGCTACCTCTACCAGGAGCTGTTCGGGACGGTCGGCGCCGTCATCCGCCTGGTCATCACGCTGGCCCTGCTCATGTCGGTCGACCCCTGGTACGGGCTGCTCGGCGCTGCGGCCGTCCCGGGCGTGCTGGTCTCCGGCTGGCGGTCGGGCATCGACAAGAAGGTCGAGGAGGCCGGCGCCCAGCACGAGCGGCGGGCCCGCCACCTCTTCACCCTGGCGACGTCGGCCGCCGCGGGCAAGGAGATCCGGGTGGCCGGGGTGCAGCGCTGGCTGTACGAGGCCCGGCGGGACGCCTGGCACCGCCGCTACGAGCCGCTGGCCCGCACCCGCTGGGTCTCCACGCTCTGGCAGGCGGCGGCCCAGTCCGTCTTCGTCGGGTCCTTCGTGCTCGTCGTGGTGCTCGCCGCCCGGGACTCCGGCGCGGGTGCGGCCGACACGCTGCTGCTCCTCACCGCCGGTAGCCGGCTGGCCCAGTACGTCGGGCAGACCGTCAGCCACGTGCAGTTCTACCGGACCATCTGGCTCGACGTGTCACGCCGGCTCACCTGGCTGGAGGACCTCGCCGCCGCCGAGACGGTGGGCGCCGACCAGCGCGTGCCCGCCCGGCTGCGCGACGGCATCCGCCTGGAGAACGTCTCGTTCCGCTACCCCGGGGGCGAGCGGTCCGTCCTGGAGGACGTGACCCTGCACCTGCCGGCCAGCAGGGTGATCGCGGTGGTCGGCGAGAACGGCGCCGGCAAGACGACCCTGGTCAAGCTGCTCTGCCGGTTCTACGCCCCGACCTCGGGCACGATCGCGGTGGACGGCGCCGACCTCGGCAGGATCGCCCCCGCCGAGTGGCGCGCGCGGATCAGCGGCGCCTTCCAGGACTTCTTCAAGTTCGAGTACCCGGTGCAGCAGGCCGTCGGCGTCGGCGACCTCGCGCGGGTCGACGACCCGGCCGCCGTGCGGGGCGGCGTCGCCCGGGCCGGCGCCGAGGAACTGGTCGCGGGCCTGCCCGACGGCCTCACCACGCAGCTCGGCCCGTCCTGGGAGAACGGTGTCGACCTCTCGCACGGTCAGTGGCAGAAGGTCGCGCTCGCCCGGGGCTTCATGCGGGACGACCCGCTGTTGCTGGTCCTCGACGAGCCGACGTCCGCGCTCGACGCCGAGGTGGAGCACGCGCTGTTCGAGCGCTACGCCGAGGCCGCCCGCAGCGCCGCCGACGACGAGTCCGGCCGGATCACCGTCCTGGTCTCGCACCGCTTCTCCACCGTCCGGATGGCCGACCTCATCGTGGTCGTCGACGGCTCCCGCGTCGTCGAGTACGGCTCGCACGCGGAGCTGATGGCGCGCGGCGGCCAGTACGGCGAGCTGTACGAGATCCAGGCATCCTCCTACCGCGAGGGCGCGCGCGCCGTCCCGGCGGAGGCGCGCTGATGGCCCCGCCCGCCCGCAGGCCGCGGCCGGTTCCCGACGGTGCGACCCTGCGTGCGGTCGTGGACCGGATCGTGCGGGTGCCCGACCGGTTCCGCTCGTTCACGTCCACCGCGGCCGACGCAGCCCGGCACTTCGGCATCGACGAGGCGCTGCTCACCGCGCTCACCGACGAGGGCCTGCCCTGCGGTGGGGCAGGTGGGGCAGGTGGGGCAAGTGGAGCAGGTGGGGCAGGAGTGTCGGGTGGTTCCGACGGTTCCGGGGGCGTCCGGTACGACCAGCTGGACCTGGCCAACGCCTCACTCTCGCTGACGCTGCCCTCCGCCCGGTTCATGGCCATGCGGGGCTGGTCGGCGGCCCTGCGCACGGCGGCGGGCGCACACGGAGCGGCCACCTACGCGGTGGACGTGCTGCCGGCCTGCCCGCCAGGCGCGGGCGAGCACGGCTGCCGTTCCCTGGCCTCGGCCGAACTGCGCGCGCAGCCGGGGTTCACCGGCCCGGCGGGCGGCCCGTTCACGCTCACCCGGCAGGTGCGGGCGCAGCCGGCGCAGGTCCACCCCGAGCTGGCCGAACTCACCGGCCTGGTCGCGGACGTGCACTTCCACTACCTCCCGGCCGGGCTCCGGAACGACGTGGGCTTCCTGCGGGACGCCCGGCTCGGCGACTGCGGTCTCGTGGCCACGCACCTCGCCGGGGAGGCGTCGCGGCTGGGGCTGACGGCGCGCCGCTCGTTCGGCCTCTTCCTGTCGGCGCCGTACTCGATCGCGCACTCCTGGCTGGACGTGCGGCTGGACGGCCGCTGGGTCTCCTTCGACCCGCACCTGCTGAAGCTGCTCACCGGGTGGGGCCTTCTCCCGGCCTCGGAGTGGCCGGCGCACCGTTCGATCGGCGAGGGCGCCTGGCGGCTGGCGGACCACGAGTTCGTGCTCGCGACCCACGACGGGGCGGAGACGCCGCTCTCCTTCCCCACCCGGGTCCTGGCCGGATCGATCTGACGGACCCGACGGGAAGGCCGGGCCCGAGGCCGGTCGGGCCCGAGGCCGATGCCCGGCCGATACCCGGCCGATCGGGCCGACCACCCGGACTCCCGCCCCGACCGGGGGCTCCCCGGCCGTGCTCCGGCTCCGGCCGTTTCGAGACGAAAGGACCGCCATGTCGCCCGATTCAGGGACCACCGGCCTGCCGGAAGCAGGCGGCCGGGTGCCGTCGTTCGAGGCCGTGCACTCCTATGTCCGCGAGGTGGTGGCGGAGGCCGCCGGGGTCGGGGCCGCCGACCTGCACGGCCCGGACGCCCTGCGGGATCTCCGCCTCGACTCGCTGACCCGGATGAACATCACCGTCCGGTTCGACCAGGACCTCGGGGACATCCCGCCGACCCTGACGTTCGAGTACCCGACGGTGGCGGACATCACGGAGCACCTGCGCCGGACCTGCGGACCCGAGCTGTGCGCCCTGCTGGGCCAGGAGCACACCGAGCCTTCCGACACCGAGTCCTCCGCCGCCGGGGAGCGCGCCGCCGGGCCGGTCGCGGTCCGGGCCCCGGCGCCGGCCCCGGTGGCGTCCGTCGTCGCCGCCGACTCCGACATCGCGGTGATCGCGGTGACCGGGCGCTACCCCGGCGCCCCGGACGTCGAGACCCTCTGGCGCAACCTGCGGGACGGCGTGCGCAGCATCACCGAAGTCCCCGCGGACCGCTGGGACTGGCGGACCCACTTCGACCCGCGCCGGGGCCGGCCCGACCGCTCGTACGGCCGCTGGGGCGGATTCATCGACGGCGTGGCCGAGTTCGACGCCGAGCTCTTCCACGTGCTGCCCCTGGACGCGGTCCACACCGACCCGCAGGAGCGGCTCTTCCTCCAGACCTGCTGGCACCTGTTCGAGCAGGCCGGGATGCTCGGCCCCACCACGCACGAGCCGTCCACCGGGGTGTTCGTCGGGACGATGAACCACACCTACGGGAAGATCGGTGCCACCGGCTGGCCGTCGGGCCGGCTCACCGGGGCCAACTCGGCGCCGTGGTCCGTCGCCAACCGGGTCTCCTACTTCTTCGACCTCAACGGTCCGAGTTTCGCGGTCGATTCGGCCTGCTCGTCCTCGCTCACCGCGATCCACCTGGCCTGCGAGAGCCTGCGCCGGGGCGAGTGCCGTACCGCCGTCGCGGGCGGCGTCAACCTCCTCCTGCACCCCGCGCACCTCGTCGGGCTCTCCGGTTCGGGCATGCTCTCCTCCGACGAGGCGTGCAAGGTCTTCGACGAGGCCGCGGACGGCTTCGTGCCCGGCGAGGGCGTCGGCGCCGTCCTGCTGAAGCCGCTGGCGGCGGCGGTCGCCGACGGCGACCACGTCTGGGGCGTCATCAAGGGCAGCGCACTCAACACCGCCGGCCGGACGTCCGGCTACACCGTGCCCGATCCCGCCCGGCAGTCCGACCTCGTCGGCCTGGCGGCCGCCCGGGCCGGCGTGGAGCCGCACACCCTGTCGTACGTCGAGGCGCACGGCACCGGCACCGCCCTCGGCGACCCGCTGGAGATCGCCGGACTCGCCCGCGCCCTGGCACCCGGGCGCGACGCCGGTGAGCCGTGCGCGGTCGGCTCGGTCAAGGCGAACATCGGACACCTGGAGGGCGCGGCCGGAGTCGCGGGCCTCACCAAGGTGCTGCTGCAGCTCAAGTACGGCCGGATCGCGCCGTGCGTCTCGCTGGACCGGGTCAACCCCGGGATCGACGCGCCGGTGATCCGCTTCCCCCGGGCGGAGGAGGAGTGGCGCACCCCGCCGGGCGTCCCGCGCCGCGCGGGGGTGAGCGGCTTCGGCGCGGGCGGCGCCAACGCGCACCTGATCGTCGAGGAGTACCTGCCCGGACGCGCGGCCGGTCGGGACGCGGCCGGTCGGGGCGCGCCCCGACCGGGGGAGGAGCACGTGGTGCTGCTCTCCGCCCGGACCGGGGAACAGCTGGGCGCCCTCGCCGCCGCCCTCGCCCGCACCCTGCCCGACCCGGCGGACGGCACCGGCCGGTCGCCGGACCTGGCGCACCTCGCGAGCAGCAGCCAGCTCGGGCGCAGGGAACTGGGCGAGCGCCTCGCCGTCACCGCCCGGAGCACCGCGGACCTGCGGGCGGCGCTGGAGGCGTTCGTCGCCGGTCGCCCCGCCGAGGGTCTGCGGACCGGGACCGCCCGCGCGGACGGCTCGCGCGGGGGTCTGCTGGACGACGAGGACGGGCGGGCCTACGTCGAGGCCCTGACGGCGAAGCGGCGGTTGGACCGGCTCGCGGCGCTCTGGACGGAGGGCGTGCCGATCGACTGGGGCCGCCTCTGGCCGCTCCCGCGCCCGGCGCGGGTCGGGCTGCCGCCCTACCCGTTCGAGCGGAGGCGCTTCTGGGTGGACGCCGCACCGGCGGTCGGCGGTGGTCGGGACGTGCCGGGCGACAGCACGGACGCCCAGGCCCCGGCGCAGGCCCCGGCCCCGGCGGAGAGCATCGGCGAGGCCGTCGACCGTGACCTTCGGCAGGAGTCCTGCGGCTTCCTCCTGGTCGAGCCGGACGCGGTCGACACCGACGCCGACCTGATGGACCTCGGCTTCGACTCCATCTCGCTGCTGCAACTCGCCGGCCAGGTGGGCGGGATCTACGGCATCGAGCTGGACCCGTTCGTGGTGTTCGCCCACCCGACCCTCGCGGCCCTGCGCGAGCACCTGCTCGGGGAGCACGCCGACGCCGTCGCGGCCCGTCACCGCGACCCCGTCGTGCCGCCGGGCGCACCGTCGATCCGACCGGCCGACGCGCCGGCCGACAGCAGAGTGGAGAACTGATGGACCAGCAGGCGGACGTCCGGCCGGAGTCCGGGACGGCGGTCGAGGAGGTGGTCGAGCGGATCCTCCGCGTTCCGGACGGCTACCGGGGTTTCACCACCCCGCAGGCCGCGCTCCAGAAGGTCTACGGCGTCCCGGGGGAGCTGGTGGAGCTCCTCCTCGACGCGGGCCTGCCGCACCGCGGCAGCGGCGACGAGAGACGGTTCGACGTGTTCGACCTGGAGAACGTCACCGTCGAGCTGGAGCTCAACAGCCCCAGCTGGATGCTGATGAGGACCCTCGGCCGGGCCTTCGACGGCGGACTCGGCCGCAGCCGCAACGAGTACCGCTTCCGCACCACCGGCCGCTGTCCCGAACCGGGCCACTCCGGCGCGTGCGACTTCGCGCCGGGCAGCATGCTCGACGCCGCCACCGGCTCCGGCGAGGTGACCTGGGACGGTCCCGCCTCCTTCGTCCGGCAGATCACGCTGCCGGCGGAGGAGTACTGGTTCGACGACTCCGTGCTCCCGCTGTTCGCGTCGGTCGACCGGCTGTTCTTCCACCTGCTCCCGCACGCCCTGTCGACCGACGTCGGCTTCGCCCGGGAGACCGGCCTGGCCGACTGCCGCCTCGCCGGCCACGTTCTGCTGGACGAGGCAGGCGGCACCGGCGTGCGGGTCCGCGGGGCCAGCGGCCTGATCATGTCCGCGCCCTTCCCCCTCCAGCACATGTGGGTCGAGGTCGAGGTGGACGGGCGCTGGACGGCCGCCGACCCGTTCTTCCTGCGCACGCTCGCCCGGTGGCGCATCGTCGACTCCCGGGCGTGGCCGGCGCACCGCTCCCCGCGCCGGATCTACTGGGCGGTCGAGGGCGCACCGGCCCCGCAGGACATCGCGATGATCACCCACCGGGGCGAGCGCGCGTCGAGCTCCAGCCGGATGGTCGACTGGCAGGACTGAGCGGCGCCGGTCCGGGCGGGCGGACGTGCGGACGTGCGGCGGCGGCGGTTCGGGGTGACACCCCGAACCGCCGCCGCCCGGTCGGTGGGCACGGGCCCGTCGTGCCGCCGATCGAGCGATCAGGCGATCAGGTCGGTCAGGCGGTCAGGTCGGTCAGACCGGTTCGCCGAGGCACCGTGCGGAGAAGACCTCGTCGATCAGCATCGCCGGGGTCCCTCCCGTCACCACCCGGTACCGCCGGGCGCCGCCCCCCTGGGCCGCGGGCGCCGTCGAGGAGACGATCTCGCGGAACGACTCCACCCGGTGCCGGCGCAGCAGCCGCCCGATCGGTTCGTCCCCGCCCAGCAGGTCCGCCCGCAGCGGCGCGGGCAGCGCCTCCACCACCATGAGCGTCCGGGCCCTCACGTGCACCAGCCCCGACCGGGCGCCGACCAGCTCGGTGGTGCGCGACAGCAGCGTCAGCCCGACCGGCACCGCCAGCAGGCGTGCGGCCTCCTCGTCCGCCGGCTCCGGCGCGTGGGCCAGCCCGGCGGTCACGATGCGCTCTCCCACGACCTGCTCGACCAGGGGCGTGACCGTGCCGTCGCACGCGAGGATCAGCCGGCCGACCAGGCCGAGCCGTCCCGGCTCCGGCGCAGAGGCGTGCGGGGCGGCGTGCGGAGAGGCGTGCGGGGCGGCGTGCGGGGATGCCCGCGGGGAGGCGTGCGGGTCGGCCACGGAGGCGGAGGGGTTCACGGGGCGACCTCGCGGCGGATCGGCTTTCCGGTGGCCGAGCGGGGGATCGACCGGACCTCGGTGATCCGCCGGGGCACCTGGTGGGGCGCCAGCCGCTCGCGGCACCACGGCACCAGGTCGGGCGCCGGGGCGCGCAGGACGACCTCGGCCACCGGCACCTGTCCGTGCGCGCGGTCCGGGGCGGCCGACACCTGGACGTCGGCCACCGCCGGGTGCCCGGCCAGGACCCGTTCGATCTCGGCGGGGGCGACCTTCTTGCCCGCCACGTTGATCAGGCTTCCGATGCGGCCGGCCAGCCGGAGGGCGCCGTCCGGGGCCGGCGGGAGGGCGAGGTCGCCGGTGCGGTAGCGGCCCCGCCCGTCGACATCGAGCGGGACCAGGCCCGCCGGGCCGATCCGGCCGAAGGCCAACGAGCTTGTTGCCAGCAGGAGTTCGCCCCGACCCTGGTCGTCGTCGTCAGGCGGTACGACCTCGGCCGCCACCCCCGGCAGCGGCACACCGATCCAGCCCTCGGCCTCGCCGCCGGAGACCGGGGCGAGCGTGACCGCGCCCGCCTCCGAGGAGCCGTAGCAGTTGTGCAGGCGGAAGGTGAACCGTTCGGCGACGGCGGCGGCCACTCCCGGTCCCAGGGGCGCGCCCGCCGACACCGCGACCTCCAGGCCGGGGGGCGTGGCCGTGTCGTCGGACGCGGCGGCGGCCTGCGCCAGCAGCGCGTAGTGGAAGGGCAGGGCGACGAGCGTCCGCGCGCCGTGGTCCCGCACTGCCGCCAGCAGCCGCGAGGGGACCGACCTGACGGGGCAGAACCGGACGGGGGCGCCCAGCACCAGCGGTGCGACCAGCCCGTAGTTGAACCCGTACGCGTGGAAGAGCGGCGCCGCCACCGCGACGGGGGCGTCCGGCCCGTAGCCGAGGAAGCGGCCGACCCGGCGCGCGTCCGCCAGTACGGCGGCGGCCGTGCGGACGACCCCGGTCGGTGCGCCGGTGGAGCCGGAGGTCAGGAAGACGTGGGCGCCCGCCGGCACACCGTCCGGCAGGTCCGAGCGGCCCTCCCCGGTGAGGCGCAGCGGGGGTTCCCCGGACAGGACGGTGCCGCCGTCGAGGCCGGCCTCGCCGTCCCGGGCGACCGGGCCCGCGACGCTGCCGGGAGTCGCGGCGTCCCGGTGCACCAGCGGCACCCCGGCCAGGTCGCAGCCCAGCACCAGGGCGGCCGTCGCCGCCGGGTCCGACAGCCGCGCCACCACGCCCTCCCCGGGGACGTCCCGGCGGGCGAGGGCGGCGGCGACCCGTTCGGCGGCGGCCAGCAGCTCGCGGTAGGTCCACGCCCGGCCGTTCGCGACCAGGGCGGTGGCGTCGGGCGGTGCGCCGTTGTCGCGAACCGCGTGGACGATGCTGGTCATGACCGGGCCTCTCGGAGTGCTGCGGGGAGATCGTTCAGTGCGGTGATCCGGCCGGGACCGGGCGGGCCCAGGACGAAGGTCGCGGCGACCCCGGCCGCCGCCCCCTGCCGGGCGTCGGCGGGGCTGTCGCCGACGTACACCGCTTCCTCGGGTGCCAGGCCGAGCCGCCGCAGGGCGAGCAGCAGGCCGTCCGCGGCCGGTTTGGGGCGGGCCGCGTCCTCCCGGGCCACGGTCAGGTCGAGCGGAAGGCCGCACGCGTCGAGCAGCAGCCGGGCGTGCGCGCGGGAGCGGCCCGTGCAGATCCCCAGCACCAGCCCCTCCGCGCGCAGCAGGCCGACCAGCTCCCGCGCGCCGGGCATCGGCGGTACGGGTGACGTGGCGCCCGCCAACTCCTCCCGCAGCGCGAGGTCGTACGCCCGGGCGGCCCCGGCCAGCAGCTCCGCGGGCACCAGCGCCGCGAGCGTCTCCAGGTCCGTCGGCCGCTGGGCGGCGGCGAGCCGCGCGCCGCTCGGTCGGTCGGACCCGACCGCGGCCACACTCCGCCGCAGGCAGCGCAGGTGCAGGGACCAGGAGTCGGCCAGTGTCCCGTCGAGGTCGAAGACCACCCCGCGTACGCGCCGTGCCGGGGCCGCGCCGGTGGGGGCCGGCGGGGCGGGCGGCGCGGTGGGGCCGGTCACTGGGCCTCCGCCAGGCCGGCGACGGCGGCGCCGGGCGTGAGCTCGGCGACGGCGAGGGCGGCGTTGACCAGGCCGGCCGCGAGAGCGGCGCCGGAGGCCATGCCGAGGCGCATCTCCAGGCGGAGGAGCGGGGGCTGGCCGAGCGCCTCCAGGACGTGCCGGTGCGAGGGCTCGGTGGATTCGTGGGCGGCGATCAGGTACCCCGCCACCGCCGGGCAGAGGCGGACGGCGAGCAGGGCCGCGACCGCCGTGATGGCGCCGTCGACGAGGACGACCTGCCGGCGGGCCGCCGCCGCGAGGACGATGCCGGTGTTGCCGGCGATCTCGTAGCCGCCGAGCGCGGCGAGCACCGTGAGCGGGTCGTCCGGCAGGTGGGCGGTCCGGTCGAGCGCCAGGCCGACGAGGGCGGCCTTCTGCCGGACGGTGTCCTGCGGGACGCCCGAGCCGAGGCCGGTCAGTTCGGTGGCGGTCCGGCCGAGCAGCCGGGCGGCGAGGGCGGTGGCGGCGGTGGTGTTCCCCACGCCGATCTCACCGATCGCGACCAGGCCCGCTCCGCCGAGACGTTCCTCGGCGAAGCGGGCTCCGGCCGCGACCGCGCGGACGGCCAGATCCGCGGTCATGGCGTCCCGGACGGAGATGTCGGCCGTGCCGGGAGCGATCTTGTAACGCTGGTCGCCGACCGGGTCGACCAGGCCGAAGTCGGCCGTCTCCACGCGGGCGGGAAGGCGGTCGGCCAGGATGTTGACGGGCGCCTGCCCGCTGTCGATGAGGCGCAGCACCCGGCCGGTGACGCCGGGTCGGAAGCGTGAGGTGCCGTGTGCGGCCACGCCGTGGTCACCGGCCAGCACGCTGACGACGGTGTCCAGCGGGCCGGGCGAGGCCGTACGGCGGATGCCGGCGACCCGCTGGACGAGGGTGTCGAGTCGGCCCAGGCTGCCGGACGGGCGGGCGAGGGCGAGCTGGCGGACCTGCGCGAGCCGGGCGCTGTGGCGGTCGGGGGCGGTGACGGAGGCGCAGAGGGCGTCGATCCGCTCGCGCCAGGCCCCGGCGGCGGAGGCCCCGCGCCCGGCCCCGGCGGCGGCGAAGGCCCCGGCCGTCGGCCCGCCGTCAGCCATCGGCCCGCCGTTCCGCCAGCTCGCGTCCGAGGTCGGAGACCCGCCGGGCGAAGCGCCGGTTGGTGAAGTGCTCGTCGACGCGGGCGCGGGCCGCGGCGCCGCGCCGGGCGGCCTCTTCCGGGTCCGCGAAGGCCCGGCGCAGGGCGTCGGCGAGGACCGCAGGGTCGAGGACCCGGGCGCCCGAGGGGCCTTCGACCGGGACGGGGTAGCCGAACTCCGGGCCGGGCACGAGCTCGCGCAGCGAGTCCACGGCGGTGGCGACGACCGGGCGGCCGAACGCCATCATCTCCGCGCAGACGTAGCAGAACGACTCCCAGAGGCTGGGCACCACGGCGACGTCGGCGACGGACATCCAGCCGAGCGCCTCCTGCCGGGGGACGTCGCCGAGGAACGTCACCCGGTCCGTGAGGCCCAGCCGTCCGGCGAGTTCGCGCAGCGGCTGCTCCTCCGGGCCGACACCGACCAGCGCGAGGTGCGGCCGGACGGCGGTGCCGTCCGGCCGCCGGACCGCGCCGAGCAGGTCGAGCGCGGTGAGCAGCTGGGCGAAGCCCTTGACCGGGACGAGCCGGCCGCAGGCGACCAGCAGCGGCTCGGCGCCGATGGCCAGGGCGTCGCGCCGCCGCCGCCACTGCGGGTCCTCTTCGACCGCCCGGATCTCGTCGGGGTCGACACCGAGGTGGATCACCGAGTGCGGTGCGGTGTTCTCCGGGTAGTAGCCCGTCACCGCGTCGGACAGCGCCCGGCTGATGAAGACGGTGTGGTCGCTGCCGAGGACGGACTTGCGTTCCAGCTCCACCAGGTGCGCCCGGTCGGCGGTGACCCCACTGGTGACACGGTGCTTGTCCCGGTCGTACGGGGTGATGGCACGGAAGTCCTGGAGCAGGACGTTGACCAGCGGCACGCCGTGCCTGCGGGCGAACATCGCCGCCTCCGGGTAGCAGAACAGGTCG
Organism: Streptomyces sp. BE20; assembly: GCF_036322525.1. Classification (NCBI taxonomy): domain Bacteria; kingdom Bacillati; phylum Actinomycetota; class Actinomycetes; order Kitasatosporales; family Streptomycetaceae; genus Streptomyces; species Streptomyces sp. BE20. The sequence goes on along the minus strand of NZ_JAQYWW010000587.1, from coordinate 153,972 downwards.
GGCAGGGCGACCAGTTCGGGAGCCCCGTCCTCCTCGGCGAGCCGCTGCGCGGCGGTGTGGAAGCGCCGGTGGACGCGCAGGCTGTCGTCGGCGAGCCCGCTGCCGGAGTTGTAGACCGCGTCGGTGCCGACGCGGTGGACGCTCACGCCGTCGACCTGCTCGCGCAGGTCGTCGACGGCGCCGGGGCGGGAGGTGACGACGGAGACCTGCCAGCCCTCCGTGACCAGGCCGACGGCGAGGTTGCGGGCGACGGTGCTGGTGCCGCCGACGGTGGTCGGCGGGTACTCCCGGGAGAAGACGACTGCCCGTCGTGCGCTGCTCACTGCTGCTCGCCTGCCTGTCCGTCGGTCTGCTGGTGGGTGTCGGAGGAGTCGCGCAGGAAGTCCTCGACCTGGGCCGCGGTCTCCTCGGCGGGTGGGGTGCCCGCGCGGACGGCCCGGTGCCAGGCGACGACGGCGGCGGCCGAGGCCCCGAGGTCGTAGCGGTGGCGCCAGCCGAGCAGCTCGGCGGCCTTGCGGCCGTCCAGGCGCAGGAGTTCGTCCTCCGTGAAGCGGGTCCCGGGGTCGGCGGACAGCTCGGCGGGCCGGCCGCCGGTGGCCACCCAGGCCGCGTCGAGGGCGCGGGCGAGGTCGAGGACGGTCGCACCGTCGCCGGGCGGCGCGAAGTTGAGGACCTCGCCGGTGGCGACCGTGCCGTCGGCCAGCCGGTCGGCGAGCAGGAGCAGCCCGCGGACGACGTCCAGCACGTGCTGCCAGGGGCGGACGGCACCGGGGCGGCGCAGCCGTACCGGGCGGCCCGCGTCGAGCGCGGCCAGCAGGTCGGGCACCAGGCGGTCGACGGCGAAGTCGCCGCCGCCGATGATGTTCCCGAAGCGGACGGAGGCGCCCCGGGTGGGTGCGCCGGTGTCGCGCAGCAGCGTCGCGTACGCCTCGAAGACCAGCTCCGCGCCGGCCTTGGAGACGCTGTACGGGCAGCCGCCGCCGAGTTCGTCGATCTCCCGGTAGGGCCACGGCCAGTTCCGGTTGCGGTAGCACTTGTCCGAGGTGACGTGGACGAGCACCCCGGGCGCGCACCGGCGGACGGCCTCCAGCACGTTGAGGGAGCCGGTGATGTTCGTGCCGAGGGTGGTGTGCGGGTCGGCGAGGCCGGCGCTCACGAGCGGCTGGGCCGCCAGGTGGAACACCACGTCGAACGGCCGCGCGGCCATGGTGCGGTGCACGGCGTCGAGGTCGCGGACGTCGCCGACGACGGTGCGTGCGCCGAGCCCGGCGAGGCCGGTGCTGCGGGCCCTCGTCCGCTCGTCGCCGTCGGCCGCGAAGCCGGTGACGTCGGCGCCGAGCCGGAGCAGGGCGGTGGTGAGCCACGAGCCGACGAAGCCGCTGTGGCCGGTGACGAGGACCTGCCGGCCGCGCCAGTGCGGCGCGGTCCGGTTCAGGCCCGGACCGGGGTCGGCCATGGGAGTCCCTCCTCCTGCGCCAGCGCCTCGGCGTCGACGAAGTCCTTGTAGGTGTCGAACGGCAGCCACCGCCCGTCGTGCACCACCGCGTCGACCTCGCCGGCCTCGGCCAGCATCGGCAACACGTCTTCTTCCAGGCCGAGTTCGGGTGAGAGGGCGGTGAGCAGGCGGGGCGAGCAGGCGAAGTAGCCGGCCGAGATCAGCGCGGGCTGCAGCGGCTTCTCGACGAACGCGGTGACCGACATGCCGGCGCCGACCACGATCTCGCCGTACCGGGAGCGCACCCGGGTGGCGGTCATGGTGACGGCGCTGCCGCTCTTCCGGTGGTGCGCGAGGAGCCGGTGCAGGTCGAAGTCGGAGAGCACGTCGCCGTAGCCGAGCAGGAACGTGCCGGGCCGCAGCAGCGGGGCCGCCGCCAGCAGGCGGACGGACTTCTCGGCGGACGGGCCGTTGTCGACGAGGGTGATCCGGGTGCCGCCGGCGGAGAAGCGGACCAGGCCGGGGCCGGTCTCGACGTCCGCCGGGGAGACCGGGAACGCGTCGAGCAGCAGCCGCTCCATCGCCCGCGCGCCGTAGCCGGTGCACAGCACGAAGTCGTCCAGGCCGAACGAGCGGTAGTAGTCGAGCACGTGGAGGATCAGCGCCCGGCCGTCCGGGAGCGGGCGCAGCGGCTTGGCGAGGTCGTCGCCGTCGCTGCGCTGGCGCAGGCCGAGGCCGCCGCAGAGCAGGACGACGGTGGGGCGCCCGGTCACGTGCCGTCCGCCTTGCGGACGACCAGGCCGTGCAGGACCAGCACGTCCAGCTCGGTGGTGAGGAAGCAGCGCACCGCGTCCTCGGGCGACTCCACGATGGGCTCCTCGTTGTCGTTGAAGGACGTGTTGAGCAGCACCGGCACCCCGGTGATCCGGTCGAAGGCGGTGATCAGCGCGCACAGTTCGGGGTTGAGCGCGGGCGTCGCGGTCTGCAGCCGCGCCGAGCCGTCGATGTGCGTGACCGAGGGGATGTCCGCCCGCCGGTCCTCCCGCACCTGCGGGACGAGCAGCATGTAGTGGGCGGGGACGGCGGTGTCGAAGTACTCGGTCTGCCGGTCCTCCAGGACCACCGGGGCGAACGGCCGGAACGCCTCCCGGTGCTTGACCTTGGCGTTGATGCGGTCCTTCATGCCGGGGTCGCGCGGGTCGGCGAGGATGCTGCGGTTGCCCAGCGCGCGCGGCCCGATCTCGGAGCGGCCCTGGAACCAGCCGACGACGGCGCCGTCCGCCAGTTCGCGGGCCACCGTCGCGTACAGGTCGTCGGGGCGCTCCACCCGCAGCCGCCCGCCCTGGGCGGCGACGGCCGCCTCGATCTCGGCCTCGGTGTGCAGCCGGCCCAGGTAGGGGGAGAACAGCTCGGGGGAGGGGGCCCACGGGTGCCCGCCGAGCACGTGGTGCCCGTACAGGGCCGCGCCGATCGCGGTGCCGCCGTCGCCCGCGGCCGGCACGATGTGCAGCCGCTCGAACGGGGTGTCCCGCAGGATCAGGTAGTTGGCGACGCTGTTGAGGGCGACCCCGCCGGCCAGGCAGAGGTCCGTGGCACCGGTCTCCCGGTGCAGCCAGCGGGCGAGTTCGACGACGATCCGCTCGGTGTTGGCCTGCACGGCGTACGCGAAGTCCGCGCGGACGGCGTCCGCGGCCTCCTCGTCGGCGGCCTTCGCCAGCTCGCCGGCGACGAGGGCGCGCACCGCGTCCTGCTGGGCCAGCGACTGGCGGAAGGTCCCGTCGTGCAGGTCGTACAGCGCGGCGAGCGCCTCGACGTGGCGCGGGGTGCCGTACGGGGCGAGGCCCATGGTCTTGCCGGGCGCGCCCATGCCGCCGACGGTGCGGAAGCCGATCTCCTTGGACACGGCCTCGTACATCCAGCCGATGGAGTTCTCGTACGTGTCGTCGAGCCGGTGCTCGGCGGTCGCGACCCGGCCGGTCAGGCTGCGTACGGGGGTGAGTCCGTCGGCGTCGCCCCGGTAGAAGGTGACGGTCTCGCCGTGCTGCTCGCCGTCGCGCTCGACGGTGGAGCCGCGGCCGTCCATCACCAGGACCGCCGCCTCCTGGAAGGGCGAGGTGTAGAAGGTGCTGGCGGCGTGGGAGAGGTGGTGGCCGATCCATTCGATCCGGTCGCGGTGGCGCAGCGTGTAGACCGGGTTGACGAAGTCGTTGGCGACGATCAGGTCCACGTCCTGCGGACCGAGGCCGCCCTCGGCGAGGACGTAGTCGCCGGCCCGGCACTGCTGCAGGCGCGGTCCGAGGCCGAACGCGATCTTCTTCCGGACGAGGCGTTCCTCCTCGACGGCGGAGACGACGCGACCGTCCTCGACCAGGCAGGCGCCGAAGTCGTGGTGGGACCCTCCGAGTCCGAGTATGCGCACGGGGGTTGTTCTCCTTCTTGCTTGTCGGGCCCGGATGGCTCGGCGGAGGTTCGTCGGACGGTCGTCGGACGGCCGGCGGACGCGTGTCCGCCGGACGTCGGCCGCTCGTCAGACCCGCAGCAGCGTGCAGGCCCAGTGCATGCCGTTCCCGGTGCTGGTGAGGGCGACGATCCCGCCCCGCGGGAGCTCGCCGGCCTCCAGCTTCTTGCCGAGCGCGAGCAGTTGGTCGGCGCAGCCGAAGTGGCCGTGGTCGAGTGCGATGGCCGCGTTGGTGTTCTCCAGCGGCACGCCGTAGTCGCGCGCCGCCTCCGCCAGGCCGTCCGCGGTGCCGTTCATGTGCAGGACGTGCCGGACCTCCTCCACCGGGACGGGCACCCGGCGGCAGGCGGCCTCCAGGACGGCCAGGCCGTTGGTCCTCGTCCGCCGCATGAAGCGGATCTTCGCCCGCAGGTCGTGGCCGAGGAACTCCTCCATCAGCGTCACCGGGTTGCCGACGGCGCCGGGGTCCGGGGATTCGGCGGTGACCGGCCGGGCCGCACCGCCGCCGGGCAGGTACGCGACGTCGGCGAAGGTCCCGTCGGTGATGATCTCGGTCGCCAGCCAGCGGCACCGCTCCTCGTCGCGCCGCAGCACCGCCGCCACCGCGCCGTCCGAGGTGATCGCCGTGCTGGACTCCATCCGGTTCCAGTACGCCTCGCAGACCCGGTTGACGGTGATCAGCAGGGCGGTCCGGTAGCCGGGGTGGGTGGCGAACTTGCCCGCGGCGGCGTCGAATCCGCTGACGCCGCTGCTGCACGCCTGGTTGACCAGCAGGGCCTCCGCGCGGCGGGTGCCCAGTTTGGCCTGGGTCGCCGCGGCCGGGTCCCAGTAGAGGTACTCGGGGATGTCCGCCATCGCCAGTACCACCAGGTCGACCTCGTCCGCCGCGACCCCGGCGCGGTCGAGCGCCCGTCGGCCCGCCTGCGCGGCCAGGTCGGTCAGCCCGACACCGTCCGGCGCGCGGTGGAACCGGCGGTAGCCCCAGTCCTCCACCCGCTTGAGGTCGCGGGTGTAGCGGGGTGCCTGCTCGGCGACGTCGCAGGGTTCACCGAGCGCGTAGTCGACGGCGCTGATCCCGTAGGTCACGGCGCCGCGTCCAGCCGGCCCATGCTGCGCAGGATGTACGCCCGCCGGGACTTCGACAGGAAGTAGTCGCCGGAGCGGACCGGCGGGTGGTGCGGCGGGTCGTCGGGCGTGGTGCAGGTGGGGATGCAGGCGATCTCGGTCTCCGGGTCCGCCTGGTAGAAGAAGGCGATGGAGATCCGGTCGAGGTGCTCCTGCTCCTTCGGCGGGTTGACCACCCGGTGTACGGTGCTCGCCCAGCGGTCGTTGGTCCACCGGGTCATCAGCCGGCCGAGGTTGACGACGAAGGAGCCGGGCAGCGGCGGTACGTCAAGCCACCGACCCTCCTGGTCGCGCACCTGGAGGCCGCCGGGCGCCTCGTCCTGGTAGAGGACGGTGAGACTGCCGAAGTCGGTGTGCGGGCTGTTGCGCAGCTTGTCGTGGGCGACGCCGGTGCGGGGCGGGTAGTAGTTGACCATCATCGGGGTCATGTGCCGCTCGAACTTGGCGTCGAACCAGGTCTCGGGAAGGCCCAGCCCGAGGGCGAACAGCCGCATCAGCTCCGCGGACAGGACGGTGGCGGCGCGGTAGTACTCCAGGAACGCGTCCCGGAAGCCCGGCTGGTCGGGCCAGCGGTTGGGGCTGTCCAGCCCGGGGAACCGGTTCCCGGTCCGCTCGCCGCGCAGGCTCCCGCCGAACAGGTGCAGCCGGTCGTTGGCGCCGTAGCCGTGCTGGAGCGGGTCGTCGGGGTCGTTGGCGGCGCCGTCGCGCACCTCGGCGGGTCCGCGGAAGAACGCGCCGGCCGCCTCGTACAGCGCGGTGACGGTCGCTTCGGGCACCCCGTGGCCGACCACGACGAGGAAGCCGCTGGTCTCGCACGCCTTGCGGACGGCCTCGGCCACGCCGGCCCGGCGTCGCGCGTCCGGCGGCGCGTCGAGCCCCAGGTCGATGACGGGCACGTAGCCGTGCAGCAGGGTGGTGCCGTCGCCGCCCTCGCCGGGCGCGGACTGCGCGGCGGGCGCGTCCGGCGCGACGGGTGCGTTCGGTGCGACGGGTGCGATCGGTGCCGGTGGTGCGGTCGGTGCCGGTGGTGCGGTCGGTGTGGTCGGTGTGCCGGGCATCGGGCCTCCCCCTCCTAGCGATGGTGACTTCCGGTGACGGGTCACCAGGTGACGTGCAGCGACCGCAGACCGTAGATGAGCATCTCCGCCAGGAACGGCGGCTCGGTCTGCGGTTCGGCGAGCCGCAGACCGGGCAGGCGGCGCAGCAGGGCGGCCACGGCCAGCTCGGTCTGGGTCTGGGCGAGCGCGCTCCCGAGGCAGCGGTGGATGCCGTGCCCGAAGGCCAGCTGGCTGCGCACCGTACGGGTCAGGTCGAAGCGGTCGGGCTCCTCGAACACGGCGGGGTCCCGGTTGGCGGTGGCCAGGTGGACCACCACGCCGTCCCCGGCGCGGACCGTGCGCCCGCCGAGTTCGGTGTCGCGCAGGGCGACCCGGGCGACGCCGTGCTGCACGAGTGTCCAGTAGCGCAGCGCCTCGGCGACCGCGTGTCCGGCCCGGCGTTCCGGGTCCGCCCGGACCAGCTCGGCCTGGCGGGGGTCGCCGAGCAGCGACAGCACGGTCAGCGAGAACAGCCCGGCGGTGGTCTCCAGGCCCGCGACGACGATCAGGTTGGCCAGGTTGACCAGCTCGGTCATGGTCAGGTCGCCGTCGTCGAGGCTCCGCGCGAGACGGCTGAACAGGTCGTCGTCGGAGCCGGTCCGCTTGGCGGTGAAGAGCCGCTCCAGGTACTGGTTCATCCTCCCGGCCGCCAGGACGCGCTGCACCGCCGTGGCGTCGTGCGTCTGCAGGTCCCGGGTGCAGTCCAGGAAGAAGTCCCGGTCGGCGAGCGGGGTGCCCAGCATCTGCGAGGCGCTGAGGGCGGGCAGCGGGACGGCGAGCGAGGTGACGAGGTCCTGCGGGCCGCCGGCCGCGACCATCCGGTCGATCAGCTCGTCGGCGGAGGCGGTCAGGGCGGGGCGCATCGCCCTGACCCGGGAGCCGCTGAACTCCGCCGCGACCAGCTGCCGCAGCCGGGTGTGCTGCGGCGGGTCCATGGACAGGAAGTGGCCGGGGATCGGCCGCTTGGAGGAGAGCGGGAAGGCCGGGTAGCCGGGCAGGGTGGAGTCCGAGCTGAAGCCCCGGTGGTCGGCGAGGACGGCGCGGGCCGTCCGGAAGTCGGTCACCAGCCAGGCCTCGCCGCCGTAGCTGAGCGGCACCCGCCGGACCGGCTCGCCCTCGGCGGTGCGGTACGCGGCCGGCGGGTCGCGGGGGTCGCTGCGCGGTACGGGGAAGGACCAGCCGACGGCGGTGGCGGCGTCGATCGTCTCGGCGGTCACGGGCGGCCCGCCGCCGGGGCGAGCAGCCACTCGGCGGCCCGGTCGAGACCGGTGCGCAGGGCCGCGGCCAGCGACTCCACGTCCTCGTCCCGGTACACCAGGGCCGGGGCCAGCTGGATCCGGCTCGGGCCGGCCGACACCAGCGCGCCGGCCTGCCGGATCTCGTCGACGACCCGGCCGAGGACCGACTCGGAAAGGTCGGCGCCGTCGGCACTCAGCCGCAGGGCCCGGAAGCAGCCGAGGCCGTTGTCGTCGGCGACGAGCGGGTGCGCGGTCAGTTCGGCGAGGAGGCCGTCGAGCTTCGCGGAGACCCGGCCGGCCCGGCCGACCGCGTCGAGGCGTGCCATCTCGTCGATGGTCGCCAGCATCGCGGCGCAGGTCGGGGGAGCCCCGGCCTGCGTCTCGGCGTGGGTGAGGGCGGAGTCGGCCCGGTCGAAGACGTCGCAGACCGCGTGCGAGACGACGACCGCGGCGGCGGCGCAGGTGCCGTTGGTGAGGCCCTTGGAGGCCAGCAGGACGTCTGGGGGCTCGGGCCAGTTCTGCGAGGCGAAGTAGGAGCCGGTGCGGCCGAACCCGGTGGCGACCTCGTCGGCCACCAGCAGGAAGCCGTACTCGCGGCGCAGCCGGGCGAGGGCGGCCAGCATGGTGTCGGGCAGCGGGAGCGCGCCGGTGCCGAGGACCGGCTCGACCACGACGGCGGCGATGCTGTCGCCCTCCGTGCGAAGCAGTTCCTCCAGCTCGGCCGGGTCCTCGTGGCTGACGTGCCGGATGAGCCGCTGGTCGACGCTGTAGTAGCTCTGGCCGAGGGACATGCCGGTCAGGGCGTGACTGCCGTAGGTGAGGCCGTGGTAGCTGCCCTTGAGGCCGACGACGACCCGGCGGCGGAACTGCCGGTGCAGCGACCAGTACTGGCGCGCCAGCTTCATGGTCAGGTCGTTGGCGGCGCTGCCCGAGGTGGAGTGGAGCACCCGGCCGAAGTGCTCGGGGCCGCAGACGTCGAGCAGGGCCCGGGAGGCGGCGACGGCGGGCTCGTGCCCGGCGCGGAACAGCGAGAAGTACGACGTCTCGATCAACGCGGTCCGGACGGCGTCGGCGATCCGGGGGTTTCCGTAGCCGAGGTTGACGTTCCACAGGCCGCTGGTGGCGCACTGGCGCCACTGCCCGTCGGCGAAGAGCACCCAGGTGCCCTCGGCGCGGACCGCCGTGTGGGACGCCCTCCCGAATGTGCTGGGGCGCTCCAGGAGCTCCCACAGCGGATAGCGCGCAGAATCGGTTCCCACGTTTTCCCCCGGCGTGATGATGTGGTCAGGAAGGTCTTCGCCCGTGGTTGTCGGCCGCAATCCCGCGGGGCCGGGTGGATGGCGCCGGCCGGAGAATTCGCGCATTCACGAGAAGGGTCGGCGCAATGCCGTTGATCATGTACGGTACAAGAGATCAGGGCCTCTGAACAGCCTTTTCCGGAGGCGGGCTCGAAGAATACGCCGGTACCGCTCCCGGAGCGGGGCACGGCCCGGCGTCCGGGACCGTGGCGCCCCGTCCGGGAGCCGGGCGGGCCACCCGGCGGCCGAGCTCGGCGAGGTGCTCCAGGCCGTCCAGCACCTCCGCCGCGGGCACCCCGAAGTCGACCAGGCAGGCGAGCTCGTCGACACCGGCCCGCCGGTACTCCTCGACCAGCTCCTCGGCCCGGGCGACCGTCCCGAACAGACCGCACCCCTGGTGCAGGTACCGCCGCAGGGCGGGCCGGACGACGGCCCGGGTGCGGGCCGGGCTCCACCCGGCGCTCTCCTGGGGGCCGAACAGGGTCATGGCGCTGACCAGGTAGTCCTCCAGCGGCCCGCGGGCCCGCGCCTCGACCTCGGCCTGGTCCTCGCCCAGGAGGGTGTGGACCATCAGCACCACCCTGCCCCGCCCCGGGTGCCCGGCGGCGGCGTACTCGTGCCGGTACTCGGCCGTCCGCAGGGCGAGCTCGGCGAGGTCCTGGTTGGCCAGGTGGGTCAGCACACCGACACCCGCGCGTCCGGCGGCCCGGAAGGTCTCGGGGTTCCCCGCGCTGGTCAGCCACATCGGCAGCGGGCCGTTGATGGGCAGGGGGAAGATCCGCGGGCCCTCGGGCCCGTCGGCGGTGGCGGCCGGCAGCGATTCGCCGCGCCAGAGCCGGCGCAGCGTGTCGACGGCCTCGACCGCCGCGCGGTCGCGCCCCTCGAACCCCTCGGGGCGCAGGACGAAGTCGGCCGGGTTCCAGCCGGAGGCCAGCGAGAGGCCGGCCCGTCCGCCGGACAGGCCGTCCACCACCGCCCACTCCTCGGCGATGCGCAGCACGTGGTGCAGCGGGGCGACGACACTGCCCGCGCGGATCGCGATCCGCTCGGTGCACGCGGCGATGGCGGCGCCGGTGACCGCGGGGTTGGGGTAGAGGCCGCCGAAGCGGTGGAAGTGCCGTTCGGGCGTCCAGACGGCGGCGAAACCGGCGCGGTCCGCGAACCGGGCGCCCTCCAGGAGCAGGCGGTAGCGGTCCGTGACGCCGCCGCGGGGGGCGGTGCCGTCCGGGGCGGCGGTGTCCGGGGCCCTGCCGTCCGGGGCGGCGGCGTCGTCCGCGAAGTAGAAGAGGCCGAGGTCCACCGCTCAGCGCTCCCGCGAGCCGGCCGCCGTCAGCGCGGCGGCGACGATCGAGCTGATCCCGTCGATGCTGCCGAACGACGGGTCGCCGAGGGCGTCGTCGCCGAGCTCGAATCGGAACCGCTCCTCGATGTGCTGGATGAGGTGCAGGGTCCCCAGCGAATCCAGGTATCCGGAATCGAAGAGGTCGATCTGCCGGGTGAATTCCGGGTCACCGTCGTCGACCCGCCCCTCGGTCCGGACGAAACGCTCCAGGATTTCCGCGATCGCCGCAGTCCCCGTGATTTCCGCGATGTCCGCGACATCGCCGGCCGAAATACCGGACATGGTGTTCTCCATGGTCTCCACCCTTCTGCTCAGCTGGAATTCGTGTGCGGCCGGCCCCGCTCGCGAGCCTCCTCGAAGGCCGCGCGCAACCGCCGCCCGATGTCCTCGAACCGGTCCGGCCCCGTGTTGAGGGCCACCCGGAAGTGGCCCTCCTCGTGGAAGAGCTCCGACGGCATGGCGATCAGGCCGTGCGCGGCGAGCAGTTCCACGAACTCCCAGCCGCCCAGCCCGTACGGGCACTCGGCGTACAGGAAGCCGGTGGCCCCGCCGCCGACCACGCGGTAGCCGAGGTCGGTCATCAGCGCGCGCAGCCGCACCTGGTCGGCGCGCAGGTCCCCGCAGTCGGGGTCGAGATCGGCCAGCTCCAGCACGAGCCGCTGCATCAGGGCGGTCGGGGCGCAGTGGCCCATCGAGCGCAGGGCCCGCTCGGCGCGCACCCTCGTCTCCTCCCGCCGGCGCAGGCCCGGCCCGAGGGCGAGGTAGCCGGTGCGTTGCCCCTGGAGGGACCACGCCTTGCCGTACGAGTACACGCTGACCGTGTCCGGGTACACCTGCATCGGGCTGGTGAAGGGTGCCCCGCCCCAGTTCTGGTCGCGGTGCACCTCGTCGCTGATCAGCACGGGCGCGCGGCCGAAACGGGTGGCGGCGGCGCGCAGGGTGTCCGCCAGTCCGGTCAGCTCGTCCGCGTCGTGCAGCACCCCGGTCGGGCAGACCGGCTGACTGATGATCACGCCCGCGGTGTCGGGACCGATCGCCGCGGCGAGCGCCGTCAGGTCCAGCCGCTTGCCGGCGCCCGAGGGCACCGGGCGGGCCCGCAGGCCCAGCCGGTGCGTGTAGAGGAAGTAGTCCATCCAGCACGGCGTGACGACCAGTACCTCCTCCCCGGGTTCGAAGAGGGCGGCCAGGGCGGTGTTCAGCGCGGCGGTCGCGCCCGGGGTCAGCAGGAGGTCGCGGTGACCCAGCCGCAGGCCCAGCCGGCGCGAGAGCGCGGCGGCCGTTCGGCGCCGGGCGAGCGTGCCGCCGCCGAACGGCGTGTACTGGAGCTCGCTCTGCCCGACCGAGGCGGTCAGCGTGCGCAGCAGGTCGAATCCGCGCGGGTCGCGGTGGACCAGGGGGTTGGGGTAGGAGAGGTCGACGACACCGCCGCGTGATCCGCGCAGCGTCGCCGCGTGCAGGGCGGCGAACCGCTCCAGCGGAGCGGCGAGCCGGGCCTCCTCGTCGGCGGGCCCCGTGACGCCGACGGGCCCGGCGGGTGCCGTGACGTCGGTCGGCTCGGTCGGCTCGGTCGGCTCGGTCGGCTCGGTCGGCTCGGTCGGTGCGGTGGGTTCGGTGGGTGCCGTGGCGCCGGTCGATGCCGTGGTGTCAGCGGGTCGCACGGGCGGCCTCCTGCGGTGCCTGGGCGGCGGGCCGGGCACCGTACTCGGCCTTGACCCGGGCACGGTCCGCCTTGCCCGAGGAGGTGCGGGGCAGCGTCGGCAGCACCCGGAGGCGACCGGGCCGCTGGTAGAGCGGCAGGTGTGCGGCGATGTGCTCCTCCAGCAGGTCGAGGGCGAAGCCGGCCGGGTCGGCGGGCACCACGACGGCGACGACGACGGGATCGGCGTCCGTCCCGTCGGCCGGGTCGGCGGACAGGCCGGGGCGGTCCGCGAAGACGACCGCCTCCGTGAGCAGGCCGGAGGCGAGCAGTCCGGCCTCGATCTCGGTCGGATTGACCCGGAAGCCACGGGACTTGAACTGCTCGTCGCGCCGCCCGAGGTAGCTGAGGAACCCCTGCTCGTCGCAGCGGACGTAGTCGCCCGAGTGGACCACCCGCTCCGCGACCGCCCCGCCCGGGGCGAACGGGTACGGCCGGAACACCCGCGCGGTCGCGTCCGGGTCGCGCCAGTAGCCCGCGGCGACGGTCGGCCCCCGGTGGACGAGTTCGCCCACCTGGCCGGGCGCGCAGCGGCGCCCGTGCTCGTCGAGCACCAGGATCTCGGTGTCCGGGATCGCCCGGCCCATCGACCCCGGGCGGCTGTCGACCAGGTCGGGCGGCAGGTAGGTGGAGCGGAACGCCTCGGTGAGCCCGTACATCAGGTAGACCTCGGTGCCGGGGTGGGCGTCCCTGATCCGGGCGACGGTGTCGGCCCGCAGCGCGCCGCCGGTGTTGGTGACGTAGCGCAGTTCGGGCAGGTCGAGGCCGAGGAACGGTGACGGCCGGTTGACCAGCAGCTCCCAGAGCGGCGGAACCCCGGCGAGGCCGGTGATCCGCTCGGCGGCCAGCTCCCGGCAGACCCTGGGTGCGAAGGCCGGGCCGCCGATGACCAGCGTGCCACCGGCCCAGAACGTCGCCAGCACCTGGTTGAGGCCGGCGTCGAAGCTCCACGGCAGGAGGGAGAGGGTGCGGTCCGCCTCCGTGAGGCGCAGGTACGTCGCGACGATCCGGGCCCCCGCGACCAGGTTGGCGTGGGTGACCATGACGCCCTTGGGCCGGCCGGTGGAGCCGGAGGTGTAGATCAGGGCGGCGAGGTCCCCGCTGATCGGCCCCGTGCGGCCCGCCCCCGTGCCGCCGGTCCCCGTGCCGACGGTCCCCGCGGCGGTGCCGGGTGTCCTGGCCGGGTCGCCGGTGCCGCCGCGCGGGGCGGCGTCCGCCGCGTCGAGCACGGGCACGCCGAGGTCGCCCACCAGCGGGCGGTGCCGCCGGTCGGTCACCACCACGGCCGCACCGCTGTGCCGGACGATGTGCTCGACCTGCTGCGGCTTCAGCGACTCGTTGACGACCACCGCGACCGCGCCCAGCCGCAGTGCCCCGAAGAACCACCCGAGGCACTGCACCGAGTTGGGCAGGAGGACGGCGACCCGGTCGCCCGGCCCGACCGCGTTCGCGGCCAGGGCGTCGGCGAACCCCTCGGCCAGGGACAGCAGTTCGCGGTAGCTCAGCACGTCGCCGTGCCGGCTCACGGCCGGGCTGGCGCCATGGGTCGCCGCGCGGACCGTGAGCAGGTCCGGCAGGGTGAAGATCTCCATCGTCCGACTCCGGTGACGAGAGCCCTAGCCCTGGGCGACGACGTAGTCGACGATCTTCCCGATGGTGTTGAAGTTGTCCACGCTCAGTTCCTCGTCGGGAATGGAGACGGCGAATTCGCCCTCCAGCCAGACCAGGACCTCCAGAATTCCGAGCGAGTCGAACTCCGGGTAGTCGCGCAGGTCCTTGTCCTCGTTCACGCCGTCCTCGCCGAGGGCGGGGAGGGTCTGGCGAAGACGAAGTACCACGGAATCCGTGATCTCCTGACGTGAGGTCATGGTGATTTCTCCAAACTTCGTCACGACGAAACGGACGTGCAGATTCTCCGGGCGGCCGTGCGGAGGACGGCCACCGGTCGGTGTCCCCCGCACACGGGTGGGGGGAGCGCGCTGCCGCCTCGCGGGCCGGATGCCGCGGCGGCGGTGGTGGACCTCGGGGCGCGTGGAAGCGGTCCCTTGGTGAGGCAGCGCCAGTATAAGCATGTCAGGTACACGGCATAGAGCGCTGGCCTGCGGAATGTGACTGGAGTGACAGTCGGTGCGCATCGTCGATCCCGGTCCGTACCGGACCGGATGACGTCGGATCAGGCGTGGCGCGGAGACGTGGCGCGGCCCGGAACCCTCTGGGCGCAGCGGCCCGACGGGCTCCGGCCCCCCTGGGCCGGCCCGTCGGCCGCACACTATCCCAGCCCTCCTGACCTGGGAAGCTGTCCCGCTGTCCGCGCTCTTGCGAAGGTTCCACCCATTGGTCCGATTCGCGGGATTGGGGCTCCCGGAAAGGCCGTTGACGATCTTGCGGTCGGCCGCATAGGCTCCGAGCCGGTTCGGCGCCGAACGCCCCTTCTCGACGCGGTCGGAGGCCGACCCGAATTGCGATCACGGGGGGTGACGATGATGAGCGGAATTACTGACGCCCGTTCACCGGCGGTGAATTGGGGGGACCGCGGTCCCGCCGTGCGGAGGCGCCCACGGAATGCCGTTCGCGGTGGGGGAAACGCCACCGGAAGTGCCGCGACGACACCGGCCCGGGTTCCGTGAAATCCCCCGCGCCCGAGGACGGTTGACGATCACCGCCGGCCTGTCCCCGGGCGCGTGAGGTCGGCGCGGGGGACAGGCCGGCGGTGGCCGGTGGCCGGTGGCGATCGGCGGTGGCCGGTGGCCCTGGTCGGGCCCGCGGCGGTCAGGCCGTCGGGAGGTGCCGGGGCAGCGACCGGACCCGGCGCCGGTCGAGCGGGGAGGGGCGGCGGTCGAGTCGGGTCCGCAGCAGCCGCTCCGCGTCGGCGTAGCGGCCGGCGGCGGTCAGCGCGTGGATCAGCGTCTCCTCGACCACCTCGCGCTGGGCGGCGCTCCCGCCGGCCCGGCGCAGCGTCGGCCGCAGGGCGGTCAGTGTGTCCGCGGCGTCGCCCCAGCGCTCCTCGACGACGGCCGTCATGGCGTCGCAGAGCGGCGCGATGACCTCGTGCTGCACGGGGTCGGTGTGCCACGCCGCGTGCCGCCGGAGGCGGTGCAGCCCGACCAGGTCGCCCGCGGACGCGAGAGCCATCGCGCTGTGCAGGGCGACGAAGGCCGTCGCGGGCCGTTCCAGGGACTCGCGGCCGATCGAGTCCAGCACCGCGGTGACGGGCGTCGCGCCGTGCCACCGGTCGGCCAGTCGGGCCCGCCACAGGAACGAGGCGGAGTCGACGAGCGCCCGGACGCCGCTCACCCGGGACGGCGACAGCTGGGAGTACCAGCGCTCCCGGACGGCGGACGCGTCGTCGAGGGCCAGTTCGTGCAGGCCCGCGTGCCAGGAGAAGTGGGCGTGGTGCGCGGTGCCCAGGCCGTGGCGGTCGATCCACGCGTCGAGCCAGCGGCGCCCCTCCTCGTGGTTCCCGCGTTCGTAGTGGACGTGGGTGAGGGCGTGCACGGCGTGGCCGGCGGCCGGTTCGACGCCGAGGGCCCGGTCGGCGAGCTGTTCGGCGGCCGCGAAGTCGCCCTGCTCCTGCCGGATGAAGGCGAGCAGCGAGGTGTGGAACCAGTGGCCGTCGTGCTCCGGGGCGATGCGCCCGACCAGCCGGTACGCGTAGTCCTGAAGGTCCGTCACACCCGAGAAGGCGATGGTGGGGACGGCCATGCCGAGTGCGAGCACGTCCCGGGGGTGGTCGGCGAGGTGACGCAGCAGCGCGGCGTCCCCGCCGGTGCCGCGGACCCGGTGGGCCACGACCTCGACCAGTGAGCGTTCCCGTTCGTCGCCGCGCTCGCGGACCGCGCTGCGGGCGTCGGCGAGCGCGCGGGGGACGTCCGCGGTGGCACCGCCCTCATGGCCGAGCGCGGCCAGCGCGGCGTGCGCGAGGGCGAAACCCGGGTCGAGTTCGAGGGCCCGGTGCAGTGCCTCGTCGGCGCCGGCCCGGACCGCCATGAGGAGGTCCAGGGCCGTGCGGTAGGCCTCGGCCGCCGCCGGGTCGGTGCTGAGCGGAAGCCCCATCGGGTCCGTGGGCCGGACGCCTGCGGGGCGGGTCCGGGGAGCGGTGGCCCGGGTCAGCAGGACGTCCGCGATGCGCGCGGCCTGCGTCCGGATCTCGGGTACCGCCGTGGTCTCCCAGAGTTCGCCGCGGCGGTGGGCGCCGAGCGTCCACAGGGGCGCGGGCGCCGAGGCGTCGGCGCCGAGGAGCCGTCCGTCCGGGTCCGTCGCGTACCCCATGCCCAGTGGGCCGGTGCGGGCGAGGCCGGACTCCAGGAGGCCGGTGTGCAGGGGGTCGGGGGAGCGGGCCGGATCGGTCGCCGGCCCGGTACAGTCCACCACCCAGCGGACCCGCAGGGTGCGGCCGTCGACCAGGGTGACGACGAGCCCGGTGCCCCCGGGCTCGTCCTCCCGGACGGCTGCCACCTGCCCGGCGGCGGGCCGGAACCGGCCGGCCTCCCGGAGCCGGGCGAGGGCCTCGGCGGTCGCGGGTGCCATCCGGTGCCGGCGGGTGTTCCACCGGGAGCGGTCGCGGGCGAGGAACTCGGCGCGCTCCTCGACGGAGAGGGCCGACCAGAGCCGCGCGGTCAGCGGGCGCAGACCGTCGAGGGCCGGCCGCCAGTCCCCGTGCGTGCGGACGGTGCGGCGGACGTGCCGCTGGACGGCGCGCCGCAGGTCGGCGAGAGCGAGCCCGTCCAGCGGCTCGGCAGGCGGGACGGCGGCGAGGGGGGCCACGGCGTGCGGGCTGGGCAGGTCGCCGCCGCGGGACACGGCGTGGAGGGTGCGGCCCGGACGGTCGAGGGTGAGCGCCACGTCGACGGCGGTCAGCCCGGTGCCGACGAGCAGGACGTCGCCGTCGGACGCGAGCGGCCCGGCGAGGGCGTCCGGCGCCCAGGGATCCGGGACGAACCGGGCGGAGCCGCGGAGCCCGGGGGGTGCCCAGGACTGCCGCGAGCGGAGCGGACCGGTGGCCAGGACGCAGCTGTCGGCCGTGAGTTCGGCGCCGTCGGCGAAGGTGAGCACCGTCCGGCCGCGCTGCCGGGAGAGGCCGGTCACGGTGGCCGCGACCCGGTGCACCGTGACCAGGGCGCGGGCCCGGGCCGAGGCGTCGGTGAGGGCGTCGGCGAGGTACGAGCCGAAGAGCCCGCGGGGGACGAAGTCGGCGGCGGTGGTGCGGGCGTCCGCGTGGCGGACCAGCCAGCGGACGAAGTGGGTGTCGTCCTCGGGGTAGCAACTCATGCCCCCCGCAGGGACGTTCAGCCGGTGTCGGCGGTCCCGGGTGGCGTACGCGGTGCCCGCTCCCGGGGCCGAGCCCGAGCCGGGAGCGAGGGCGGGGTCGACGAGGAGGAGGGTTAAGGGGGTGTTCCGGCGGCGGGCGGCCTCGCACAGGTGGATCGCCACGAGCGCGCCGGCGGCGCCGGCCCCGACGACCGCCACGGTGTGCCGGGTCGGGTGGGACTGGTGTGTCGGCAGGGACATCGGTTTCTCCAGCGAGCGATGTTGTCCACTAACTCGATGCACTATATGGAAGTGGAGTGACGGGGGCGTCTGATCAGGTGTCCGAGGTGTGTGGGTCGCGTGGTGATCGGATCGTGCCCGGAGCGGTGGTGTGACCGAGGGGGCGGCGTGAGAGATTGGACCCATGCGGATCTCGGCCAGGGCGGACTACGCGGTACGGGCCATGGCGGAGCTGGCTCTCCGGCCCGCCGGCCCGACGAAGGCGGAATACCTGTCGGGTGCCCAGGACATTCCGCTGCGGTTCCTCCTCTCGATCCTGCGCGAGCTGCGTCAGCACCGGCTGGTGCGCAGCGTGCGGGGCCCCGAGGGCGGCTACGCCCTGGCCCGACCCGCCGCGGAGATCACCCTCGCGGACGTCATCAGGGCCGTGGACGGCTCGCTCGCCAATGTCCGGGACCTCAGCCTCACGGGCCTCGACTACCCGGGCGCGGCGGCTCAACTGCCGGACGTCTGGCGGGCGGTGCGGGTCAGCCTGCGGCAGGTCCTGGAGCACGTCACGCTGGAGGACCTGGCCCGGGGGCAGCTTCCCGAGAGCGTCCGGGCACGGGCGCGGCAGTACGTCGAGGACGTTCGCCATCCGGTCGCCGACACCTCGGCGGCGCAGGGGCCGGGCGGTCTCGACTGAGCGTCGGCGCGGACCGGTCCGGGGCGGCGACTCGGCTTACCGGGCGGCTTGTCGAGGGGCCCAGATCGGCCCCCGGTGCGTTCGGCGCGTTCGGCGCGTTCAGCGCGTCCGGCGCGTGCCGCGGCCGAGGAGGGCCTCGGCGCCGTCGAGGGCCCGGGCGACCGTGAACGCGTAGAACGCGGTCGCGGCCTCGTCGGGAGTCTGCTGGTGGGGCGCGCGTTCCCGGGCGTCCCGGGCGTCCCGGGCGGCGGGGGCCGCGGCGCGGTCGTCCTCGGCGGCGACCAGCAGGAAGGCGCTGTTGAACAGGTAGCGGTAGACCAGGGCGGCGTCCGCGCCGAACCCGGCGCGCTCCAGGATCTGCACGCCGGTCTCGACGACGGGCAGGGCGGCCGGCACGGTCGGGCCGACGAGGCACATCCGTCGGGCGACGCCCGGATACTGCCGCATCACCGTCCGTCCGTCGAGCAGGAGCTCGGTGAACCACTGCCGCCAGGGGAGGCTCGGGTTCGGGACGGGCAGGGCGGCGACCACGGCACCGGTGACCTCCGCCACCACGGCGTCCCGGTCGCCGATGTGGTGGTAGATCACGCCCGGCCAGACGTCGAGGGCCCCCGACAGCCGGCGGATCGACCAGGTGTCCAGCCCGTGCGCCCTGGTCAGCTCCAGAGCCGCGGCGACGATCTTCTCCGCGGTGATGGGCGGGAGGCCCTCGGCCATGCGGGAGCGTCTGCGGGGGGACCGGATCATAGGGCGACCCTAGTTCAGCCCCGGAGAGTCTGGCGAGTGGTCGCACGGTGCGCGCGGGGGCTCGCCGCACCGCCCGCCGCGCCCCCCGCGACCTGGCGTTCTCGGCCTCCGGGGCGGTTCCCCCGGCCCGGTCCACCACGGGTCGTGGGCGCGCCCGGGGGAGCGCCGAGGGGGCCTGCCTGGCCGTCCCGGCAGGCGGACCTGACCGGTCCGGGAGACACGCTTCGGCCGCCGCCGGTCGCCTCCCGGCCCGCCTCAGGACGTCCTGACCGGAGCCGTCAGCAGATCGGCGAGGAGGCCGCCGAGGAGCGCGGGGCCGTTGCGGGTGAGGACGGACGCCGGGTGGAACTGCACGGAGGCGAAGTCCGGTCCGCGCAGGGCGTGGACCTCGCCGTCGACGTCGTCGCGGGAGACCAGGACGGTGCCGGGCCGCCAGATGGAGGGGAAGTCCTCGTTGTCGCAGCGGGCGGCGAAGGTGTTGTGGAAACCCACCGTCCTGGTCCGGCCGAACAGATCGATGGTGCGCCGCACGCCCCGCTGCGGCGTGGGTCTGCGGACGACCGCCAGGCCGAGCAGGGTGCAGAGCACCTGGTGGCCGAGCCCGACCGCCAGGAACGGGGTGCCGTTCGAGAGCAGCATGGCGACGGCGCCGCGGAGGTGGGCGATCCCGGGGTTGCTGCTCTGGCGGGGGTCGCCGGGGCCCGGGCCGATCATGACCAGGTCGTACCCGTCGAAGCCGGACCCAGGCAGCCCGAACCCGTCCGGCAGGTGCCGCTCCGGGTGGTGCCGCCCCGCCGCGTGCTCCTGCGGTCCGTGCTCCTGCGGCCCGAGCCCTTCCGGCCCGAGCCCTTCCGGCCCGCGGCCCGGGAGACCGGGTCCGGGCAGGCGGGGCCCGTCGGGGCGGAACGGGTGGCGGGGGTGTGCGTCGGAGCCGTGCGGATCGCCGAACCGGCTGACCTCGACGGTGGCGCCGAGGGCCGTGAGCATCTGCCGGCCCAGGGCCGTGAAGGTGTCCCCGGGGTCCAGGACGAGGACCCGGCGCCCTTCGAGCGCGGGCATCGGCTGCGCCCGTTCCCCCGGTTCCGCCTGCCAGAACGCGGCGACCGGTTCGTGCCGGGCGGCGAGGGCCCGGCGGACCGCCGTTTGCGAGCCGAGGTCGGAGGGTTCCGGCGCGCGCGCCCCCGGAGCGGGCGCGACGGTCCGCAGGGCCGAGAGCAGGTCGGCGGCCTCGATCCGCGTCCAGGCGGCCGCCGCTGCCGGGGCCGACCCGCGGACCGGGGCCGGATCGACGCGGATCCGCAGCCGCCCGGTCGCGTCGACCTCGGCGGTCCGGGCGAGGACGGCGGAGTCCAGGGCCTGGCGGCCGCGTCCGTCCCGGCCGATCAGCGCGATCACGCCGGGGTGGTGGCCCGGGCCGCCGGGCCCGTCCGGTCCGCTCGGTCCGTTCGCGTCGTCCGGGAAGGTGCGGACGGCGGGCGCGGGCGGCCGGGTCTCGTGCAGGATCGTCCGCACGTCGCGGGTGGTCCGGCCCTCGACCTGGTACTCGGTGTGGGCGAGGTGGGGCATGGTCCGCAGTCGGGGGCCGGTGATCCGGCCGCCGGCCGCACAGAGCCGGCCCGCCGTTCCGAGACCCTCGTCGACCGCGCGGTAGAGCCGGGCGGCCTCCTCCGCGCCGGTCAGGAAGGCGACGACGCCTTCGGTGGTCGGCCCGCCGGGCGGGTAGCGGTAGGTACCGCCGGCCGGGTTCAGCGCGATGGTGCCGCGGTCGAGGCCGACATGGCGCCGGGGCGAGGCGCCGAGGAGGACGCGGTCGCCCGTGTGCAGGACGAACGTCCAGTACGCACCGGGCTGTTGACCGAGCAGGCGCCGGAAGAGGGCGAGCGCGGTGGAGGGCGACCAGTCGGTGACGGTGACCGAGAAGGATCGCCCGGCGTCGGTCCGTCGCAGGGGCGCCGGGTCCTCGTCGTCGGGCTCGGTGCCCGCTCCGGTGAGGCCGACCGGTGTGCCGGGCAGCAGTCCGAGCACCTCGGCGACCGGTGCGAGGGCCTGCTCGGTGACGCGGAGCGCGGTCAGGGCGTCGCCGTCGTCGGAGGCCGTCCCGCCGGGTCCGGCGGGAAGCCGGTGGGGGAGGAGCGCGAGGACCTGGTGGCGGCCGGGCGCGTCCGCGTCCGGCACCGGCAGGTCGCCGATCCGGGCCGGGCGGCTCACCGTGCCGGTCAGCACGTCGAGGATGCCCGGGCCGGTGGTTCCGGGGCGGTGCACCAGGGCGAACGGCGGCGGCGTGGGGCCGGTGATGAGACGGAGCAGCCGTTGGGCGGTCCGGGTCATCGCCGCGTGCTTCCGGCGGTGGCGGGCGGTGCGGTCGGCGAGGAGTCTCGCGTCGGGGTCGTGGCGGAGGTGCGTGGCCCGGTGCGCGTCGGGGTCGGCGCGGTGCGTCCGACCGGTGCGGCGTGCGGGGCTGTCTGCGGGATCGTCAAGGGAGCGGTCCCTCCGGGAGGGTGGCGGCGGCGGTGGCGGGTGCCGCCCACACCCGCCCGAGCCGGACCGTGCCGCCCGGGGGCGGGACCGGTCCGCGCTGTGCCGTCGCGACGGGTGGTTCCGCAGCGACGGGCCTCGCGGCCGTGACGGGTGGTGCCACCGCGACGGGCTGAGCCGTTGCGGTGGGGGCCGGGACCGTCCGGGCCGGCACGACGGGGGTGGGCCTGGTCCGGACAGGGCTGGACAGGGAGGCCCGGACGGCATGGTCGGTGGGCCATCTGCAGCTCCTGTTGGACGCTGTATATGAAGTGAGGCTAACCTTACCTACTCGCGGTCAACAAACGTCAAGAGCTTCCCGTCCGACCCGCGCCGAAGGATCCTTCGCACACACGAACGCGCCGCCCCCGCCTTGGCGGGGACGGCGCATGACCGAACGTCAGCTCTCCCGGGCGTCAGCCCTCCGAGCGGCGGAGCAGGTAGGTGTCCATGATCCATCCCTTGCGCGCCCGGGCCTCCTCGCGCAGCTCGCTGATCCGCGGGGCGGTCTCCGCGAGCGGACCGGCGGCGAGGATCTCGTCGGGCGTGCCGAGGTAGGCGCCGTAGAAGACCTCCAGCCCCTCGGGATCGATCGCGGTGAAGGCGGCGCGCCCGTCGAGCATCACCACCACGTCGTCCACGCCCTCCGGGAAGCCCTCGGCGAGCCGGCGGCCGGTGGTGATCTGCACCGGGCGGCCGACCCGGGTCAGCGTGGTGCGGTGCCGGGCGGCGAGTGCCGAGACGCTGCTGATCCCCGGGACCACCTCGTAGCCGAACGCCGCGCCGCCGCGGGCGAGGACCTCGTCGATCACGGCGATGACGCTGTCGTAGAGGCTCGGATCGCCCCAGACCAGGAACGCGCCGGTCTCGTCCGGGCCGAGGTGCTCGGCGACCAGCCGCTCGACCAGGTCGGCCCGGCGGCTGCGCCAGTCCTCCACGGCCGCCGCGTACGCGGGGGTGGTGCGGTCCCGCTCCGCGTCCGAGACGCCGACCACGCGGTGGCCGGGCCGGCCGTGCTCGGCGAGGATCTGCCGGCGCAGCCGGATCATGTCCTGTCGTTCCTCGTTCTTGTCGAGGATGAAGAAGACATCGGTGCGGGCCAGGGCCTTGGCGGCCTGGAGGGTCAGGTGGTCGGGGTCGCCCGCACCGATGCCGATGACGAAGATGTGCTGCATGACAGCGATTGTGCCGTCCGGCCGGTCCGGTCGACCGCCGGGGGCGGCTCCGGAGGTGCGCTCCGGGAGGCCCCCGGACGGTGCCCGGAGGTCGCTCCCGGGGGTGGCGCCGCGGGTGTTCCGGCCGGTGCCGCGGGTGGGTTTCGGGGGGCTCCGGGGGCGGGTGGGGAGGGTGGGGCGGAAGGGCGCCCCGGGGCCCGTTTCGTTGACCGGGCGGGGCCGGAGCTAGCATGTGAACACCCTCCTAGCTCGAAAGATGGACTTGTGACTGTCAACGACGACGTGTTCACGGACTGGAAAAACCGCGAGGAGATCGCGGAGTCGATGATTCCGATCATCGGCCGACTGCACCGGGAGCGGGACGTCACCGTCCTGCTGCACAGCCGCTCCCTGGTGAACAAGTCGGTGGTCAGCATCCTCAAGACCCACCGGTTCGCCCGCCAGATAGCCGGCGAGGAGCTCTCGGTCACCGAGACGCTGCCCTTCCTCCAGGCGCTCACCGCGCTCGATCTCGGCCCCTCCCAGATCGACATCGGAATGCTCGCCGCCACCCACCGCGCCGACGGCCGCGGCCTCTCGGTGGAGCAGTTCACCGCGGAGGCGGTCGCCGGTGCCACCGGGGACAACAAGATCGAGCGCTTCGGCTCGCGCGACGTCGTGCTCTACGGCTTCGGCCGCATCGGCCGCCTGGTGGCGCGCCTGCTGATCGAGAAGGCCTCCGGCAACGGTCTGCGGCTGAAGGCGATCGTCGTCCGCCGGGGCGGTGACCAGGACATCGTGAAGCGCGCCTCGCTGCTGCGGCGCGACTCGATCCACGGCCAGTTCCAGGGCACCATCACCGTCGACGAGGCGAACGACACGATCGTCGCCAACGGCAACGCGATCAAGGTGATCTACGCCGACGACCCGTCCCAGGTCGACTACACGGCGTACGGGATCAACGACGCGATCCTGATCGACAACACCGGTAAGTGGCGCGACCGCGAGGGCCTGTCGAAGCACCTCCGCCCCGGCATCGACAAGGTCGTGCTGACCGCCCCGGGCAAGGGCGACGTGCCCAACATCGTGCACGGCGTGAACCACGACACGGTCAAGCCGGACGAGCAGATCATCTCCTGCGCGTCCTGCACCACCAACGCGATCGTGCCGCCGCTGAAGGCGATGGACGACGAGTACGGCGTGCTGCGCGGCCACGTGGAGACGGTCCACTCGTTCACCAACGACCAGAACCTGCTGGACAACTACCACAAGGCCGACCGCCGCGGCCGCTCGGCGCCGCTGAACATGGTGATCACCGAGACCGGTGCCGCCTCCGCCGTCGCCAAGGCGCTGCCGGACCTCAAGGCGAAGATCACCGGCAGCTCGATCCGGGTGCCGGTGCCGGACGTCTCGATCGCGATCCTCAACCTGCAGCTGGCGCGCGAGACCAGCCGCGAGGAGGTCCTGGAGTACCTCCGCGAGGTGTCGCTGACCTCGTCGCTGAAGCGCCAGATCGACTTCACCACCGCGCCCGACGCGGTGTCGAACGACTTCATCGGCTCGCGTCACGCCTCGATCGTCGACGCCGGCGCCACCAAGGTCGAGGGCGACAACGCGATCCTCTACCTGTGGTACGACAACGAGTTCGGCTACTCCTGCCAGGTCATCCGGGTCGTCCAGTACGTCTCCGGCGTGGAGTTCCCGACCTTCCCCGCTCCGGCGGTCTGATCGACGAGTGCGACCCCCGTGGGGCGGCGACCGGTTCTCCGGTCGCCGCCCCACTGTCGTTCGCCACCCCCCGCCCCGCCCGGGCCGTGGGTCCGTCCGGGCCCGCCCCGCCCAGGCCGTGGGTCCGTCCGTCCGGTGTCCGTGTACACGCGTTCCGCGTCTGTGGCAATCGTGTGTCGCAGGGGGCCGAGAGAGGCGCGTGGGGCGGTTTCCGGCCTGGCCGAACGGCCCTTCGAGGGCGTGTCCGCAGGGATGTTGGAGGACTGTTAACCCTCCTGTGGCCTGCTGCTTTACGGGCGGGGGTGGGCTGGTCGGTCTAGTGGGGCAGGGGTGAGGTCCGGCCGTCGGACGAGTGGGCGAATGGTCTATACCAATGGGGTACTGTGACCGTGGAGCTGTCAGAAACACGGCTGTGGGGGCCATATGACTGTCCAAGAGATTCCGCCTGTTCGGACGGGGCTTACCGAGCCCGTCGGGCACCTTCCTCAACCTCCTTCGGATCAGGAGCTCTACTGGTACTTCGGACCACAGCGCCGTTGGGTGCTGGTCGCCACCTCGGCCGCGTTCGTCTTCACGGCCGGGACGATGTTCACGTTCGCGCTGCGGACGCCCGCACTCTGGATCTTCCTCGCGGTACTGGCGCTGAACGTGGTGGCGCTGGTCCTCTCCTCCTTCAACAGCCTGCGCAGCCGCCGGCTCACCCGGCAGTCGCACGAAGTCCTCGTGCACGCCTGGGACCCGGACGAACTGCCCACCGTCGACCTCTACCTGCCCACCTGCGGTGAGCCGTTGGACATCCTGGAGAACGCCTACCGGGCGGTCTCCGCGGTCGACTGGCCCGGCGCGCTGACCGTCTGGGTGCTCGACGACGGCGACCGGCCCGAGGTGGCCGCGCTCGCCGCCGCCCACGGCTACGAGTACGTGGTGCGCCCCGACCGGGGCCACCTCAAGAAGGCCGGCAACCTCAACCACGCGCTCACGCTCAGCAAGGCGGAGTTCATCGCGATCCTGGACGCGGACTTCGCGCCCAGGCCCGACTTCCTGCGCCACCTCGTCCCGTACTTCGCGGACCCGCGGACCGGCATCGTCCAGAGCCCGCAGTGCTTCGACACCGACGAGACGATGGGGTGGATCCAGCGCTCCGCCGGCGCCGCGCAGGAGTGGTTCTTCCGCTGGATCCAGCCGTCCCGGGACGCCAGCGACGCCGCCATCTGCTGCGGCAGCAACGCCGTCTACCGGCGCGCCGCCATCGACGCGGCCGGCGGCTTCGCCCGCCTCGACCACAGCGAGGACCTCTTCACCGGCCTCGGCCTGTACGCCAAGGGCTACCGCACCCTCTACGTGCCGGTGCTGGTCGCCAAGGGCACCTCGCCCGACAACCTCGCCTCCTTCGTCAACCAGCAGTACCGCTGGGCGATGGGCAACCTGCACCTGCTCGGCTCGCCCGAACTCAAGCGGATCGGCGCACCCTGGCGGATGCGGCTCTGCTTCTACGAGGGCATCGTCGGCTACCTCGCCGCCGCCGTGAACATCTTCGTCGCGCCACTGCCGCCGCTGGTGATGATGTTCTGGTACCCGGACCAGATCCGGCCCTGGCACGTCCTGCCGATGCTCGCGCCGCTCTGGCTCTGGCACGTCCTGCTGCCCAGGGTCAGCCGTACCCGCTGGCGGATCGAGGTGATCCGCTCCAACGTGCTGATGAGCGCCGCCGCCGGCGCCGCGTTCTGGCACACCCTGCGCGGCCGCAGCGCCGCCTGGGTGCCCACCGGCGCGGGCAAGGCCAAGCCCGGCGGACTGGCCAGGCAGGTCGTGCTGGTCTCGCTGGCCTGGCTGATCGCCTCGCTCGGCGCCGGCGCGGCCGGGCTCGCCCTGGCCGTCGCCCACTACGGATGGGAACCCAACTGGGGCCTCGGCCTTTACCTCGCGGTCCAGGCGCAGATCGGCGTACCGCTGATCCGGGACCTGGTGGGCGAGATCAGGGGGGACGCCCGAAGCAGTGCGTCGTCCGCACCCACGAGCCGCGTCGGCATGCTCCCCCGGCGCTGGCCGGAGGGGCTGGCCGCCACCGCCACGCTCGTGCTCACCGCTCTGCTCGCCTCCGGCTGGGTCCGCCCGATGCTGCCCTGGCTGGGTTGAAAGGTCGTCACCACCCATGGAAACGCCCGCGGTTCCGGAACTCCGTCCGGATGCCTACACCATTCCCGGCCCGCCGCCCGGCGGCGCCGGAGCCCCGGGGGCCGTCTCCCGGGGCGCCGTCTCCCGGGGTTCCGATGCCCCGGGCCCGGCGCCCCGGCCGGGCTTCCGGCCCGACATCGAGGGCCTGCGCGCGGTCGCGGTCCTCGCCGTCCTCGCCTTCCACGCCTCCGTCCCCGGCCTGGCCGGCGGCTTCGTCGGCGTCGACGTCTTCCTGGTCATCTCCGGCTACCTGATCACCGGCCTGCTGGTGCGCGAGGCCGTCACCAACGGCCGCATCCGGCTCGGGGAGTTCTTCTCCCGCCGGGCCCGGCGCCTGCTGCCGTCCGCCGCCATCGTGCTCGCCGCGGTCGCGCTGGTCGGCGCCTGGCTCACCGTCCCGCTGCGCCGAGCCGACCTGGAGCACGACGTCCTCGCGGCGGCGCTCTCCGTCGCCAACTGGCGGTTCGTCGCCCAGCAGACCGACTACCTGGCGGCCGGCCGCGACGAGAGCCCGCTGCTGCACTTCTGGTCGCTCGCCGTCGAGGAGCAGTTCTACCTCTTCTGGGGGCCGCTGCTCGCGCTCACCTGCTACCTGGTGCTCCGGGTGGTCCGCAAGGGCCGACCCGACGGCCGCGGCCGGTCGGTCCGGCCCGTGGCGGCCGTGATCGCGGCCGTCCTGACCGTCGGCTCCTTCGCGCTCTCGCTGCACTGGACGCAGGACTCCGTCTCGCTCGCCTACCTCGGCACGCCCTCCCGCGTCTGGCAGTTCGGGGTCGGCGCCCTGCTCGCCCTGCTGCCCTGGCACCTGCTGCGCGGGCCGCGGTCGCTGCGCCTGCTCGTCGGGTGGGGCGGTGCGCTGGCCGTCGTCGGCTGCGTGCTCGCCTACGACCACACCACCCCGTACCCGGGCGTCGCCGCGCTCGTCCCGACCCTCGGCACCGCCGCCGTGATCCTGGCGGGGACGCCCGACCGGGCCGGTGCCACCGCCGTCCTCGGTGTGGACCGGGTGCTCGGCACCCGCGTGCCGCGCGCCCTCGGCCGGCTCTCCTACAATCTCTACCTCTGGCACTGGCCGGTCCTGGTCCTCGCCGGCGCGCAGTTCGGCGCCCTCGGCTGGCCCGTCAAGGTGGCGCTCACCGCCGCCGCCGCGCTGCCCGCCGCCGCCGTCATGCGCTGGGTCGAACGGCCGCTCCGCCGCAGCCGGACCGTCTCCGAACTCCCTCGCCGGGGGCTCTCGTTGGGGCTCACCGCGGTCGTCGTCCCGGTGATGCTGGCGCTGGTCGTCGGCACCGGGACGCTGCGCCTGCTCGGCCCCGCCTCTCCCGTCGACCTCCAGGGCCTGCCGCCCGGCTCGCCCGACGGCACCTCGTTGCTGGTGCGCACCGCCGCCCCGCCGAAGGGCGGCCCGGCGGTGGTCCCGGACGCCGTCCAGGCCCGCAAGGACTTCCCGCCGGACGGCGAGTGCGAGGTGGCGCCGGCCGCCACCACCAGCCCCGACTGCCGGTTCGGCGTGGTGGACAGCCCGGACCGGATCGTGCTGCTCGGCGACTCGCACGCCGGCCAGTGGTTCTCCGCGCTGCTCGCCATGGCCGCCGAACGGCGCTGGGCGCTGGAGGAGTTGGTCAAGCAGGGCTGCCCGCTCCCGGAACTCGACGTGATCAACCCGCAGTTGGGTCGCCCCTACCGGGAGTGCGACACCTGGCGGGACAACGCCCTGGCCCGGCTCAAGGAGGGCCCCAAGCCCCGGCTGATCGTCGTCTCGACCCTCAACCGCTACACCGACGACCGTCAACTCCTGCTCCGGGGCTGGGAGAAGACCTTGACGCCGCTGCGCGAGCTGGGCGTGCCGATCGTCTACCTGCGCGACACCCCGATCCCCGGGACCGACGTTCCGGCCTGCATCTCCGGCCACACCGACGACCCGGCCACCTGCGAGTTCTCCCGCGACCGGGCCCTGTGGGCCGACCCGCTGGCCGACGAGATCGCCGCCGGCCGGCTGCCCGGCGTGCAGTCGGTCGAGGTCAACTCGGTCATCTGCCCCGGCAACGGGCGGAGTTGCCCGGCCGTCCTGGAGCGCATCCTGCTCTACCGGGACGACACGCACCTGACCAACGTCGCGGCGGTCGTCCTGACTCCGCGACTGGAGCGGCTGCTGGTCGAGGCGGGCGCACTGCCCGCCAGGGGCGCCGCTCCCGGCGGGTCCGGCGGCCCGGGCACCCCGGTGGGTCCGGACGGATGGACCCACCTGCTCCGGGACGACTTCGACGGTCAGGCCGGCAGCCGCCCCGACACCGCCAACTGGCAGTACGACCTGGGCACCTGCTACCCCGGCTGCCCGGCCCCGCAGTGGGGCACCGGCGAGATCGAGACGATGACCGACTCGACCGACAACGTGCGCCTCGACGGCAAGGGCGCGCTGGAGATCGTGCCCACCCGGGACGCGAACGGCCGGTGGTCCTCGGGCCGGATCGAGTCCCGTCGCGCCGACTTCGCGCCGCCGCCCGGCGGAGTGCTGCGGATCGAGGCCTCGCTCGCACTGCCCGACGTCACCGGCCCCGCCGCCGCCGGGTACTGGCCCGCGTTCTGGACCCTCGGCGCCGAGCTGCGCAACGGGTACACCGGCTGGCCGGCCATCGGCGAGCTGGACGTGATGGAGCAGGTCAACGGCCGGGACACGGTCTTCGGCACGATGCACTGCGGTGTCCTCGACGGGGGACCCTGCCAGGAACCCCGGGGTCTCGGCTCGGGCGACCAGCCGTGCGGCGCGGACTGCCGCACCGGCTTCCACCGGTACGCGGTCGAGGTCGACCTCACGGCCGGCGCCGAACAGGTCCGCTGGTACCTCGACGGCCGCGAGTTCCACCGGGTGGCGGCCGCGCAGATGGACCGCGCGACCTGGGACAGGGCCGTCAACCACGGGCTGTTCCTGATCCTGAACGTCGCCGTCGGCGGCAACCTCCCCGCCGCCTTCGGCGGCACCCCCGGCCCGGCGACGGAACCTGGCCACCCGATGCGGGTCGACTACGTCGCCGTCTCGGCGAAGGCGGGCCCCGTGTCGGGCACGACGGCCGGTGCGGGAACGGGTGCGGGAACGGCCGCAGGAGCGGGCGCGACCGCGGGCGCGGCCAAGCCGTAGTCCGTACGGCGCGAGTGACCGGCCCGGGCCGGGGAGCCACGTGCTCCCCGGCCCGGGCCGCGTCCGGTGGCGGCCCGCGGCGTCCCACCGGAGGACGATCCGACGGATCGCGGGCCGAGCCCGTGGGCGCCGACACGTCGCCCCGCCGCGCCGCCCCGCCGCGTTCCACTCGGTGTCGCTGCGCCCGTCGCCGCGAGAAGCGGTGGCCACCCTGCCCGCCGCACCGGGCCCGGTGTCATGCTGGGGCTACCGATACAGAGGAGGCGCGCGTGGCGGGGGACAACGTCGGTGAGGCCGGGCCCGGTGCACGGCCCTGGTACGCCGCCAACGAGGTTCTGGCCTTCCTGATCGAACTCGCCGCCTTGGGCTCGCTGGGCTGGTGGGGGTTCGGCGCAGGCCACGAGGGCGTCCTGCGGATCCTGCTCGGGGTCGGGGCGCCGCTGGCGGGCATCGTGCTCTGGGCGCTGTTCGCCGCCCCCCGGGCACGGCTGCGGCCGGGGCTTCCGCTCGTCCTCGCGGTCAAGGCGGTGGTGCTCGGTGGCGGCGCCGCCGCTCTCTGGGCGGTGGGGCACCCCGTCGCGGCGGGAGTCATGGCGGGCGTGACGGTCGCCAACATCGCGGTGGCCGAGACCTTCCGCACGTCGGCCGTCGACCGCGCTCCCGGAGCGGCCGCACCCGCCGGCTGACGGGAGGCGACGCGGCCGTACGGCGGTTCGGGTGACCGGGGGCGGTGTGTCCGGGCGGCGCGCGGGCCCGGGGGCGGTGCCCGGTGTGTATACGTGGCAGCCGGTGGGCCGACCGCCCGCCGGAGACCGCTACGGAAGGGAACCCCATGACCCAGCCACGGGCCAGGGCCGCGCAGAGCGTCGACGAGGTCATCGAGCGGATGCGCGCGATCAAGGCCCGGCTGGACCCGCGGGACGGCGTCGCCTGCTTCAACCGGATGTACCTGCGCGTCACCGAACTCGTCGGCGAACGGTTGACTGCCGGCTCCTTCCAGGACCGGGCGTTCGTCGAACACCTCGACGTCGACTTCGCCAACCTCTACTTCGACGCCGTGGACGCCGCCGAGACCGGGCGCCCGGTCAACGCCGCCTGGCAACCGTTGTTCGAGGGCCGCGCCGACCGGGTGGTCTGGCCGATCCAGTTCGCGTTCGCCGGGATGAACGCCCACATCAACCACGACCTCGCGCTCGCCGTCGTGACCACCTGCATCGAGTGCCGCACCACGCCCGACACCCCGCCCGTCCATGCCGACTACCTCAAGGTCAACGAACTGCTCGCCCAGGTCGAGGCCGAGGTGCGGGCCTCCTTCGAGGTGCAGATCGGCACGGCCGGCACCCGCGCCGCCGAGCCCCTGAAGCACCTCGTCGCCAGCTTCTCCGTCGCCCGCGCCCGGGACGCGGCCTGGGCCACCACCGAGGCCCTCTGGCACCAGCGCAACCTCCGCCCGGTGTACGACGCCACGCTGACCGCCGTCACCGGCACCACCGCCCCCGCCGGACGGATGCTGCTCACCCCCGTCCTGCCGCCGGTGGAGCAGCCGGACGGCGACGTCTGACACCGACCTCCCACGCGCACGCCGACGGTTCAGCGCAGCGGGTCGAACGGCGCCAGCACGGCCGGGGGACGCCCCGTGGCGACCGCCTCGGCGAGCAGCCGTCCGGTGGCCGGGCCCAGCGTCATCCCCCACATCCCGTGCCCGCCCGCCACGAACACCCGGGGCGAGCGGGTGGCGCCGATCAGCGGCAGCCCGTCCGGCGTGCACGGCCGCGAGCCGACCCACACGTTCCGGCGGTCGTCCAGATCGGCCCCCTCCAGCAGCGGTCGCGCCGCCTCCGCGACCGCCCGGACCCGGCGGCCGTCGAGCGGTGCGCCCGGCCGGCGGAACTCCATCATCCCGGCCACCCTCAACCGGTCGCCCAACGGCGTGCAGGCCACCCGCTGCGCCGGGAAGTACACCGGCCCGGTCGGGGGCCGGCGCACCGCCACGTCGAAGCTGTAGCCGCGACCCGCCTGGACGACCGACCGTACGCCGAACCGGCGTGCCAGGTCCCCGAGGTGGACGCCGCCCGCCAGCACCACCGCATCGAAGTCCTCGGCGTCCCCGTCTCCGGTGAACAGCTCGACCCGCCCGCCCCGGTCCCGGAGCGCCCCGACGGCGGTGCCCGGCAGGATCGTCCCGCCGCGTCCGCGCATGGCCTCGGCCAGGGCGTGCACGAATCGGCCCGGGTCCAGGTACCGCTGGCCCTGCAGCAGCACCGCCGCGCCGATCCGCTCCGAGAGCGCCGGCTCCACCGCCCGGGCCTGCCCGCCGTCCAGCAACTCGTGCTCCACCGGCTGGCCCGCGCCCCGCAGGTGGTGCAACTCCGTGACCAGAGCCCGCCGTTCACCGGCCGTCCGGAACGCGGCGAGGAACGAGGCCGCCGGGAGCGTCCGTGCCGCGACCCCGCCCGCCGCCAGGAGGTCGAAGGCCGGCAGCGCCAGCCGGTTCAGCGGGACCAGCGCCGCCATCCCGCGCCGCCACCGACCGGGTGTGCTGTGCCGGACGAACCCGGCGAGGAACCGCATCAGCCCGGGGTCGGTGCTCGGGGGTACGTACACCGGGGAGGCGGGGTCGAACACCGCGCGCAGCCCGAAGCGCAGGACCGCCGGTTCCGGCAGCGGGGACGCCAGCCCCGGCGTCAGCCACCCGGCGTTCCCCCGGGACGCGCCCGCGCAGACCTCCTCGCGGTCGAGGACGGTGACCTCGACGCCGTGCTCCTGGAGGAACCAGGCGGTGGCCAGCCCGACCATCCCGGCGCCGACGACGGCGACCCGGCGCGGGTGCGCGGGACGCGCGGGGGAGACGGGGGCGGTGGACGAGGCGTGAGTACCGGGAGTACCGGGGGAGGCGTTCGGGGCCATGGGCGCTCTCCTTCTGCTGTCGCTGTCGCTGTCGCTGTCGTCCGGGCCGAGGGGACGGAACGATGGTGACGCGTGCAGGGGGCGGGCGTCGTCGTCCCCGAGGGTGGTCCTGCCGGCCCCCGGCGGCATCCCCGCCCACGGCAACCAGCGTTCCGAGTGGGACGTCGGCTGCCGCTTCGACGCCGAGAACCCTGACACAACACCGCCGACCGGCCCCGGTGGATGGGGACCGGCCCCGGTGGGAGGGGACCGGCCCCGGTGGGAGGGGGAGAAAAACGGGTTGCGCCGGGGGAGGCAGCGGCTTAGGTTCTGGGTGTCCTCGCCGATGCGGTGCGAGGAGTCGATGACGAGGAGGTGTGTCCGGATGGTTGCCGCCGTGATGCGGCGCGCCTTCGTGCGCGCGCCATACGCCCCCCTCGTACGTCTTCTCCCCACCGGCTGACAGCGCGTCGCATCGGTCGCGCCCCGGTGGGTCATCTCCTCAGGAGCCACCGCAGTGCGCGAGCGTTTTTCCGACAGTGATTCCTTCTCCCGTATCCGTCCCAGGGGCGGGTCCCGGCGCGGCCGCCGGTCCGAGGGGTTGGACGGGTTCGACGGTTTCGAGCCCGAGTACTTCCCCGCCGGGACGGCCGGCACCTCCGAGGGCGGCCTCGACGAGTCCGCCCTCCTGTCCCCGCCCTCCGCCGACGGTCCGGCGGAGGGCGACCGCTGGTCCACCTGGGACCGGTCCACCCCCACCGAGAAGGGGCCCGAGCCGCGGCCCGCCTGGGTGGTGACCGAACTCGCGGCCGTGGACACCGAGCTCGGGATCGTCAAGACGGGCAAGGAGGCCGACGTCTTCCTGCTGGAGCGCGGTGTCCCGGGCACCGGGCGGCGCACCCTGATGGCGGCCAAGCGCTACCGGGACTCCCAGCACCGGATGTTCCACCGCGACTCCGGCTACCTGGAGGGCCGCCAGCACAAGGAGTCCAGGATCTCCCGGGCGATGGCCAAGCGCACCGCGTTCGGCAAGGAGGCCATCGCCGGCCAGTGGGCGGCGGCCGAGTTCTCGGCGCTCTGCCGGCTCTGGACGGCGGGGGCGGCCGTGCCCTACCCGGTGCAGATCACCGGGACCGAGATCCTGATGGAGTTCGTCGGGACCGCGGACGGCACCGCGGCGCCCCGGCTTGCCCAACTCCGCTCGGAGGAGGCCGACATCGGGGATCTTTGGCGGCAGCTGGGCCACAGCCTGTCGCTGCTGGCGGCCGACGGCTACGCGCACGGGGACCTGTCGGCCTACAACATCCTGGTCCGTCAAGGCCAGTTGGTGATCATCGACGTCCCGCAGATCGTGGACGTCATCGCGAACCCGCGCGGCCTGTCGTTCCTGGAGCGGGATGTGCGCAACGTCGGCGCGTGGTTCGTGTCCCGGGGCCTGCCCGAGCGGAGCGTCGAGGAGCTCATCGACTCGCTGGCCCGGGACACGCGCCTGCGGTAGCCCGTCGCCGGGGCAGGCCCCGGCGACGGCCATGTCCGGCGCGCCTGCGGTGGTGAGTCTCGCTCACCTGTCGACCGGAGTTCCTGGGCCGCGATCGACGCGCCCGCCGCTCCGCAGGCGCCGCCCAGGACCCCGCCGACAACGTCCGCAGGCCGCCGGTGGATTTCCGGCCGCCTCCCCGCTCCCCGTCAGCCGCGTGGACGGTCAGTCATACCGCCGCCGTCCAAAGACCGTTCAGCGGCCGCCGCAGAAAGCCGTTTCGAGGAACGCCCGCATCGCCGTGATCTGGGCGGCCTCGTCCTTCTCGTCGCCGCGGCCGGTGTACGAGAGCGCGACCTGGCGGTCGGCGGTGCCCCAGAGCTGGGTGTCGTAGCCGAAGATGCCGCCGTTGTGCCCGAGCACCGGTCCGCACGAGAGCTGGTACCGCGCCAGGCCGAGGCCGTAGTCGAGCTGGTGCCCGCCGGGCTCGGTCGGCACCGCGGCCGTCATCTCTCGCATCAGCCAAGCGGGCAGCAACTGTCCCCTGAGCAGAGCTCGTTCGAAGCGGACCAGGTCGTCGGTGCTGGAAATCAGCGCCCCTGCGGCGCCGGCCCAGGTGGGGTTGTGCTCGGTGACGTCCACGTACGTCTTGCGGACCGGCCCCGCCTCGTCGACGATCGTCCAGTACCCGTGGGCGTGCGGGCCGGGGATCGCGCTCGCGCTGCCGGGGAACGAGCTGTCGTCCATCCCGAGCGGCCGCAGGACGCGCCGGGTGATCTCCTGGCCGTACTCGTGCCCGGTGGCCTTCTCGATCAGGAGGCCGAGCAGCGCGTAGTTGGTGTTGGAGTACCGCCACTCGGCGCCCGGTACGAAGTACGGCGCGTGGGCGGCGGAGGCCGCGACCAACTGGCGGGCGGTGACCGTGCGCTGTAGCCCGCCGTCGGCGAACCAGGCGCGGAACACCGCCGGGTCGAACAGTTCGGGGAAGATGCCGCCGCTCTCGTTGGTCGGATCCCAGAGCCCCGACGTGTGGTTCAGCAGCTGGCGCACCGTGACGTTCGCGCCGTTCGGCACGAGGCCCGGCAGGTGCTTCTCCACGGCGTCGTCCAGACCGATGCGGTGCTCGCCGACCAGTTGCAGCACGGTGGTGGCGACGAAGACCTTGGTCACGCTGCCCGCCCGGAAGCGGCCGTCGCCGCGTACGGGCGCGCCGGTCGCGAGGTCGGACACCCCCGAGGCGCCCCGCCAGACCCCGTCGCGGTCGCGGATCTCGGCTATCGCGGAGACCGCTCCGGCGGAGGTCAGTGCCGCCAGGGCCTGCCGGCGCTGCCGGGCGGCGGACCGGTCGGACCGGCCGTCCCGGCCCTCGGCCTCGGCCGCGTCGGCGGTCTCCGCGGACTCGGTGGACTCGGTGGGTTCGGCCGCTTCGGCCGTGGACGGGGCGCCCGCCGCCGAAGCGAGCGCGGGGGCCGCGGGCGCGGCCAGGACGAGACAGGCCGCTGCGGCCACGACGTAGGCCAGGCGACGTTTCACGGGTTTCTCCTCGGTTGTGGGCGAACCGCGTCCGCCCCGACCTCAGCCTCCCGGCTGCTCGCCACCGGATCGTCGCCCTGACTGAGGACCCGCTCCTCGGCCCCCGGAGGTACCCGCATACGCCGCCGGAAGGAGACCGCACCGCAGGGAAGTTGTACCCCGGTCGGCTGTCGCGCCCGAATCCCGGCGGACCCGCCGGCTCGTCCACCGGCCTTGCCCGCCGGCCCCGTCCACCGGCCCTGTCCACCGCCCGGACGGTCGCCCGGGGGAGGCTGCCGGGAATCGAACTGACGTGAGCTCTATCGAACGTGGGATCGATTTCGGCCGGGGGTGATGCCGTGCGTGGCGCCCGTGTCCGGGTGGTGGCAGGTTTCGGATCCGGGGGATCGGCGCGGGTTCGTGTGGTCGGCCGGATCCGCCGACAGGTGGGGGAGGGTGCCCTGGCGTGCGGGGAAGCCGTTCCGGCCCCGGGCGGAGGGAGGTCGGACGGTCCACGATTCCCCGCCGGTGCGCTTCAAACGCGGTGGGTGGATACGTTCACCCGATCGGGTGTAGAAGATCGTTCGGCTCGTTCCAGACCTGCCACCCCGCCTACCGTTGGGAAGCGAGCGAGACGGGTCCGCTTGCGGAGATCCCGTTCCCGCCGGGTTATATGACGATCAGTCATCCCCTGTAGTTCCTTCTCGGAGGGAGGCTCCCCCATGCCCCTGGGCACCAGGCCGGAGACGCCGCGGACGTCGTGGCGCGCGCGGTTCGTCCCCGCCGCCGCGCGGCGCGTACCGGAGGACGTTCGGACCGTGGCCGAGCGAGGCGTGCCGGAGCACGTCCGGACGGAAGCGGTGCGGTCGTGAGTTCCGTGGCCCTGGACCGGATCCTCCGCGGTCCCAGCGGGCTGGGCACGGCGGGCCTGCACTTCGCGCCGCGCGACGAGGCGCCGGAGGTGGCCGAGGCATCCGATTCGGACGATGGCGAAACGTCACGCCCGGCGCCCGAGGCGGGCCCGCCGAAGACCGGCGACCCGATCCCCGGCCTGTACTGGCACCCGGTGGCGGAGCCCGACCCCGAGCGGGTGGCGGAGGTCAGCCGCCGGATCAAGGTCTGGGCGGAGGACGAGGTCCAGCTCTACCCGCCGGAGTGGGAGGACCAGTTCGACGGCTTCACGCTCGGCCGCTACATGGTCACCTGCCACCCCGACGCCCCGACCGTCGACCACCTGATGATCGCGACGCGGCTGATGGCCGCCGAGAACGCCGTCGACGACTACTACTGCGAGGACCACGGCGGTTCGCCGGTCGGCCTCGGTGGGCGGCTCCTGCTCGCCCACACCGCGCTCGACCCGCTCCACACCACGCAGGCCTACGGGCCGGACTGGGCGGAGTCCCTCGGGTCGGACGCCCCCCGGCGCGCGTACCGCTCCGCAATGGACTACTTCACCCGCACGGCCACCCCCGCCCAGGCGGACCGGTTCCGGCACGACATGGCCCGCCTCCACCTCGGCTACCTCGCCGAGGCCGCCTGGTCGGAGACCGAGTACGTCCCCGAGGTGTGGGAGTACCTGGCGATGCGCCAGTTCAACAACTTCCGCCCCTGCCCCACCATCACGGACACGGTCGGTGGCTACGAACTGCCGTCGGACCTCCACGCCC
The DNA here is from genome assembly GCF_036322525.1 of Streptomyces sp. BE20. NCBI lineage: Bacteria > Bacillati > Actinomycetota > Actinomycetes > Kitasatosporales > Streptomycetaceae > Streptomyces > Streptomyces sp. BE20. Next base: position 117,115 of record NZ_JAQYWW010000587.1, on the reverse strand, counting down.
AGCCCGCCCTGCAACGGGTCATCGCGCTGGCCTCCAACGCCACCACGATCGTCAACGACCTGTACTCCTACACCAAGGAGCTCGCCAGCCCCGGCCGGCACCTCAACCTGCCCGTGGTGATCGCCGAACGCGAGGGCGTCTCCGAGCGGGACGCCTACCTGAAGGGCGTCGAGGTCCACAACGAGCTCATGCACGCCTTCGAAGCGGAGGCGGCCGCCCTGGCCGCCGCCTGCCCGGTACCGACCGTGGTGCGCTTCCTGCGCGGCGTCGCCGTCTGGGTCGACGGCAACCACAACTGGCACCAGACCAACACCTACCGCTACAGCCTGCCTGATTTCTGGTAAGCGAGGAGATGACCGATGACCACGACCGACATCACCCCCCTGAACGGGTCCGCCCCCTTGAACGGCGCCGTCACCGTCCCCGGGCCGGCCACCCCCTACCAGGGCGACATCGCCCGCTACTGGGACCATGAGGCACGGCCCGTCAACCTGCGCCTCGGTGACGTCGACGGCCTCTACCACCACCACTACGGCATCGGTGACGTCGACCACTCCGCGCTGGGCGAGCCGGGTGACAGCGAGCGCGAGAAGAAGGTGATCGCCGAGCTGCACCGGCTGGAGTCCGCACAGACCGGCGTCCTCCTGGACCACCTCGGCGACGTCACGGCCGGCGACACGCTCGTCGACGCCGGCTGCGGCCGAGGCGGCTCCATGGTGATGGCCCACCAGCGCTTCGGGGCCAAGGTCGAGGGCGTCACGCTCTCCGCCAAGCAGGCTGACTTCGGCAACCGCCGCGCCCGGGAGCTGGGCATCGACGACTCGGTCCGCGCCCGGGTCTGCAACATGCTGGCCACGCCGTTCGACACCGGCTCGGTCCGCTCGTCCTGGAACAACGAGTCCAGCATGTACGTCGACCTGCACGACCTCTTCGCCGAGCACTCCCGCATCCTGTCGGTGGGCGGCCGGTACGTGACCATCACGGGCTGCTGGAACCCCATCTACGGCCAGCCGTCGAAGTACGTGTCGCAGATCAACGCGCACTTCGAGTGCAACATCCACTCCCGTCGCGAGTACCTGCGGGCCATGGCCGACAACCGGCTGGTGCCCGCCGCCGTCATCGACCTGACCCCGGCGACCCTGCCCTACTGGGAGCTGCGGGCCACCGCGTCCTCGCTGGTCACGGGCATCGAGGAGGCGTTCATCAACTCGTACCGGGACGGCTCCTTCCAGTACGTCCTGATCGCCGCCGACCGCGTCTGACACGACGGCGCCCGACGCGCACCGCCGCCCGCGGCCCGGCCACCCGCCGGGCCGCGGGCGGCGGCGGTGTGTCCGGGCCCGGGCCGGGGCGGGTCCGCCCCGTCGCCCGGCGCGCGCCGGGGCGGCGCCCGCTCAGCCCTCGCTGAAGACGAGGTCCTCGACCTCGACGGTCATCCGCACGGCGTTGCCGTCGAGGACCTGGACCAGCGGCTTGAGGCTCAGCTCGGTCCGGTCGGTCGGGATGACCTTGACCTCGTCCTGCGCCCCGGCGAGGAAGGCGGGGAGGCAGGTGAGGGAGGTCCCGACCAGGTTGAAGTGGTCGACCAGCCGCCGGAACAGCTTGGGCAGCAGCACCAGGCCGGTGAGCGCCTCCATGGTGGGGATGACCGCGCCGGTGGCGGAGGTGGTGACGTCGTCCCGCCAGAGTCCCTTCTTCTCCGTGCGGGCCTGGTGGGCGACGGTGGTGAGTTCGGTGCGGAGGTCCGCGAAGAGCTTGCTGTAGAAGGTGGGGTAGGCCAGCCCCCTGGAGAGCAGGTCGTGGTTGGCGGTGGTCCGCAGCAGCGGGACGTCCATCTGGACCTGGCTGCCGTCGGCGCCGGGCGGGGCGCCGACGCCGACCAGGGCGACGCAGCGGCCGAGGTTGTCGGCGCCGAGGGTGGCGATCCAGCCGGGCGTGGTGGCGGGAGTGGCGGCGACGACCTTCTCACCGTCGTGCTGGACGTGGCTGAAGCCGAGGAAGGCGAGCAGCGCGTCCCGGGCGGCGTGGGCGAACTCGTGCGGCTGGCTGACCTCGGGGCCGGTCCGGTCGTAGTGGGTCTCCAGGGCGTCCACGGCGTCGAGCCGCAGCCTGGTCTCGCCGGTGGCGGCGCTGTGCTTGACCGGACAGCCGGGGAGCCGGTCCCAGGCCTTCGGATCGAGCGGGACGAAGCGGACGGTGTCGCCGTCCGGCTCGGAACCGATGATCTTGAACGAGCCGTGGACCAGGAGCATCGTCATGGCAGCCTCTTCGTGGTGGCGGCGGAGGCCGCCCGCCCGGTCGGAGGTGCCGGTTCGTGGGGGTCCGTCACGGCCGGTGCGGCCCCGGTGGTGGGAGGCGGCGGGGTGGCGCCACTGTAGGTTCGTGTCCGATCCGGTTCAATCACCCCCGGCGTTCCCCGTCCGGCGCGTCGCCGGTGGTGGGGTTGGTGGCGATCAGGGTGTTGCCGCCGCCGCCAGCGGTGATGGTGGCGGCGGGGCCGCCGATCCGGGACCACGCGGCGCCGTCGTAGCGGTAGAGGTCCCCGGTGGTGGGGTTGGTGGCGGCCAGGACGCCGCCGCCGCTCACGACGGTGCCCGCCGGGCCGCCGACCTGGATCCAGGCGGATCCGTTCCACTGGTGGACCCCGGTGCCGCCGGGCGAGAGTGCGGCGAGCAGCGGGGAGGCCGCGACCGCGGCGGTCGCGGCCGGTGCGGCGGCTGCGACCGGTGCGGGGGAGAGCCCGGCGGCCTGCGCCGGGAGGGTGGCCAGCGTGCCGCCGAGGACGACGGCGGCGCCGGTGAGGAGGAGCTTGCGGGTCATGGCGCGGAGGTTCATCGGAGTACCTGCCTTCGGGTGAGGTGCGGGTACGTGCGGAGAGAGACCACGGCCGGCGGGGATGTGGCGCCCCGCCTTGACCGTTCAGCGCGAACATGCCACGGCCATCCTCGCCCGCGGTCCCCCCGCATGTCGTACGACGAAATGCGGATTCCGTTCGGGCGGCTCCTGCGGTACAAGCGACTTAGCATCAAGTCACTTGCGGTGACGCGTAGTTGGTCAGGACGGGCGGGCCTCGATCCGCTCGGCGCGGACGGCGGTCAGCAGGCCCGCGACCGCCGGGGACCACGGTCGACCGGTCGGACCGGTGAGTGTGAGCGTCCGGTGCACGGCGGGCCGGATCGGGACGAGCACGCAGTCCGCCGGAAGCATCGGCTGCGCCAGCGAGGGCATCACCGAGACGCCCACGCCCGCGTGCACCATGCCGATCAGCGTGTTGAGGTCCCGGATCCGGTGCCGGGGTGCGAACCGGACGCCCGCCCGGCGGTACGCCTCCCGGATCTGGCGTTCGCAACCGCCCTCGGAGAGCAGGAAGTCGTCGTCCTCCAGCTCGGCCACGTCCACGGTGTCCTCCCCCGCCAGCGGATGGTCGCGACGGAGCAGCGCGTGCATGGCGTCCGAGCCGAGCGTGACCGCGCCCGGCGGCACCTGGGCCGTGTCGATCAGGACCGCCGCGTCCACGGTGCCCGCCTCCAGCCAGGCGGTCAGTTCGTCGTCCTCGCCCTCGAAGACCCGCACGGTCAGCCGCGGGTGCGCGGCCCGCCAGTCGTGCAGCAGCCCGGGCAGCAGCCCCTGGCAGACGGTCGTGGGCGCGGCCAGCCGGACCGTTCCGGTGAGCCCGCCCGAGTGGCGGGCGGCGATCGTGCGGACGGCCGCCGCGGAGGCGACCGCCGTCCGGGCGTGCGGCAGGATCCGTTCGCCCAGCGGGGTCGGCCGGGCCGGTGCGGCCCGGTGCAGCACGGGCGCGCCCAGGACCCGTTCCAGGGCCGCCACCGCGTGCGAGACCGCGGACTGGCTGATGCCCAGCTCGGCCGCCGCCGCCCCGAAGCCGCCCGCGTCGGCCACCGCGACCAGCGCCCTGAGCTGGGCCAGGTTCACCTCGGGGGTCATGAGACTTCCTCATCTGCCGCGCACCATGACTTGTTGGACTCATGGTCCGCCGACGAGCCACCCTCTGTCCACGCGGTCGGCCGGGACACCCGGTCGGGGCGACGAGGAAGGGCGGGTGGTCCGGGTGCGGCAGCGCTGGTGGCCGGGGTTCGTGGCACTGTCGGCGATCTGGGGCGCGAGCTTCGCGTTGATCAAGGTGGCCGTCGACGCGGGCGTGCCGCCGGTCTGGGTGGCCTGCTGGCGATGCCTCCTCGGCGCCGCGGCACTCTGGGCGATCCTCGCCGTCCGCCGGGAGGCCGCCCCGCGCTCGCTCGCCACCTGGGGCCACTCCGCGGTGGCGGCCGTCCTGCTGAACGCGGCGCCGTTCGTCCTCTTCTCCTACGGCGAGACGCGGGTCAGCTCGGTGCTGGCCGGCGTGCTGAACGCCACCACCCCGCTGTTCACCCTGCTCTTCGCGGTCGCCACCGTCGCCGGGGAACGCCGCCCCGGCCCGCGCCGGCTCGCCGGCCTCGGCCTCGGCTTCGCCGGGGTGCTCACCGTCCTGGGCGTCTGGCGCGGCGCCGGCGCCGGTTCCGTCGACGCGGTCGGCGGTCTGGCCTGCCTGGCCGCCGCCTGCTGTTACGGCGCCGGGTTCGCCTACCTGCGGCGCCACCTCGCGGGCCGCCCGGAGTCGGCGACCGCCCTGTCCGCCGTGCAGATCGCCTGCGGTGGTGCCGAACTGCTCCTGGTCGCACCCTTCGTCGCCGGTGCCCCGCACTGGCCCGGCGCCGGACCGGCCGCCGCCCTGCTGGTGCTCGGCGCCCTCGGCACCGGAGTGGCCTACATCCTCAGCCTCAACCTGGTCCGCACGGCGGGCACCGCCGTGGCCGCCGCCGTCACCTACGTGACCCCGCTCTGGTCGACGGCGCTCGGGGCCCTCCTGCTCGCGGAGCCGGTCGGCTGGAACGCGTTGTTCGGCGGGCTCGCCGTGATCGCCGCGGTCGCCCTCACCCGGCCCCCGGCCCCCGCCGGGGCGGGGGCGGGCGGTGAGGCCGGCGGCGGGGCAGGTGGCGGGGACGGTCGGAGCCGCCGGGGCTTCCCGAGCCGCCGGAAGGCGCGTCAGCCGGTCGGTTAGGGTGGGTTGATGGGCAAGGGGCGGGCAGGTGACGGAGGCCGTACGAGCACGGCCCTTCGTGGCGGGTACCCGGGTGGCGCCGCACCGGACGCGCCTGCGTCGGACTTCCCGGTGCCGGACGCCGTGACGGCGGACGCCCCAGCGCGGGACGCCCCAGCGCGGGACGCCCCGACGGCGGACGCCGCGACGGCGGACGACTCCGCGCCGGGTACGTCCGGTGTGGTCGAGGCCGCGCCGGCCGCCGGGCGCGCGGGTGGGCCCCTCCGCGCCGGGCTCGCGGCGAACGAGCCCCCGGCCGACGGCCCCGAACCGCCGTCGCCGTCGCCGCCCGTCGCCGTCTGGGCCGCGCTGCGCGCCCGACCGCTCCGCTTCCCGTTCACGCCCCACACGGTGCGCTGCTGGGCCTACCTGGTCGGCGGCGCCCTGATCGGGCTGCTGACGACGGTGCTCCTCGTCGTCCTCGCACTGCTCGGACTCGCCCTCTCCGTGGCCGGCATCGGCCTGCCGCTGCTGCTCGCCGTCGCCCTCGCCGGCCTGCCCGCCGGCGCCCTCGAACGCCGCCGGCTCCGGCTGGTCGAACCGAACGCCGTGCCGGACCCGCACCGGGCGCTGCCCGGCGCCGGCCGTCGCGCCCGGCTGCGGACCCGTCTGCGCGAGCGCGCGACCTGGCGCGAACTCGCCCACACCGCGCTGGTCGGTCCGGTGCTCACCGCCGCCGGACTCGGCCTGACCGCCCTGCTGGTGTTCTCCGCGGCCCTGGTCGTCAGCCCGGTCGTGGTGTGGGCGCTCGCCCCCGAGACCGTCATGCTGATCCCCGGCCATACCGTCCCGGGGCCGCTCCACGCGCTCCCGGCGACCGGGGCCGGCCTCGTTGGCCTGCTGCTCGGCTCCTACGCCGGCGCGCTGCTGACCACCGCCCACGTCCGGCTGGCCCGGTTGCTGCTCGGCCCGCGGGAGGAGGACCTCGGTCGCCAGGTCGTCGAACTGACCCGCTCCCGGGCCCGGTTGGCCGACGCCTTCGAGGCCGAGCGGCGCCGCATCGAGCGCGACCTGCACGACGGTGCCCAGCAGCAGCTCGTCGCCCTCACCATGACGCTCGGCCTCGCCGCCCACGAACTGCGCGAGCGGGCCCACCCGCCGGGTGCGGGGGCCGACGAGCGCGACGGCCGGGCGGGTGGAGCGGGAGGCCGGACCGACGAGGACCCGGCCGCCGTGCTCGTCGACCGTGCCCGGGCCGAGGCCCGGCTGGCGCTGGAACAGCTGCGCGACCTGGTCCGCGGCATCCACCCCCAGGTGCTCACCGACCACGGGCTCGCCGCGGCCGTCGCCGAGATCGCGCTGCGCCACCCGGTCCCCGTCGAGGTCGACCTCGACCTGCCCGGCCGGCTGCCCGGCCCGGTCGAGAGCACCGCCTACTTCACGGTCACCGAGGCCCTCACCAACGCCGCCAAACACAGCGGCGCCACCGCCGTCACCGTCCACGGACGGGTCGCGGACGGCCGGCTGGTGGTCCAGGTGACCGACGACGGCCGCGGCGGAGCCGACCCGGCCGCCGGGGCCGGGCTCCAGGGACTGGCCGACCGGGTCGCGATCCTGAGAGGACGACTCATGGTGACCAGCCCGACCGGCGGGCCGACCCGGCTCCGACTGGAGGTGCCGTGCTCCGGCTAGTCATCGCCGAGGACGCCGTCCTGCTTCGGGCCGGCCTCGTCGAACTGCTCACCCGGGGCGGCCACCGGGTGGTCGCCGCCGTCGGCGACGCGGCCGCGCTCGCCGACGCCGTGGACGCCGAACGGCCGGACGCCGTCGTCACCGACGTCCGGATGCCACCCGGCTTCCACGACGAGGGACTCCGCGCCGCCCTGGAACTCCGCGAGCGCCACACCGACCTGCCCGTCCTGGTCCTCTCCCAGTACGTGGCCACCCCGTACGCCACCCGGCTGCTCGGTGCCGCGGGCGCGCAGCAGGCCGGGCTCGGCTACCTCCTCAAGGACCGGGTCGGCGACGTCGGCGACTTCCTGGACGCGCTGCGCCGGGTGGCCGCCGGTGAGACGGTGATCGACCCGGAGGTGGTCCGCGTCCTGCTCCGGGGCCGTTCCGCGGACCGGCCGCTCGGCCGGCTCACCCCGCGCGAGCGGGAGGTGCTGGGGCTGATGGCGGAGGTCCTGAACAACCAGGCCCTCGGCGCCCGGCTGAACATCACCGAGGCCTCGGTGGTCAAGCACTGCGGGAACATCTTCATGAAGCTGGACCTCGACCCGGCCGAGGGCAACCGGCGCGTCCTCGCCGTCCTGGCCCACCTCGCCGATCAGCGCGGCGAGTAGCCGCCGGACGGTTCCGGGGCCGGGTCACCACCCGCTGACGCTCTCCGGTCTCGCCGAGCGGCGTGGCGAGCCCGCAGCCCTCGCCCGACCGCTCGGAGAGCTCCCCGCCCCGTACCTCGTCCGCCTGCTCGACGGCCCCGGCCGCCCACTGCCGTGGCCGCCTCCTCGCCCGCCCCACCTGGCACGTGGCCGAGCCGGAGACCGGTCACCGGCCGATGTCCTCCCGGCCGCGCGAACCGGCCTGCGTCCTGCGGGAAGCCGCCGCCCTCTGAACGCGGACTCCCGGGCCCGACGAGCGGCGACGGGCGCCTGCCCCGTAGCCTTTCGATTGAGTTTCCCCCGGGGGGGGTAATTCACGGCCGTGCGAAGAAACCGGCTCGCCTCAGCAGGGGAGGACGGGAACGCAGATCTCGCACAGGTGAGCGTCGAGCATCTGTGGACGGTACCGTTCGAGAATCGGCCGCCCGGGGTCCGGGCCGAAACCCGCACCTGTCAGTGCGCGGAACAGTCCGGCCCAGGCGCGTGACAACCCCTCGGGGGTGTGCGGGACGACCAGGACCGCGTGACGGCCGCCGGCCAGCAGGGCCTCCTCGACCTCGTCGTGCGGGATCCCGGCGTCCTGCGGAAGGACGAGGCACGCGTCGTACCTGCAGTTCTGCGGCGTCGTCCGCGCGGGGTCGTCCCGGGCGATCCCCAGGACGACCGAGTCGGCCCGGAACAGGCCGTTGGTGGTGGCCCATTCCTTGAGCCTTTCCATCGGGGCGGCATTTCCGGGCCCGTACGGGCCGACGTGCCTCAGGTAGGCGATCCGGAATTCCGGAATGTCCTCCACGGTGAACACGACGTCTCCTCCGTTCGATCGGCGTGAATCGAACAGTAGCAAGGTATAAAATCCCTTCCGGCCGATATTTCAAAAGTCATCGTTCGGGAGCGCCCGGCCCGCTACTCCCGAGCCGGTCGCCGGTCGCCGGTCGTCGGTCGTCGGCGTGGGCCTCGGAGTCGAGGAGGACGCGTCGGGGGCGAGGAGGGCGGCCAGCCGCCGGGCGGTGGTCTCCCAGGACCACTGTTCCCGGACCCACCGGCGACCGGCCTCGCCCGTCCGCGCGCGCTCGGCGGCGGGCGTCCGGAGTATGCGGACGATCGCCTCGGCGACGGCGGTGTCGTCGCGGCCGTCGACGACGGTGCCGGTGACGCCGTCGAGGACGGCGTCCGGTGCACCGCCGGAGCGGCCCGCGACGACGGGGAGTCCGGAGGCCGCCGCCTCCAGGAAGACGATGCCGAGACCCTCCGCCTCCAGACCGGCCCGGCGGGTGCGGCACGGCATCGCGAAGACGTCGGCCGCCGCGTAGTGGGCGGGTGTCTGCGCGTGCTCCCGGCCGCCGGCGAACACGACCGAGCCCGGCTCGGTGTGCCGTCGCGTGAGGTCGCGCAGCCGCTGTTCGTCCGGGCCGCGGCCGACCAGCACCAGGGTGGCGCCGGGGACGGCCCGCCGGATCTGCGGGAGCGCGCGGATCAGGGAGTCCTGCCCCTTGCGCGGGACCAGCCGGGCCACGCAGAGGATCACCGGCCCGGTGGGACCGCCGCCCCGCTGCTCCCGCCACAGTGCGGACGACTCGTCGGACGGCCGCCCGGGCCGCGGCCGGAACAGGTCGGCGTCGACGCCGGGCACGAGCCGTTCCAGCCGGGCCACGGGTCCGAGCGCGGGGGCGATCCGGTCGCGGGTGTACGGACCGAGGTAGGTGACGACGTCGACGCTGTCACCGATCCGCCGCAGCAGTCGACGGGCCCCCGGGGTGCGCGCCCACCAGATCTCGTGGCCGTGCGTGGTGGCGACGGTCCGCCGGATTCCCGGCGCTCGGCGGCGGAGCCCGGGCGTCATCGCGGCGAGCGGGGCCGCGGCGCCGAACCAGATCCGGTCGCAGCCGTACGCCCGGGCGATCTCGGCGGCCCGGCGGGTGACCCGCCCGGTCGGCAGCAGCGTCCGGGACCGGTCGCGGATCACCGGGAACGGCAGTGCGGCGTCGTGGTGGGCGGAGCCCGGTTCGTCCGAGGTGTAGACGACGACCTCGCCGCCGGGCAGCCGGGTGGCCATGGCGTGGACGAAGGTCTCGATGCCGCCCTGTCGGGGCGGGAAGTCGTTGGTGACGATGAGGGTGCTGGTCATGGGGTGGTGACGACCTCGGTTCGGGGGAAGGCGGTGGCGGTGGTGCGGGCCGGGGCGCGGGCCGGTTGCCGGGGGCGGGCGGGCACCGGGGTGGTGGGGCGGCGCGGCGCGGGACGGACGCACCCGCCCGCCCGCGGCGGCGGGGCGAGGAGAGCAGGGGCACGTACGGACGGGGCGGGCACGGCGGGCACGGCGGTGGCGGTGCGGGCACGGTCGGCCCCGGGGCGGTCGCGCGCGGACAGCCTGGCGAGGAGGACGAGGAGCGCGGGCAGCGCGAGGTAGCCGAACCGTCCGGCGGGCGCCAGCAGGAAGGCCAGGCCGAGTCCGAGTGCCAGCCGGTCGGCTGCGCCGGTGGCGTCCCGGGGCGGGCGGAGCGCGAGCGACGCGGCGACCGCGAGTCCGGCGAGCAGGAGCAGGGTGAGGGAGGTGTACCACCCGGCCGGGCCGAGGTCGGCGAGGATCCGGCCGGGCAGGGGGCTGCTCGCGGGCGTGGGCAGCCCGCCGCGCCCGGTGGGGAAGGCGAACACCTGCTGCACCAGCGGTCCGGGCGCGCGCAGTGCACCGGGCAGGACGATCGCGGCCGTGCCGGCCACGGCGGTGGCCGTCGCGCGCACCGCCGCCCGCCGTCCGGCGGTGGCGGCCAGCAGGGCGGCGACCACGGCGACCGCCGGCCAGGCCGTCCACTTGAGCGCGCAGGCCAGGGCGAGGGCCGCTCCGGCGCCGAGCGGGCGGGCCCGGCCGGCCAGGGCGAGCGCCAGGCAGCAGAGTCCGGTGAGTGGCAGGTCGACCCCACTGACGCAGAGCGGCAGCGCGACCGGCGGCGAGGCGATCAGCGCCGCGACCTGCGTGCCGACCTGCGGGCCGACCGGGCCGACGGCAGGCCCCGAAGCCGGAACAGGTCCGCCCCGATGCCGACGCCGATGCTCACGCCGCAGCCGCAGCCGCAGCCGCAGCCGCAGCCGGGTCCGGTGCGGTCCGACGGCCGCGACCAGGCAGCCGAAGAACGCGGCGGCACACCACACCCGTGCGTCGCCGAGCATCCGGACCGGCCACCCGTCCGATCCGAGCAGCGCGCGAGGCAGCCCGAACAGCGCCATGCCGGGCAGGTACGGCGTGTACTCGGCGACCGTGTGCGGCTCGGCCAGGTACGGCGTGCCGTGCCGGAGCAGCAGTTCGCCCGACCGTTCGATGACGGTGACCTCGCTCTGCCCCTGCCCGGTGGCGACCAGGACGAACAGCGGTACGGCGATCGCGCCGGCGAGCGCGACGGCCGCCGCGCAGCGGGACGCCCACCGCCGGGGCAGCACCAGCACGGCAACCGCCGCCGCCAGGTATCCCGTTGCGGCGTGCAGTCCCCAACTCCGGTGCGGTCCCAGCCCGGAGACGAGCGGGAACGCCCCGGCCCAGCCGGCCGCGACCAGCCATCCGCCGCACCACAGCAGCCGTCGCCCGCCGGGGGAGCGGTGGCGGTGACGGTCGTGGCGGTGGCGGTCGTGGAGACGAGGTCGATCGTGAGGGCGGGGAGGGCTCGGACGGCTTCGACGGGCGCGGTGAATCAGCACCACTTCATTGCAGCGGCGCAGGTCGGCGAGGTCATGAGGGCCAGGTCGAGTCCTGTGGTCGGGTTTCCCCTACCACGGTCGGGTGCGCGGGGGAGGGCCGCGCGCAGGCCGGACGGTGGGATCGTGCACGGGTGGGGTCCGCCCTTTCGCGAGGTGTTCCGAACAAGTGAATTCGTACCCGACCTGACGTTCGGTGTCCATGGAATTACGCTCGGTGCCGTCCGGTCGCTATCGTGGACGGCGTGGTGAGGTCCTGGGATGCGGCGGTGGAACGGGCGCAGGCGCGGCTGGAGGCGGCGCCCGGGGTGCGGGCGGTGGGGGAGGGCGAGGGGCGGCGGTTCGCGCTCTGGGACCTCGCGTCGCGCGCCGAGGGGGAGTTGGGCGAGCAGGTGGATCCGGAGGCGATCGGTCCGGCGGAGGAACGCGCCCTGCGACAGCGGCTCGGAGAGAGCGGGCGCGAGTGGCCGGACGGTGAGCTGTACCGCCGCCGCTACTGGTTGACCGGCGCCGCCGGGACCGCCGACCCCGTGGGCGGAGCGGCCGACGCCACCGGTGCCGTGGCCGGCGCCCCGGTCGGCACCGTCGCCGTCGACAACTGGACGAAGGGGCCCGGGCAGTTGGCCGTCTCCTCGCTCTACCTGCGCCCCGCCGCGCGTGGGCGCGGCCTCGCCGCGACGGCGCTCGACCAGCTCTACCGGGCCGCCACGGCCGAGGGTCTGCCCGGCTACCGCCTGGAGGCGCACTGGACGTGGCAGCACGCCGTCCGGTACTACCTGCGCCGCGGTCTCTGGGTGGTCTCCTGGAAGCACGCCGTCGGCCTGGCGCGGCTGCCCCAACTGCCGCCCTACCGGGTACGGGAGGAGGAGGACCGGCTGGTCCTGCTGGTCGCGGACGGGGCGCCGGGCCCCGGTGGCGGCTGGACCCCGCTGCTCACCGCCGGCCGCGAGGGCCGCTGGCTGCGGCTGGACGAGACCACGGACTACCGCCGGGCGGACGGCTGGGTGCGCGACTTCGCCCGCTCCACGCTCGCCCTGCACCTGGCGCTCGCCGGACGCCCGCTGGTGCGCGGCCCGCAGTGGTGGGCGGAGGCGTGGCGGTGGTCGGACGCGGGGGAGCCGGAAGGGCTCGCGTACCGGATCGAGCACGTCGAGCGGTCGGCGCGCGACGGCGGCCGGCCGGTCACGACCCCCTACCGTCCGATCCTGGCCGGCCCGGGCGGCAGGCAGGGCCGCGAGCAGGGCCGTGAGCAGGGCCACGATCAGGGCCGCGACCGGAGCGGCGACCGGAGGGGGGAGCCCGGCGATCCCGCGCGATGACCTCGCCGCGCACCGCTCCGCACCCCGGCGGGCCGACCTGGGAAACTCGCCGCATGGCAGAGATCGAGATCGACGGCGCACCCGCCGACCCCGCGCAGCTCGCGGCGCTGGGCCTGCTCAACTACGGGCACTTCACCACGCTGCGCGCCGAGGCGGGCCGCACCCGCGGGCTGACGCTCCACCTGGACCGGCTGGTCCGCGACTGCCGCACGGTGTTCGGGGCCTCCCTGGACCGGGAGCTGGTCCGCGACCGGATCCGGCACGTCCTCCCGGCCGACGGTGCGCCGGTGATCGTCCGGGTCACCGTGTTCGACCCGGCGCTCGGCCTCGAACGCCCGGCCGCGCCGGCCGAACCCCGGCTGCTGGTCACCACCCGCTCGGCGCCGGCCGGCCCGCCCGGCCCGCTGCGGGTCCGCACCGCCGTGTACCGGCGCGAGTTGCCGGGAGTGAAGCACGTCGGCCTGTTCGGGCTGCTCCATCACCGCAGGCTGGCCCAACTGGCCGGCTACGACGATGCGCTGCTGGTCGACGAGGACGGTCGGATCACCGAGGGCGCCACCTGGAACCTCGCCCTCCACGACGGCCGTGACCTGGTCCGACCGGACGCCGCCGCCCTGCCCGGCGTCACCGAGGCACTGCTGGCCGGCGCGTACGGCGGCCCGCAGCGGCGCGAGCCCGTCGCACCGTCCGGGCTGGACCGCTTCGTCGCCGCCGTCGCCGTCAACGCGGGCGTCGGGGTCCGCCCGGTCGCGGCGATCGACGGCACCCGGTTCGACCCGGCCCACCCCGCCGTCGCCGAACTCCGCGCCGCGTACGAGGGCATCGACGGCGAGCGGATCTGACGAGGAGGCCCGAGGCGGAGGATCCGAGGAGAGAGCCCGGGGAGGAGATCCGCCCGAGAGGCCGGACGGCGAGGCCCGACGGAGAGTCCCGGGCGTGCGACCGGCGCCCTGGCGCGCGGGCCGTCGTCCGGCGGCGGCGGGGAGGGCTGACGCCACCCGGAGAGCGCGCCGGGGGATAACCCCACCCCCCGTCCGCCAGCGGCCTCCATGGTCCGCCGCGCCGCGTCTTCCTAGCCTGGAACACGTCGACGACCAGCGACGATCCCCGAAGGAAGGCCCACCATGGCACCCCGCCGCACCCGCCCCCAGCCCGAGCCGTACGGGCGTTCCGACGCCCACGCCGCGATCGAGCTGCGCGGCGTTCGGCGCAGCTACGGCCGGGGCGGCGAGACCGTGCACGCCCTGCGCGGCGTCGACCTCGCCCTCGGCCGCGGTACCTTCACCGCGGTCATGGGCCCGTCCGGCTCGGGCAAGAGCACGTTCCTGCAGTGCGCGGCCGGCCTGGACCGCCCGACCGCCGGCGAGGTCTACCTGGGCGGCGAGGAGATCACCCGGCTGAGCGAGAACCGGCTCACCAAGCTGCGCCGCAGCCGGATCGGCTTCGTCTTCCAGTCCTTCAACCTGCTGCCCTCGCTGACCGTGCTGCAGAACGTGCTGCTCCCGCAGCGCCTCGCCGGTGAGCGCCAGGACCGTTCCCGGGCCAAGGAGCTGCTCGCCCGGGTCGGTCTCGGTGACCACGCCGGGCGCCGGCCGGGGCAGCTCTCCGGCGGTCAGCAACAGCGGGTGGCGATCGCCCGCGCACTGATCACCGACCCGGACGTGCTCTTCGCGGACGAGCCGACCGGTGCACTGGACACCAGGACCGCGCACGAGGTGCTGGGCCTGCTCCGCGGCGCGGTGGACTCGATGGGTGCCACCGTCGTGATGGTCACCCACGACCCGGTGGCCGCCTCGGTCGCCGACCGGGTGCTCTTCCTGGCCGACGGCGCGCTCGCCGACGAGCTGTACCGGCCGGACCCGCGGACGATCGCCGACCGGATGGTCACGCTGGCCGCGCGCCCGGTGGGGGTGGCGGCATGACCAACGGACTCGCCCGCGCCTCGGTGCGGTTCCGCCCCGCCTCCTTCGTCGGCACCTTCGTCGCGCTGCTGTTCGGCGCGGCCGTCGTGATGGCCTGCGGCACGCTGCTGCAGACCGGCCTCACCGCCTCCGTGCCGGCCGGCCGGTACGCGAGCGCGCCGGTGGTCGTGGCCGCCGACCCGACCGTCACGATCACCTACAAGACCGCCGAGGACACCGAGACCGAGAGCCAGTCGGTGCCCGAGCGGGCCCGTCTGGACGCGGGGCTGGCGGCCCGGATCGCCGCCCAGCCGGGCGTGGCCGCCGCCCGCCCCGACACCGCCTTCCCGGTGCAGGGCGCCGCCGGCACCCCGCTGGCGGGATCGCCGCTGACCGGCCGGGGCTTCGCCTCGCTCGGCATCACCGGCCCCGCCGACAAGCTGGTCGAGGGCCGCGCCCCCGGCGCCGGCGAGGTCGTCCTGGACGCCGACACGGCGCGCGCCGCCAAGCTGGCGCCCGGGACCACCGTGACGCTCACCGCGCCCGGCGGCAGCGGCAGTTACCGGATCTCCGGCCTCGCCGCCCCGCAGCAGTTCGGCGCCGCGGCGGCCGGGACGCCCACCGCCTGGTTCGCGGACCAGCCGGCCGACCGCCTCTCCGGCCATCCCGGCCGGGTCGACGCGATCGCCGTGCAGCCCCGCGAGGGTGTCGACGCCGAGGCGCTCGCCGCGCAGGTCGAGCAGGCCGTGGGCGACCGGGCGGAGGTGCTGACCGGGGACGACCGCGGCACCGTCGAGCAGCCCGTGCTCACCGAGGCGCGCACCATGCTGACTGCCCTGGGCGGCTCCTTCGGCGGCACCGCCACCATGACCGCCGTCTTCGTGGTCGTCTCCACCGTCGCCCTGGCCACCGGCCAGCGCGCCCGCGAGTTCGCCCTGCTGCGCGCCATCGGCGCCACCCCGCGGCAGATCCGCCGCACCATCGCCACCGAGGCGATGCTGGTCGCCCCCCTCGCCGGTGCGCTCGGCATCCTGCCAGGACTGGCCCTGGCCCGCTGGTGGTTCGACGAGATGGTGGAGCGCGGCGCCGTCCCGGACTCGGTGGAACTGTCGGTCGGCCCGGTGCCGATGCTGGCAGCCGTCGGCGTCTGCACGCTCGCCGCGCTGGGGGCCGGCTTCGTCGCCGCCCGCGGCCCGGCCCGGATGCGCGCCGGCCAGGCGCTCGGTGCGGCAGCCGTCGAAGCCGGCCGTCCGGGCAAGGTGCGCACCGTGATCGGCCTGCTCTTCGCCGCGGGTGGCGTGTCGCTGGCCGGCCTCGCCTCGGCCCTGAAGGGTTCCGACGCCGCCAACACCGCGCTCGGCGTGGTGATGTGCTTCCTGACCGCCGTCGCGCTGCTCGGCCCCTGGGTGGCCCGGGGCGCGGCCGGGGTGCTCGGTGCCCCGCTGCGGGCCGGCGGCGCGCCAGGCTCGCTGGCCGCCGACAACACGCGGGCCAACGCCCGCCGGCTGGCCTCCGCGATCACGCCGATCGCCATGGTCACCGCCTTCTGCGGCACCCTGCTCTTCCTGCAGACCACGATCAGCCACGAGACCGGTGAGCAGGTGCGCAGCGGCATCACCGCCGACCACGTGCTCGCGTCGACGGGCCCGGGCCTGCCCGCCGGCACCGCCGAGCAGGCGGCGAAGGTGCCCGGTGCGGAGGCGGCGGTCGGCGTGCTGCGCACCGGTGTCCTCTACCGCAGCGGGCAGACGGTGCAGACCGCCAACGCGCTGGGTGTCGCCGGTGACCCGGCCCGGCTCTCCCGGGTGCTCGACCTCGGCGTGCACGAGGGCTCGCTGGCCGAGCTCGGCCGCTCGACGGACACCGTCGCGCTCTCCCGGACCATGGCCGACGACCTCGGTGTCAAGGTCGGTGACCGGGTCCCGCTCTGGCTCGGTGACGGTACGGAGGCGAAGCCGCTGCTGGTCGCCACCTACGAGCGCGGGCTCGGCTTCGGGCAGGCGCTGCTGCCCCGGGCGGCCGTCGCGGAGCACGTGACCGCCGGCTACGACAGCCAGGTGCTGGTCACGGACGCGCCGAACGCCGACCGGGCCGCGGTCGCGAAGCAGCTGGCCGGGGTGGGCGGCGGGACGGCTCTGCTCGTCACCGACCGGGCCGGGTTCGTCGCCCAGGCAGACAAGGCGCAGGAGCTCGGCGCCTGGGCGAACACCGTGATGGCGGGGGTGCTGGGCGGGTTCGCGGCGGTCACGGCCGCCAACACCCTGGTGATGACGGTGCTGGACCGGCGCCGCGAGATCGCGCTGCTGCGGTTGGCGGGGACCACCCGGCGGCAGGTGCGCGGCATGATGCGCTGGGAGGCGCTGCTGGTCGCCGCGACCGGCCTGGTGGTCGGCGGTGCGATCGCCTGGACCACCCTGGTGCCGGTCACCCGGGGCATCGCCGGCGCGGCGCCGTACGTCCCGGTCGGGACGGCGCTGCCGCTGGGGGGCGCGGCGGTGCTGCTCTGCCTCGCCGCGACCGCCCTGCCGGCCCGGGCCCTGCTGCGGACCCGTCCGGTGGCGATGGGCGGCGGCCGGCAGTAGGGACGGCGAGGAGGGGACCGGTCCGGTCCCAGCAGGCCGGGTGGGAAAGGCCGGGCCGGGGGAGGGAACGGCCTGGGGAAGGACCGGAGCTCCGGCTCCGCAGGGGGCGTGAACGGGCGGTGCGCGCGGGTCTGGCGCACCGCCCGTTCGGGTGACAAAGCCGCGCCGAACAGGCGCCAGAGAGTGGTAGAAGGCCGGAAGGCCCTTGATCCACACCGATCGTGATGTCTGATCAGCTACGCTCACGGCCGCGTCCGTCCGGTGCCGCACGCCCGGGGACGCCGTCCCGTCCACCCCCGCGCCGAGCCGGTCCGGCACGGCCGGTGTGCCCGCTGCCGGGCCCCGGCGCGCCCCGGCAGAGAGAAGGCCGACCGATGAGCAGTCCTCCCGCGGCCCGCACGCCCCGCCCGCCCCGTCCGTCGCTGCGCCTGCGGCCCCGCCTGCCGCCGCGTCTGCCGCTGCTGGTGCTGCGGGCCACCGCCACCGCGCTCGCCGTCCTGGCCGTGGTCCAGACGATGCTGGCCGCCAGCTTCCTGAACGGCCACTACGACTCGCTCAAGGCCCACGAACTGGCCGCCATGGCCCTGGACACCCTGGTGCTCGTCCAACTGGTGGCCGCCGCGTCGGTCGGCCTGGTCGCCCGTCGCGGCCCGGGCGGCACGCGCGGACCGTTCCGGCCGCTCGGCACCGCGGCGCTGCTGGCGGTCGCGGCAGGCGCCCAGACGGCCTTCGGATACGACCGGGCGGTCGGGCTGCACGTCACCCTGGGCGTCCTGCTGGTCAGCGCCCTGCTGTTCGCCCTGGTCGGCGCCTGGCGTCTGCCGCTGCCCGCGAGCGGCGGCGCCCCCGCCTACCCGCAGGGCGCGGCCGCCGGACGGCTGCCCCGTCCGAGCGGCTCGATGGAGGCGGCGCAGTGAGGCGCCGCCGGTTCCTCGGCGTCGGCGCGGCCGTGATCGGCGCGGGTGCGGTCGGAGCCTTCGGCGTGCCGCCGGCCGCCCGGCTGCTGGCCGAGGCGCGGCCGGGACGCCTGCTGACCAGCGAGGTCCCGCTGCCGGAGCCGTTCCGGGTGCCGCTGCCGGTGCCGCCCGTCCTCGCTCCGGTCCGCTCCGACGCGACCACGGACCACTACGAGATCGTCCAGCGGGTCGCCGGCCTGGAGATCCTGCCCGGCCTGCGCACCGAAGCCTGGACGTACGGCGGGACCTTTCCCGGGCCGACCATGGTCGCGCGGGCGGGCCGCGAGGTCGTGGTCCGCCACCGCAACGAGCTGCCGGTGCCCTCGGTGGTCCACCTGCACGGCGGCCACACCCCGGCGGACAGCGACGGCTACCCCGTCGACCTGCTGCTCCCGGCCGGATCGTCGGCCGACCACGCGGCGCACGCGATGGCGGGGATGACCGGGATGGCGGGGATGGCCGGGATGTCCGGGACGTCCGGGACGGGAACCGTGGGCCGGACCGTCGTCGGCGAGCGCAGCTACACGTACCCGGGCCACCAGCGTGCCGCCACCCTCTGGTACCACGACCACCGGATGGGCTTCACCGGCCCCGGCATCTGGCGCGGCCTGGCCGGCTTCCACCTGATCGGCGACGAGGAGGAGGACGCCCTGCCGCTGCCGCGCGGCGAACGCGACCTCCCGCTCATGCTCGCCGACCGCGCCTTCGCCTCCGACGGCTCGTTCCGCTACCCCTCCGTCGACCCCGGGCTGACCGTTCCGGGCGTCACCGACGACTACATGAACGGCGTGCTCGGCGACGTCATCCTGGTCAACGGCGCGCCCTGGCCACGCGTCGAGGTGGACCGCGCCCACTACCGGCTGCGCCTGCTCAACGCCTCCAACACCCGGATCTACCGCCTGGAACTCGACCCGCAGCCCGCCGACGGCGGCGCGCTGGTCCAGATCGGCGGCGACGGAGGACTGTTGGAGACACCGATCCGGCACGACGCCGTCGAGATCGCCCCCGCCGAGCGGTTCGACGTCGTGGTCGACTTCTCCCGCTACCCGCCCGGCACGTCCGTCCGCCTGACGAACCGCTTCGGCAGCGAGCGGACCGGCGAGGTCCTCCGCTTCGACGTCACCTCCCGCCCGGTGACCGACGACGCGACCGTCCCCGAACGCCTCTGCACCCTCGAACGGCTCGACCCCGGCGCCGCCGTCACCACCCGCACCTTCGGCTTCCGCCGCAGTCGCAACGACGGCTGGACGATCAACAACCGGCCGTACGAGCCGGGCCGCGTGCTGGCGGCCCCGGCGCTCGGCACCACCGAGATCTGGAGGTTCTTCAGCGACGTCCACCACCCCGTCCACCTGCACCTGGACCAGTTCCAGGTGCTCTCCCGCAACGGTGGTGACCCGGGCCCGTACGACGCGGGCTGGAAGGACACCGTGGACCTGCGGCCGTCGGAGGGGGTGGAGGTGCTGGTGCGGTTCACCGACTACCCGGGGACGTACATGCTGCACTGCCACAACCTGGAGCACGAGGACATGGCGATGATGGCGGACTTCGTCGTGGAGTGAGCGGGGACGGTGCGCGGCTCCGTCCGCTCGCACACCTTTCACCCGTTCGGCGGAGCGTCGGCGGGGGAGTCGCGCGCCCGCCCACCTCGTGGCAGCCCCCGCCCGCGCCCCGACATGCCGCCCCGCGGCGCGTGGCCTAGCGTCGCGAGGGAGGGGGTCCCGGCCGTGGAGGGGCTCCGGGCCGCACCGCGAGGAGCCGCGCATGACCAGTCCCGCCGAACGCCGCCGGCGCGGCCGGGCTGCCCGCAGCCGGGTCTCCCGCTCCGCCCACGGCCGCTGGATCCCCGCCGCCGACCGCCCGGACCCGATCCGCCTGCTGGAACACCAGGCCGAGGACCGGCTCGCGGACCTCCGCCCGATCCGCTACGGACGGATGGCCGAATCCGCGTTCGCCTTCCTGCGGGGCTCCGCCGCCGTCATGACCGCCGACCTCGCCGCCGTCCCCGACACCGGCCTCACCGTCCAACTGTGCGGCGACGCCCACCTGCTGAACTTCGGCGTGTACGCCTCGCCGGAACGCGCCCTGCTCTTCGACGTCAACGACTTCGACGAGACCTACCCCGGCCCCTTCGAGTGGGACGTCAAACGGCTCGCCGCCAGCGTCGCGGTCGCCGCCCGCGACAACGGCCACGACGACGACCGCGCCCACCGCGCCGCGCTCGCCGCCGCGGACGGTTACGCGGTCGCCATGCGGCGCCTCGCCGAGATGGGCGAACTCGAGGTCTGGTACGCCCGGATCGACACCGCCGACCTGCCGGCGACGGTCCGCGGGGGCGGTCGCCGCCGACAGGTCGAGGCCAACCTCGACCGCGCCCGCCGCCGCACCAGCCTGCAGGCCTTCGGCAAGCTCACCGAGCGGGGTGAGGACGGCCGCCGTCGCATCATCAGCGACCCGCCGCTGATCGAACCGGTGCCGCGCGACGAGCTGCGTAGGGTCGGCAAGATCTTCAGCGACTACCGCGCCACCCTCGCCGAGGACCGCCGGGTCCTGCTCGACCGCTTCCAACTGGTCGACGTCGCCCGCAAGGTGGTCGGGGTCGGCAGTGTCGGCACCCGCTGCTTCGTCCTCCTCCTGGAGGGCCGGGACGAGCGCGACCCCCTCTTCCTCCAGATCAAGGAGGCCGGACGGTCCGTGCTGGAGGACTACCTGCCGGAGACGCCGACCGAGGGCCGCCACCTCACCGAGGCACCGGTCGTCCACGGCGGCCGGCGCGTCGTCACCGGCCAGCACCTGATGCAGGCCGCCAGCGACATCTTCCTCGGCTGGACCACCGGCCCCGGGGGCCGCCACTTCTACGGACGCCAGCTGCGCGACATGAAGGGGGCCGCCGCCGTCGCCGACATGGCGCCCGCGGACCTGCGCGCCTACGCCGACCTCTGCGGCCGGACCCTGGCCCGCGCCCACGCCCGCTCCGGCGACCGTCTCGCCGTCGCCGGCTACCTGGGCAGCGCCGACACCTTCTCCGAGGCCGTGGCCGACTTCGCCGTCCAGTACGCGGACCGGACCGTCGTCGACCACGCGGCGTTGCTGGCCGCGATCGACGCGCACGCGGTGGCGGCACGGCGGGGTATCTGAGGCCGCCCCGGCCTGCCCGGGGCCGAGCCCGGGTCCGGCCCCGCCCGGGGGCCGGAGCCGCCCCCGTGTACAGATGGCTCCCGTGGACTTCCCCCGGACCCTGCGCGAGCGCCGCACCCACCGCCGTCTCAGCCAGCGCCACCTCAGCTTCATCGAGTCCGGCCGCTCGGCGCCCGGGCGCGGCATGGTGGTCCGGCTCGTCGAGTCCCTGGACCTGCCGCTGCGCGAGCGAATTCGGAAAAGGTGACGGATGCCGCGGGGCCCTTCGGCGTTCGGGGGTGTGGCGGGTCAGGCGGGGGTGAGGAGGTGGAGGGCGGCGGGGGTGACGGTGACGGTGACGGGGAGGGGGGCCATGAACTCGCCGTCGGCGTAGGCGGTGATGGCGGGGGAGTCGATGCGGACCGACGTGGTGCGGTGGGTGGTGACCTCGCGGCGTCGGACGTGGGTGCCCTTGAAGAGGGTGGGGAAGAAGCGGGCGATGCGGTGGCGGGGCATCGCGTCGACGAGGGTGAGGTCGAGGAGGCCGTCGGTGGGGTCGGCGGTCGGGCAGATGAGCATCCCGCCGCCGTAGCTGCTGGTGTTGCCGACGGCGGCGAGCGTGAGGTCGCGGGTGATCTCGGTGCCGTCGGCGAGGGTGAGGTGGAAGGGCAGCGGGCGGAGGTTGGCGAACTCGACGGCGATGGCGAGGTTGTAGCGCATCCGGCCGCGGGGCCGGCGGAGCCGGTTGGTGCGGTCGCTGACCAGGGAGTCGAAGCCGCTGGCGAGGACGGAGCCGAACCGGCGGGTGCTGCCGTCGGCCGCCGTGACGAGGCCGAGGTCGACGGTGCGGGTGTGGCCGGCGGCGACGACGTCGGCGGCGGCCTCCGGGGCGTTGCGGGGGAGGCCGTAGGCGCGGGCGTGGTCGTTGCCGGTGCCGGCGGGGACGACGCCGAGGGGGACGGAGGTGCCGGCGGCGGCCTGCAGGCCGAGGTTGACCATGCCGTCGCCGCCGACGACGACCAGGGCGTCGCAGGACCCGGAGCCGACGGCGGCGCGGGCCAGTTCGAGGGACTCGGCGGCGGAGGTGCCCGCCTGCGCGTCCACGGCGATGCCGAGGTCGCGCAGGCGGGCGGTGGCGCGGCGGGCCGCCGGCTCGGCGTGGCCGGCGGCTGCCGCGGGGTTGGTGAGGAGAACGACGCGGGCGATGGTTCTCCGGCCGCTCACGGGATCAGCTTGCCCGGGTTGAGGATGCCCGCCGGGTCCAGCTCGGCCTTGACGGCGCGCAGGATGCGCACGCCCAGCTCGCCGATCTCGTCGGTCATCCAGGGGCGGTGGTCGGCGCCGACCGCATGGTGGTGGGTGATCGTGCCGCCGGCCGTCAGGATGGCGTCGCAGGCGGCGCGCTTCGCACCGGCCCACCGCTCCAACGGGTCGTCGCCGAGGGCGGCGACGACCGTGAAGTAGAGCGAGGCGCCGGTCGGGTAGACGTGCGAGATGTGGCAGAGCACGAGCGAGCCGGGGAGGGCCTCGGTGAGGGCGGTGGTGACGGCCAGACGGAGTTCGGGGAGGTTCCGCCAGCTGGTGGCGGTTTCGAGGGTCTCGCAGAGCGCGCCCGCGCGGAGCAGGGAGTCCCGCAGGTAGGGGGCGTTGAACCGGCCGTGTTCCCAGGCCCGGGCGGGCGCCTCGCCGAGCGGGGTGCCGCCGGCGGCGAGCAGGACGGTGCGGGTCTCCGCGTGGCGGGTGGCGGCCTGCTCGGCGGTGCCCTCGAAGACGGTGACGGCCAGGCAGCCGGTGACCGCGGGTTCGCCGCCGATCCTCTCCGTCATCGCGAGGTTGACCATGGTCTCGGCCTCGTCGGAGAGCCGGATGACGGTCGGGCCGGTGCCCTGCTGCTCGACAGCGCGCAGCGCGGCCGAGCCGGTGGCGAAGTCGGGGAAGGACCAGGCCTCGTACGCCTTGGCGGCGGGCGCGGGGTGGACGCGGACCCGGACGGCGGTGATCACGCCGAGGGTGCCCTCCGAGCCGAGGAACAGTTCGCGCAGGTCGGGTCCGGCGGCGGAGGCGGGGGCGCGCCCGAGGTCGAGGGTGCCGGCCGGGGTGACGACGCGCAGGCCGCGCACCATCTCGTCGAACCGGCCGTGGCCGGCCGAGTCCTGGCCGGAGGAGCGGGTGGCCGCGAAGCCGCCGATGGTGGCGAAGCGGAAGCTCTGCGGGTAGTGGCCGAGTTCGAGGCCGTGCGCGGCGAGCAGCGCCTCCGCCGCCGGGCCGGTGAGGCCCGCGCCGAGGACGGCCTCGCCGGAGGTCTCGTCGAGGTCGAGCAGCCGGTCGAGGCGGCGCAGGTCGAGCGACACGACGGCCGCGAGGCCGCCGCGCTCCGGGTCCAGCCCGCCGACCACGCTGGTGCCGCCGCCGAAGGGCACGACGGCGATGCGGCGCTCGGCGCACAGCGCGAGCAGGGCGGCGATCTCGTCCTCCCCTCCGGGCAGGACGACGGCGTCGGGCGCGTCCTGCGGTGCGCGGCTGCGGCGGCGCAGCAGGTCGGGGGTGGACTTGCCGCCGGCCCGGGGGAGGCGGTCGGCGTCGGCGGTGCTGATGTGCGCCTCGCCGACGACGGCGGCGAGGGCCGCGAGGTCGTCCGGGGACAGGGTGGACGGCCGCAGCACGACGTCCGAGGCGTCCGGGCCCGGCTCGGCGTCGCCGGTGACGCCGAGGGCGGCGGCGAGCAGGTCCTTGACGTCGGCGGACAGCTCCTTGGCGAGGGCCGGGTCGCCCCAGGCGTCCCACTTCATCGGGGGGAGCGGCAGCGCGGCGTCGGCCGGTTCCGCTTGCTTCTCGGCGGTCATGCGTTACAGTTTTACACATCATGTCAAGTAGTAACGCGGACCTCGACCGGTCGTCCGAGCCTCGCGGCACCGACGACGCCATCCTTGACGCCGCCGCCGATCTGGTCATCCAACTCGGCGTACGCCGTACCCAGTTGGCCGAGATCGCGCGCCGTGCCGGGGTCAGCCGGCCGACTGTCTACCGGCGCTGGCCGGACGTCCGGGCGGTGATCGGTGCGCTACTCACCCGCGAGATCGCGGCCACCCAGGAGGCCGTCCGGCTCGCCGGGGTGGACCGGGCCGCGTTCGTCGACGGTGTCGTCGGGGTCGCCGTCCGCCTGCGCGACCATCCGGTGCTCGGCGCGCTGCTGCGTTCCGCCGACTCCGACACGCTCTTCGAGTACGTGGTCGAACGCCTCGGGACCAGCCAGCGAGGGCTCCTCGAAGCACTCCGCGCCGGCATCGCGCAGGGGCAGGAGCACGGCTCGATCCGGGCCGGTGATCCGGTCGAGCTCGCCGCGATGGTGCTGCTGATCGCCCAGTCCACCGTCCAGTCGCACCGTATGGTGGCCCAGTTGCTGTCCGAGGACGCGTGGCGGCGTGAACTGGCCCGCGCCCTGGACGGGTACCTCGCGCCGTGAACGACCGCCGGGGACCGGTGAACGCCCGCGCCGGGCGGGCCGTCCGTCTGCGGGTGACCGCCCGTCCATGCCCGGTCGGCCGCCGTCGGCAGCCGGTGAACCGCCGCAACGCCACCCGCCACGGAGGCCGCAGATGACCACCACCGCCGGACCCTACGCCGGGACGACCCGACTCACCGCCCGTCGCCGGGAGTTGGAGCTCGACGCGCTCGCCGCCGACCCCGTCGTCGACGTCCTGGTGATCGGCGGAGGCATCACCGGCGTCGGTGTCGCCCTCGACGCGGCGGCGCGCGGGCTCTGCACCGTGCTCGTCGAGTCCCGCGACCTCGCGTTCGGGACCAGCCGCTGGAGTTCCAAGCTCGTCCACGGCGGCCTGCGCTACCTCGCCTCCGGGCGGATCGGCGTGGCGCGGGAGAGCGCCCGCGAACGCGGTGTCCTGATGACCCGTACCGCCCCTCACCTGGTCCGTTCGCTGCCCCAACTCGTGCCGCTGCTGGACGGGTTGTTCCGCCCGGGGCAGGCCGCGCTGGTCCGGGCCGGTTTCCTCGCGGGCGACGCCCTGCGGCTGAGCGCCGGCACCTCGGGGACCCTGCTGCCCCGGGTCCGCCGGGTGGACGCCGCCCGCGCCCGTGACCTGGTGCCCGGGCTGCGGGCAGCCGGTCTGAACGGCGGCCTCGTCGCCCACGACGGGCAACTCGTCGACGACGCCCGGCTGGTGGTCGCCCTCGCCCGTACCGCGGCTCAGTACGGGGTCTCGGTGCTCACCCGCGTCCGCGCCGACGAGGTCACCGGAGGCGGCGCCCGGCTCACCGACGGACTCACCGGCCAGTCGTTCACCCTCACCGCCCGCGCCGTCGTCAACGCCACGGGAGTCTGGGCCGGCGAGGTGGATCCGTCGATCCGGCTGCGGCCCAGCCGGGGCACCCACCTGGTGGTCGACGCCGCGGCCCTCGGCCGGCCGACCGCCGCGCTCACCGTCCCCGTGCCCGGGTCGACCAGCCGGTTCGTCTTCGCGCTGCCGCAGCAGCTCGGCCGGGTCGCGATCGGCCTGACCGACGAGGACGCGCCCGGCCCGATCCCGGACGAGCCCCGGCCCACCGGCGCCGAGCTGGACTTCCTCCTCGACACCGTGAACTCCGCCCTGGAGACGGCCCTGACCGGGGCCGACGTGCGCGGCGCCTACGCCGGGCTGCGGCCGCTGCTCGACACCGGCGACGGCGCCACCGCGGACATCTCCCGGCAGCACGCGGTGCTGGAGTCGCCCAACGGCGTGATCACGGTGGTCGGCGGAAAGCTCACCACCTACCGCCGGATGGCCGAGGACGCCGTCGACACCGCCGTCCGCCTGCGCGAGCTGCCTGCCCGCGACTGCTGGACCACCCGCCTGCCGCTGGTCGGTGCGCCCGGCCACCGCGACAGCCGGCCCTGCCCCGAGGGCGAGGTGCCGGCCTCCCTGGTCGCCCGCCACGGCGGCGCGGCGCGCGAGGTGCTCGTGGCGGGGGAGGCGCTGGGTGCCGGTTACGCGGCGCCGGTCGCGGGCGGCGTCGACGTCAGCCGGGCCGAGATCGTGTACGCGGTGACGCACGAGGGCGCGCTGGACGTCGAGGACGTGCTGCACCGCCGGACCCGGATCGGCCTGGTCCCGGCGGACGCGGAGCGGGCCGGGGCGGCCGTCGAGGAGATCATCGCCAAGGTCCGCCGAGCGCCGAGCGCCGAGCGCTGAGTGCCGAGCGCGGAGTGTTGCGGCAGGCGGCCGGGTCGCCGGGCGGTCACTGCCCGGTGCGCTCCGCCATCGGGTGCACCGCGCCGTGCACGTCCAGCGCGCACGCGAGGGGGCGCTCGGGGTCACCGGTCCGCTTGAGTTCGACGGCGAGCGGCAGCGGAGGCTCCTCGGGCAGCCGGGCGGCCAGCGTGAGCGGGTAGACGCCGTGCCCGTGGACGCGGTGGAAGGCGACCTCCTTGCCGTCCACCAGCACCTCGGTCTCGGTGATCCAGCCGGACCGGACGTTCACCGTGACGGAGTGCCCGGCCCGGTCGAGATGGAAGCTGTGCCGCTGGCGCATGAAGACCTCCGGGGGACCGCCGAGCCCCCCGCGCGACCACGCCAGTCTACGTCCGGCCCCTCGGCCCGGCCGGGCGAGCGCGAGCGCTGCGCGAGTGGTGGGCGGTGACCGGGAAGGGGAGCGGCCCGGGCCGGGGGACAGTCGGCCCCGGCCCGGGCCGCCCCCCTTCCCGCCCGGGAACGGGACCGGGGCCTCGGGAACGGGGCCTCGGGGAAGAAGGGGGGACGCCACGGCGCCCTGGCCGCGCCTCAGACGAGGCGGCCGCCGCCGTCGACGTGCAGGACCGTGCCGGTGACGAAGGGGCTGGTCATCGCGAAGTGGACGGCGCGGACCAGGTCCTCCGTGGTGCCGGTCCGGCGTGCGGGGTTGCGGTCGGCGACGGAACGCAGGAAGTCGGTCTTGTCGGCGCCCATCCGGTCCCAGGCGCCGGTGTCGACGATGCCGGGAGAGACGGCGTTGACGCGGACCGGGGCGATCTCCACGGCCAGGGCCTGAACGAGGAAGGCGAGGGCGCCGTTGGTGGTGGCCATCACGGTGCGGGCGGGCGCGGGGCGCCAGGCGGCGACGCCGGAGAAGAAGGTGAAGGAGGCGCCGTCGGGGGTGTCGGTGGCGGCCTGGCCGGCGAGGTGCTTGGCGAGCAGCAGCGGGCCGTACACCTTGGCGGCGAACGCGCGGTGGACGTCGGCGAGTTCGAGTTCGGCGAGCGGGCCGTTGGCGGGCATGGCGGCGGTGGAGACCAGGTGGTGGAAGCGGCCGGTGGCGGCGGCGAGGGCGGCGATCGAGTCCTCGTCCGCGAGGTCGACCGGGACGACCTTCGTGGGGCCGGTCAGTTCGCCGGCGGTCCACTCCAGCTTGCGGGGGTCGGGGCCGGCGAGGACGAGTTCGGCGCCGGCGGCGGAGGCGGTGTGGGCGAGGGCGCGGCCGGTGTGGGAGCCGGCGCCGACGACGACGACGCGGCGGCCGGCGAGGGGGAGCGTTGCGGAGGAGGTCATGTCCGCAACCCTCCGCCGAGCAGGGGTGATACGTCCAAGGCTTGTTTTCTGGGAAAGCCATAAACTGCCTGCATGGCCACTCTCCGACAGTTCGAGTACCTGGTGACCGTCGTCGACACCGGTTCCTTCACGCGCGCGGCCGAGCTGCTGCACGTCACTCAGCCGGCGCTCTCGCACCAGGTGCGGGCGCTGGAGAAGGCGGTGGGCGGCGCGCTGCTGGAGCGCCTGCCGCGCGCGGTGCGGCTGACGCCGATGGGGCGGGCGGTGCTGCCGCACGCCCGGGCGGCGCTCGCGGATGCCGAGCGGCTGCGGGCGGCGGCCCGCTCGGCGGCCGGACTCGACGGCGGTGAGCTGGAGTTGGCGACGGTGTACTCGGTGAGCCTGGGCATCCTGCCGCCGGTGCTGCGGGCCTGGCGGCGCGCGCACCCGGGGGTGCGGATCCGGCTGCGCGAGTACGCGCACAACGAGGAGCTGCGGGCGGCGATGGCGGCGGGGCAGGCGGACGTCGCGGTGGGGACGCAGCCGGCCGACTGGGAGGGGCCGATCAGGGAACTGGGGGTGGAAGAGTTCGTCCTGGCGCTGCCGCCGGAGGACGCGGAGCCGGAGGGATGCCGGCGCGTTCCGCTGGCCGAGCTGGCGGAGCGGGACTGGGTGCACTACGCCCCCGGGAACGGGCTCGCTGACCTGCTGGACGCGGCCTGCGCGGAGGCCGGGTTCCGGCCCCGGGTGGCGGTGCGGACCGAGCAGACGGCGGCGGCGCCGCTGCTCGCGGCGGCCGGTCTGGGAGTGGCGCTGGTGCCGGCGAACATCGTGCCACCGGGGTTCGACGGGCTGGTCCGCCGGCCGGAGCCGCCGGTCCGGCGGGCGCTGGTGGCGTACACCCGGACCAGGCCGGACCCGTTGACGGCGGCCTTCGTCGACCTGCTGGCCCGGCAGGCGTGCCTGCTTCCGCCGCAGGTGGCGGCGCTGCTGGCGGAGGGTGGCTGAGGCGGCGGGCCGCGAAGGGGCGGGGCTCGGCCGGGGAGCGTGCCGGGGGCGGGCGGGGGGGGTCGGCCGTGTGCCGGCCGGGGATGGCTGTATTCGGTCGCACGGATTCTCGTGATCTCTACAGTGTTGTAGATTCTTTTCCAGGGAGAGCAGTAGCGCAACCGAGGAGGGCACTGTGGGAGTTTCGCTGGCCAAGGGCGGCAACGTCTCGCTGACCAAGGAGGCGCCGGGCCTCACCGCCGTCATCGTCGGACTCGGCTGGGACGTGCGGACGACCACCGGCGCCGACTACGACCTGGACGCGAGCGCGCTGCTCTGCAACGCGGTCGGCAAGGTGCTCTCGGACGGGCACTTCGTCTTCTTCAACAACCTGCGCAGCCCGGACGGTTCGGTCGAGCACAGCGGTGACAACCTGACCGGTGGCGGCGACGGCGACGACGAGCAGATCAAGGTCGACCTGGCCACCGTGCCGGCCGAGGTGGCCAAGGTGGTGTTCCCGGTGTCGATCTACGACGCGGACGCCCGGCACCAGAGCTTCGGCCAGGTCCGCAACGCGTTCATCCGGGTCGTCAACCAGGCCAACGGCCAGGAGATCGCCCGCTACGACCTCACCGAGGACGCCTCGACCGAGACGGCGATGGTCTTCGGCGAGCTCTACCGCAGCGGCGCCGAGTGGAAGTTCCGCGCGATCGGCCAGGGCTACGCCTCCGGCCTGCGCGGCATCGCGACCGATTACGGCGTGAACGTCTGACGGGTCGAACCGTCCGTCACTGAAGGGGAGTTCGACGGCCGGTCGAGGGACAGGCCGCCGAACCCGCCCGTACCGGCGAGCTGTTCGCGCCACCACTCGGCCATTCCGGCCTCGTCGATGGTCCTCCAGTCCGGTGCGCCGGTGACCTGGGCCCGTCCGAGCCGGCGGCCGAGGTCGACCAACGCCCGCCCCACCGCGCCGCGTTCGCGGTCGTAACCGGGCAGCAGATCGTCCCAGCCGTCCGCCGACCGCCAGGCGTCCTCGAAGGCGCAGGCGTCCTGGAGGGCCTTGGCCGCGCCGCTGGTGTTGTGCGGGCGGACCAGGGTGGCGGCGTCCCCGGCGAGCAGCAGGCGTCCGGCGGTGCGGCGCGGGGTCGCGAGGTCGTGGATCGGCTGGAGCAGGATCCGCTCGACCGGGGTCAGGTTGACCACCCCGGCCCAGTACGGCGGGAGGTGTCGGTCGGCGAGGTCGGCCAGTTCGTCGAGGCGGACGGGGTCGAGCGAGCCGGCCGGGATGCCGTCGGGGTCGGCCGACGTGTGGGCCGGGACGCCGGCCCCGGTGTCGCCGGTCGGGTGCAGCCAGGCGGGTGCGGGGGCGTAGAAAACCCAGTTGACCAGGGTGGTGCCGGGCGCCAGGCCGGGAATGCGGTAGAGCACGACCTGACCGCCGGAATAGCAGGCGGTGATCACCTCGTGCCCGGGCCAGCGCGCGCCCCCGCCGGGCAGCCGGTCGAGGAGGCGGGCGTCGAAGCTGCCGCGCCAGCAGACGTAGCCGGCGTACTCGGGCCGGGCGTCCGGGCAGACGGCGCCCCGGACCACCGAACGGTGGCCGTCGGCGCCGACCACCAGGTCGTACGGGTCGCGCCCGCCGGAGGTCGCCACCCAGGCCCGCGGGCCGTCGTCGGGGCCGCCCCCGCCGACCGCCGTGACGGTCGTCCCGGTGCGGAACTCCACGGCGTCCGGGGCGCGTTCGCGCAGTCCCTGCCAGAGCACGCCCCAGTGGAACGCGTGCATGGCCATCGGCTGGACCCAGAGCACCCGCCCGCGCGGGCCGTGCGTGCCGGAGGGGTCGGCGGCCACCCAGTGCCGTTCGGTGAGCGGGTGGTGGCGGATGCCGTCGTCGAGGTGGCCGGCCCGGACCAGTTCGGCGTAGCGGTCCAGGACCACGCACAGGCCCACGCCCCGGTCCTCCAGGCGCCCGGGGCTGCGTTCCAGCACGGTGACCTGCTCCGCCCCGCCGCGGGCCGCGGCCCGGGCGAACGCGCACCCCGCGATGCTGCCGCCGACCACGGCGACCGATCCACCCCGCACGGCCGTGCCCCCTCTCCGGGGCCTCGGCCGGCCCCGCCCGTCTCCCGACGACCATACGCCGTGGACTGACGATCCGTCAGCAAAGGGGCGGGTGGAGTGCCGTGGCGGCCGGGCCGCCCCGGGGGCGGCGCCGCAAGGGGTTCGGCGGGGCCGGGGGAGGGGTTCGGCGGGAGTTCGGTCGCACCCTCTTGTGCAACTAGTTGCATATAGGCATCCCCTCCCCTACCGTGTGGTAACAACGAGCCGCCGCCTCGACGAAGCCCTGGGAGACCCCCGATGACCGCCACCCCGCCGCCGCCCTACCCGCACCTGCTGCGCCCGCTCGACCTCGGCTTCACGACCCTCCCCAACCGCGTCGTCATGGGGTCCATGCACGTGGGCCTGGAGGAGGCCCCCGACGGCCCCGAGCGGCTGGCCGCCTTCTACGCCGAACGCGCCCGCGGCGGCGTCGGCCTCATCGTCACCGGTGGCATCGCCCCCAACGAGGCCGGGCGCCCCTGGGGCGGCGGCGCCATGCTCACCACCGAGGAGGAGGCCGACCGCCACCGCGTCGTCACCGACGCCGTGCACGCCGCCGGCGGCCGGATCGCCCTCCAGATCCTGCACTTCGGCCGCTACGCCTACCACCCCGACCTCGTGGCCCCCAGCGCCGTCCAGGCGCCGATCAGCCCGTTCCCGCCGCGCGCCCTCACCGCCGACGAGGTCGAGCGGACCATCGAGGATTTCGCCCGCTGCGCCGCCCTCGCCCGGCGAGCCGGCTACGACGGCGTCGAGATCATGGGCTCCGAGGGCTACCTGATCAACGAGTTCATCGCCGCCGCCACCAACCACCGCGAGGACGAGTGGGGCGGCCCGTACGAGAACCGGATGCGGTTCCCGGTCGAGATCGTCCGCCGCGTCCGCGAGCGGGTCGGCCCCGACTTCATCCTGGTCTACCGGCTCTCCATGCTCGACCTCGTCCCCGGCGGTTCCACCCTCCCCGAGGTGGTGCAGCTCGCCCGGGCCGTCGAGGAGGCCGGTGCCACCATCATCAACACCGGCATCGGCTGGCACGAGGCGCGCATCCCCACCATCGCCACCTCCGTGCCGCGCGGCGCCTTTGCCTGGGTGACCCGGAAGGTGATGGGCTCGGTCGGCATCCCGCTGGTCACCTCCAACCGCATCAACACCCCCGAACTCGCCGAGCAGTTGCTCGCCGACGGTTACGCCGACCTGGTCTCCCTCGCCCGCCCGCTGCTCGCCGACGCCGACTTCGTCGCCAAGGCCCGCGACGGCCGCGCCGACGCCGTCAACACCTGCATCGGCTGCAACCAGGCCTGCCTCGACCACACCTTCAGCGGGAAGACCACCTCCTGCCTGGTCAACCCGCGCGCCTGCCACGAGACCGAGCTGGTCCTCGCCCCCACCAGGACGCGCAAGCGCATCGGCGTCGTCGGCGCCGGACCGGCCGGCCTCGCGTTCGCCGTCTCCGCGGCCGAACGCGGCCACGCCGTCACCCTGTTCGACGCCGCCGACACCGTCGGCGGCCAGCTCGACATCGCCCGGCGCATCCCGGGGAAGGAGGAGTTCGACGAGACCATCCGCTACTACCGCACCCGCCTCGCCGAACTCGGCGTCGAGCAGCGGCTCGGGGCCATCGTGGCGGCACCGGAACTCGCCGCCGAGGACTTCGACGAGGTCGTCCTCGCCACCGGCGTCACCCCGCGCGTCCCCGCCGACCTCCCCGGCATCGACCACCCCAGCGTCCTCGGCTACCTCGACGTGCTGCGCGACGGCGCGCCCGTCGGCGAGCGCGTCGCCGTCGTCGGGGCGGGCGGCATCGGCTTCGACGTCGCCGAGTACCTCACCGACCAGGGCGACGAGGCAAGCCTCGACGCGTCCGTCTACCAGCGCAAGTGGGGCATCGACCCGGAGTACCGCGAGCGCGGCGGCCTCGCCCGGCCCGAGCGGCCGACGCCCCCGCGCCGCGTCCACCTGCTCCAGCGCCGGACCGGCAAGGTCGGTGCCGGCCTCGGAAAGACCACCGGCTGGATCCACCGGGCCGAACTCAAGCACCGCGGCGTCACGATGGTCGCCGGCGCCCGCTACGACCTGATCGACGACGCCGGGCTCCACGTCACCCTCGACGGCGAACCGCAGCTGCTGCCCGTCGACACCGTCGTCCTCTGCACCGGCCAGGAACCGCGCCGCGACCTGGACGCCGCCCTGCGCGCCCTCGGCATCACCCCGCACCTGATCGGCGGCGCCGACGAGGCCGCCGAACTCGACGCCAAGCGGGCGATCAAGCAGGGCACCGAGCTGGCCGCCGCGCTCTGACCGCCGCACTCCGACCGCCGCTCCGAGGGGCGCGGGCGGAATCCCCGCGACCCCTAGGATCGACCCATGTCGCTGCCGCACGCCATCCTGACCGCCCTGCTGGAGAAACCGTCCTCGGGGCTGGAGCTGACCCGGCGGTTCGACAAGTCGATCGGCTTCTTCTGGTCCGCCACCCACCAGCAGATCTACCGTGAGCTGGGCAGGCTGGAGACCTCCGGGCTGATCCGGGCGCTCCCGCAGACCGGGCCGGTGCGCGGGCAGAAGAAGGAGTACGAGGTCCTGCCCGAGGGCCGTGCGGAACTCGCACGGTGGACGGCCGCCGGGGACGACCCCAAGACGGTCCGGGAACCGCTGCTGCTGCGGCTGCGTGCCGCCGCGGTGGTCGGCACGGCCGGCCTGGACGCCGAACTCCACCGGCACCTCGCCCTGCACCGGGCGCAGCTGGCCGACTACCGGGCGATCGAACGGCGCGACTTCCCGCCGGGGGAGGGCGACGCCGCGAACCCGTTGCAGCACGCGGTGCTGCGGGCCGGCATCGGGCTGGAGGCCTTCTGGGCGCAGTGGCTCACGGAGACCCTCGCCACGCTGCCGTCCGACCGGACCGACGGCGGCCCGCCGGGTGGTCCGGCGGGCGGTCCGGCGCGTGGTCCCGCGGAAGGCGCCGCCGAGGCCCTCGGCCCGTCCTGACCTGCGGATCCACCCGTCGGACGGGCGGGGTCCCGGACGCGGTGGGAGACTGGACGCCTGTCCCTGCCCGAACTCCCGACCGGGGGCCGCATGTCTCTCCCCAGGCCTCTTCTCGCCCTCACCGTCGCGGCAGCCGGTCTCACCGTGTTCACCCTCGGCACCACCGGGCTCGCCGCAGGATCGCCGTCCGCTCGGCCCGCGCCGGCCGTGACGCTCGCGACAGCCGCCGGGGCCACGGTCGCCGCCGCTCCGGCCGCCGCCGCACAGCTGCCCACCGACGACCGGCTCAGGGCCGCGCTGCTGACCGCCGACGAACTGGGACCGGACTTCACCGAACTCCCGGTCGGCGCGAGCCCCTCGCCCGAGAGCGACGCCTCCCCGGTGGCAGGGTGCGACGCGCTGCGCGCGCTGCTGAACCGCGAGACCGCCCGAGGGCCCTCCGGACGCCCGCACCAGGGCGTCGAGTTCGACGGGCCGGCCGGCAACCCGATGATCACCGAATCGCTCACCGCCGAGGAGCCGGACCGCCTCACCACCGACTTCGCCGCCGTCACCGCCGCGTTCGCCGACTGCCGCAGCATCACCTTCACCGACGACACCGGCGCCCCCGTGGTCTTCACCGTGACCCCGGTCGCCCTCGGGGACCGGCCGGGCGCCCCCGCCGTCCGCCTCGACGGCGAACTGGCGGGCATCCCGCTCAACGGCTACCTCGGCCTCGAACGCCTCGGCGACGTCGCGCTCTCCTACGGATTCTTCCAGCGCGACTCCGTCTCCCCCCAACTCGCGTCCCTCTACTACCGCGCCGCCGTCGCCAAGGCCGAACGCAACCTCGGCGCGCCGGCGGGGTCCACGACGGCCCCGACGGCCCCGGGCGTTCCCACCACCCCGACGGCCACCCCGACGGCTGCTCCGGGCGTTCCGTCCGCGGCGGTCTGACGGGCCGCCGCCGGTCCCGTCCGGCCCGGTCGCCACAGCCCGATCCGGCCTCCGATCCGGCCTCCGATCCGGAGGCCGACCCGACGGCCCGCGCCGAACTCTGGTGCGGGCCGGCCGGCGGAGCCACAATGCGGGCATGCGGAAACGGCTCCTGGCCGGTCTGGCAGGTCCGGCCCTGGTTGTTGCGGCGGCCACGGCGTCGGGATGCGGTGGACCCGACGCGTCACCCGGGAACGCGTCACCGGGGACGGCCGCCCCGTCGACCACGCCGACGGCGCCTTCGCCGTCGTTCGACCCCTTGGAGGACTGCGTCCTGAGCATCGCGCCCTGGCTGCGCACGTACCTCGACGGCGGTACGGACCTCGGTGACTACCAGGAGATGGGCCTCTCCAGCGCCCAGGGCGGCGCGCTGCGCGAACTCCAGCGGCAGGCCGCCGCCCTCGGGGCGCAGGGGCCGCTGCCGCCCGACTGGGCCGACCGGGAGGTCCGCAGGGCGTGCGCCGCGATCGTCGCGGCCAGGGCCACCATGACCGCGAAGCCGACGGGCTGGCCCTGACCGCGCCGGGTCGGCGGCGCCCGGCCCGTGGCGACGGGCCCGTCGCCACGGGCCGGGCGGGGAGGGGCGCGGCGCCGGGCGGCACCGGGCCCCGTCCGGTGGACAACCACCCGGTGAGCAGGGGGTTTACCCCCGGACAGGTTCGGAGGACGGCCCCAGCGCGGCCCGCCCCCGTCCCGAGCCATGATCATTCCACCGCCCAGTGGAACACCGAACTGAGGAATGATCAGGATGACTGCGCACATGACGGCGATCGGACGACGCGGGCTGCTCGCTGCGACGGCAGCGCTCGCGGCCACCGCCCTGCTGGCCCCGGTGGCCTCCGCCGTGCCCGCCGGTCCCGCGCCCGCCGCATCCGGCGCCACGGCGGTCGACGGACGGCAGGCCGCCGCGATCCGTGCGCTGGAGAGCGCCGCGCAGCCGCTGCGGTCGACGGAACCCGGTGGCCGCAGCACCGACCTCCGGGCGCTCGGTGCGATGGTCGGCGACGCCGCCGTGGTGGGGCTGGGCGAGGCCACCCACGGCTCGCACCAGTTCTTCGCCATGAAGGAACGCGTCTTCCGCTACCTCGTCGAGGAGAAGGGCTTCACCACCTTCGCCCTGGAGATGAGCTGGTCGGCCGGTCTTCGGATCGACGAGTACCTCCAGGGAGGCCCCGGCGACGCCCGGCAGACGGCCAAGGAGGCGCTGGCCGGATCCCCCTGGGAGCGTGAGGAGTTCGTCAGCCTCATCAGCTGGATGCGGCGGCACAACGACCGGCACCCGGACCGCAGGGTCCACTTCATGGGCAACGACGTCGGAGCGCCGAGGCTCGGTGACCAGGTCTTCGACCGGGTCACCTCCTACGTCCGCACGGCCCGCCCCCAGGACCTCGCGCAGGTCGAGGCGCTGTACGCGGGCCTGCGCCCCCTCGACGACGTGTTCGCCTACCTGGGCAGGCCCCTCGCCGAACGGCGCCACAACGCGGCCGTCGCCCAGCAGGCGTTCGACCTGGTCACCGCGGGCAAGGGTGCCGGCGGCGAGACCTACGAGTGGGCCGAGCAGCACGCCCGCAACATCCTCCAGACCTTCGTCTTCACCTCCCTGGACCTGGCCGACCCCGAGTCGGTGTCCGTCGCGGAGCACTACCGCGACCGGGCGATGGCCGACAACACCGCCTGGTGGAACCGCCGCACCGGCGACAGGATGCTGCTGTCGGCGCACAACGGCCACGTGGGCTACCTGTCCACCGACCCCGTGATGTACCCGACGACGCAGGGCGTCTACCTGCGCAACGCGCTCGGGCGGGGCTACGCCGCCATCGGCTTCACCTTCAACCAGGGGTCCTTCCTCACGGCGACCACCCTCGGCAGTCCCTGGAACGCCGTGACCGTCCCGGCAGCCACCCCCGACATGCAGGAGTACACCCTCGACCGGGTCCGCCACCGCGACTACTACGTCGACCTGCGCACGCTGTCGGCCGCCGGCCGCGACTGGCTCGACACCCCCCGCCCCGTCCACGACGCCGGATCGAGCTTCGCGCAGCCGGCCCCCAGCCTCGCCGTCAACCAGGCGTACGACATCCTGATCCACCTCCACCAGGTCCACGAGGCCACCAAGCTCTGACCCTCGCCGCACCGGCCCGCCGTCGGCCCGGCCCGCCGCCGCACAGGCCCAGGGCCGAGCCGGCGGCGGGTCAGCCGCGCGGCGCGAGGTGCAGGCCCGGGCCGGCCGTGCCCGGCTCCTCGACGCCCGGCAGCAGCCGCATGTCCCGCCCGTAGTCGCCGCCGTCGAGGCGCCGGAAGGGCACCGGCTCATCGGTGAACAGCCCGTCCAGCCGGCGCCCGTACTCCCGCGCCAGCTCCGCGAACCGCTCCGACGACACGTCCACCGACCCGTACACCGCGAACGGTTCGAGCGCCGCGATGCCGGTGAACCAGAGCACCCCGTGCTGCACGGGGAACAGCAGGTCCGCCAGCGGGCCGTGCGCGCCCCGGTCGGAGAACGCCGACTCCCGGGCCCCGGCCGTCACGGCCAGCAGGCCCCGGCGCCCGCCGAGCGCGCCCTCGCTGTACGGCGGCGGAACGGCCGGCCCGTGCGCGAACTCGAAGGTGAACACCCGGTCGATCCAGCCCTTGAGGATCGCGGGCACAGAGAACCACCACAGCGGGAACTGCAGCACCACGGCGTCGGCCCGGCGCAGCTTCTCCTGCTCGGCGGCGATGTCCGCCGAGAGCCGCCCCGCGTGGGTGGCCTCGCCCTGGGCGGCCAGGACCTCCAGCCGCTCGTCCGCCGGCAGGTCGGGGAAGTCGTCGCCGTCCAACGACGCGTGCCACTTCATCGCGTAGAGGTCGGACACCTCCACCCGGTGCCCGGCGGCCCGCAGGTGGTCGGCCGCGAACGCGGACAGCGCGGAGGTGAGCGAACGGGGCTCGGGGTGCGCGGTGACCAGGAGGACGGTCTTCTGCCGGGTGGGGTCGGGCTGTTGCCGCGATGCGTGGTCGGTCATGGCACCACCCTCGCGCCGGTCGCGAGGCGCAGCCAGCACCCTGTGATTCCGGAGGACCGCCGGTCCTGGTACTGCGAGGGCCACCCATACTGGATCGCATGGACACCAGCACGGGCAGGAGCTCCGACAGCAGGACCGGCAGCAGCACCGACGGGGACGGCGCCGCCACCGCGGCCACCCCGCCGGACGGGGTCGGCGACCCCGGTCGGGCGCTCGGAGCGTTCCTGCGCGCCCGCCGGGGCCGGGTGGCCCCCGAACTGGTCGGCCTCGCCGGGGGCGGGCGCCGACGGGTGCAGGGGCTGCGCCGGGAGGAGCTGGCCCAGCTGGCCGGGATCAGCGTGGACTACTACGTCCGGTTGGAGCAGGGACGTTCCACCCAGCCGTCCCCCGAGGTGCTCGACGCGCTCGCCCGCACCCTCGGGCTGGACGAGGCGGAGCGCCGTCACCTCGACACGCTCGCCTCCGCCCGGCGGGTGCCGGTGCCCAGGCCCCGGGTCAGTCCGCTGCTGCGCCGGATGCTGGACGCGCTGGGCGCGGACCTTCCCGCCTTCGTGACCGACCACCGCCTCGACGTCGTCGCGTCGAACGGACTCGGCTCCGAACTCGTCGGCGGTGTGGGCGAGGTGCCTCGCCGTGACCGGAACCAGGCCCGCTTCCTCTTCCTCGACCCGGCCTCCCGCACCGTCCATCCCGACTGGGCGGACCGAGCGGCGGAGGCCGTCGGCCAGCTGCGGGTGGCGGCCGGCACCTGGCCGGGCGATGCCGAGCTGGTCGCCCTGATCCGCGAACTCTCCTCACAGAGCCGGGAGTTCCGACAGGTCTGGGAATCCGGCGAGGTGGTGATGTGCGCGGCGGGCCGCAAGCGCCTCCACCACGCCCTGACCGGCGTGCTCACACTGGACTTCGAGCCCCTGAACGTCCCGGCCGCCCCCGGCCAGACCGGCCTGGTACTGCACGTGTTCAGCGCGGGGGAGGACCGGGTGACTGCCGCCGCCCTGACCCGACTCGCGACGGCGGCGCCGGTCGCGACGGCCGGGCCGGAGACGAGGGACTGACGAACCCGCCCCGCCCCGCCCCGGCCCGGTCCGCCCCCGCCCCGAGCTGCGCCCTGCCGTGTCCAGGCCCCGGACGGGGGGGAGGTACTGTTTTCGGCCGGAATCGATGATCGGTGGGCGAGGTTCCGGCCGTGGTTCGTGTCCGCACCCTTGGAACGGTCCGTGGTCTCGGATGCTGGACGGAGTGCCCCGCCCCGATCGGGTGGGCGCCTTTCCGCAGCTCTACACACGGAGGTGGACGGATGAGGTCGGGGATTCGTACGTGGGTGCGCGGGGCGGGTGTCGCCCTGCTGGTGGTCGCGGTGGCGGCTCCGGTGGCGGGCGCGACGCCCGCCGACACACAGGGCCGGCCGGGGATGATCGACGTCGCCGACCTGCCGCCGGACTCGCTGACCTGGATGGGCGGGGCCTCGGACGAGCCGGGCGGGAGCTACACGCCGACCTGTCTGTGGGACCGGATCAACGAGGTGCCGGAGCAGAACACCTGGAGCGCCGACTTCTTCACGTCGGAGACCGCCGCGGCCGTCGAGCGGGTCTTCGTGCTGCCGACCGAGGCGGAGGCCGTCACCCTCGCCGAATCGCTCCGCCAGTACTACGCGGCCTGTGCCGACCGCCTGCGTGCCGCGTACCCGGGCGACACCGTGACCGGGCAGGACCACGGCTCGCTCGACGTCGAGGAGGGCGCGACCGTGGGAGGCGTGCACCGTTCCCGAACCTCCCCCTGGGCGTCGTACAACAACCACCTGTACGGGGTCGGCCGGGACGGCAGCACGGTGGCCGTCGTCGAGTGGGAGAGCAACTGGACCCAGCCGGACGTCCCCGCCTTCAAGGAGACGGTCAGGGCCGCGGTGAACAAGCTCTACTGACAGGCCCGTTGGCGCTCGGATCCGTGCGCCGCACGGGTCCCGCCGGGTCCGGCCTGTTCCGGCCTGTTCCGGCCGGTTCCTGCGGGGTGGTGCACGGGTCCGTCAGGGCAGGCAGAGCACCAGCAGGCAGCTGCGGACCTTCACGTCGTCGATGACCGGGCCGCCGTAGCCGGGGGTGGTGCTGGCGAACGTGAGGGTGGCCGAGGTGCCCAGCAGGTTGGTGAAGGCGGTGGTCTGCTCGACGTAGCCCATGGAGCGGAGGCCGTGTCCGCTGATGTCGAAGGCGAAGTCGAGCACCGTCGTGCCGTTGACCCGCACCTGGCCGGTCTTGAGGGCCGGGGCCCACACGGGGTTGCCCGCCAGCTTGAAGGTGACGAGGTAGGTCGTCAGCGGTGCCACCGGGAACGTCTGCGAGACGCTGCCGGTGGTGCTGCCGTTGAGGTCGAGCGACTGGTGGCCCTCGGCCACGTCCCACAGGCGGTCGTAGGTCAGGTCGGCGCTGTCGCCGCCGACCGTCCAGGGGCCGAAGGTCTGTCCGCCGAGGTAGTCGGTGAACGGTGTGGGTGCCGGGACGACGGGGCTCTCGAAGCCTCCGTCGGAGAAGGCCACGGCGGCGACCGCTGTGGCGGTGGCCCCGGCGGCGGGCGGGGCGGCGGGCTCGGCCGCGGCGGTTCCGGCGGTGGCGGTCAGCAGGAGGGCGGCGGTGGTGACGGCGGCGGTGCGGGAGACGGCGCGGGCGGCGGACGGGTTCGGCGGGTGCATGGGTGCCTTCCGGTTGCGCGGGGCGGCCTCCGGTCAGGAGCCCCATCCGGAGTGTGCGGTCCTGCGCGCGCCCCGCCAAGGGGTCCGGGCGCGGTGCGCGGGAGCACGGTGGCCATGCCAGGGGCGGGAGTTCTGTACGCCTGGCGCGCACGCCTCGCCGCGCGCCCCCTGATCGACGACGGCCTCGGGGTCAGGACCAGGATCCGCCGGGACGTCCGCCGCAACGTCCACCGGAACGGCTCCGACCGCCCGGAGCCGAGCCGAGCCGGGGCCGGACGGTTCACTACGCGCGCCGGCGGGCGGCGGAGGCGACGGGCCGGTGCGCCGCGAGCGGCACGGGGCCTCTCGCGGCGCTCCGCGGATCAGCCCTTGAGGGTCTTGGCGAACTGGCGGGCCAGGGACTCCTCGGCGGCGGCGTCCTTGGCCGCGTCGGGGTTGTTCGCGCCCAGCTTGCGGTTGGACTGGACCTCGACCCGGTAGAAGTGCGGGCCCAGCGCGAAGAACAGGGCCGGCTTGCCCGCGTTGCCCCGGGACGCGACGAACACCTCGTCGCCGACGTCCTTGACCGCCGGCTCCTTCGCGTCCGGGCGCTGGGAGTCCCGCTTGTGGCTCGCGAACGTGGAGGAGTCCACCTCCTGGAGCGAGGTGAGGGAGTCCCAGTTGCTCCAGCCGCAGCCCCAGACCGCCGAACCGTCGAGGCCCCGGCCCAGGGGCATGCCGTTGAACGGGCCGGGCGTGCCGACGACGGCCACCACCTGGTCGGACGTCAGCAGCGTGCAGGGGTCGGCCGGGCGGTTGGCGGGAGGGGCCGCCCTGCCGCCCCCGCTCGGCGCGGTACCGGCGGGCGGCGTCGCGCCGCCGGGGGAGGTGCCCGGTGCGGCGGTTCCCGCTGCGGAGGTCCCGGCCGCGGTCTCCGAGGGCGCCTTGGCGGCGTCCGAGGCGGAGTCGCCCGAGGACGAACAGCCGGCCACCGCGACCGAGGCCAGGGCGAGCGCGGTCAGCCACGTGGACGGGCGGGACGTGGACGGGCGCGACTGGTGTGCGTGCTTGCCGTGTCGGACGGCGGAGTCGAACTGCATGCGGGATTCCCCCCTCTTCGGCGGTTCGTCCCGTCGGACGGACCGGTCGTGCGGCTTGATCGTACCGAGTGGTAGACGATCACAACCCGGTTCGCCCAGGACGGAGTTGGCCGACCGTCAGATCCTCCCGACCGGTGGGGGCGCCCGCGGCCGGGGCGCGGGCGGACCTGCGGCGCCGGCCCGCCCGGCCGCGGGCGTCTCCCGGCGAACCTCCGAGCCGATCCGTCAACTCCGGCCGTGGGCAGGGGCTTCGGCGGCGGTCTTCAGGTCGCTCAGCCAGGACTCCAGGCCCGACCGGAGGACCTCGGTCGCGAAGGGGACGTTCGCCTCGACCTGGGGACCGCTGTGGGTCTCCTCGGTGGTGACGCGGACGCCACCCCGGACGGCCGTGAAGTTCCACAGGTGGACGCCGTCGATGCGCAGCCCCTCGGCGACGGCGGGCCCGGTCCAGCGGAGGCACGAGCCGGTCCGGAGCTGTCGGACGGTGGAGGTGATGTCCAGGCTGGTGGCGGGAGTCGCCGGGTTGGGCGGCAGCGGGGTCGTCCACCGGAAGGCCGAACCCCGGTGGAGCGGCCCGTGGTCGAGGCGCTCCGCGGTCCGGACGGGCGCCTGCCAGTCGGGCCAGCGCTCGACGTCGGTCTGGAGCTTCCAGACGGTGCGCAGCGGCGCGTTGATCACGATCTCGGTCCGGTGGCGGACGAGGGCGTCGGGGTCGACGCCCTTGCCCTGGCAGGTGAGGGACCTGCCGTGCTGGGGGATGGTCGCGCCGGCGGGCGCGGCGGCGCTGCCGAGGAGGCCGGCGACGAGCGGGACGGCGACCAGGGCGGTGCGGATTCCGGCGCGGCGAGGACGGGCGGTGCGGGAGCCGTTGGCGCGGGGGTCGGTGGCGCGGGGGTCGGTGGCGCGGGGGTCGGTGCTGCGGATGCCGGACATGGGTTCCCCTCTGACGGTCGGTGGAGTGCGGGGCCCATGCCCTGCACTCCCGTGTGAGCTACATACTCATGCGTTCGTTAGAAGGTGTAACGCACGGTTGAGGGGGAGGTCAACAGGTTGCGTGATACCTTCTCACCAACCCTTGAGCATGTAGCTGAATGGGGGCGGGAAGGCGGCAGGTCATGGCGAGGGCGGGCGCGGACACCCCGAGGGAGCGCTACCGGGCCCAGGTGCGAGCGGAGATCACGGAACGCGCCTGGGAGCAGATCGCCACGGCGGGCGCGTCCGCGCTCTCCCTCAACGCGATCGCCAAGCAGATGGGCATGAGCGGGCCCGCGCTCTACCGCTACTTCGCCAGCCGCGACGACCTGATCACCGAACTCGTCCGGGAGGCGTACCGGAGCCTCGCCGACACCCTGCGCACGGCCGCCGCCGCCGGTGCCGACCTGGCGGGGCTGGCGGGCGCGCTGCGCGGCTGGGCCCTGGCGGACCCGCAGCGGTATCTGCTCATCTACGGCACCCCCGTCCCCGGCTACCGGGCGCCCGAGGACGTCACCGCCGTCTCGAACGAGATCATGACCACCCTGCTCGACGCGTGTGCGGCGCTCGCGCCCGCCGGCCCCGCCGGCCCCGCCAGCCCCGCCGCCGCGACGCCTTTCGGCGCGTACCTGGAGGAGCACCGGGACTGGGCCGGCGGCCACCCCGCCCCGTCCGAGGTGCTCCACCGGTTCCTGACCGTCTGGACCCGCCTGCACGGCGTGCTGTCACTGGAACTCGCCGGCCACTTCGCCGGCATGGGCTTCGATCCGGCGCGGCTCTTCGCGGCCGAGCTGGAGGAGCTGCTGGCGCACCGGGCCTGACGCAGCCCCGGCGGTTGCCGTAGTCGCACAGGAAGTCGACGTGGTCGACTTCCTGTGCGAGGAGGTGTCGGGCTCGAACAAGATCGATCACTTTCCGCCGGGGTGTGGCATCGGCACCCGGCCGGGCGGTCCGGCGGCGACCATGGCTGCGGCGGTCGACCGGTCGCCCCTTGCGCACTGGAGGAGTTCGGGATGACGACGCAGGCGAGCGTGGCGGATCGGCTCGGGATCGAGTCGGGCACGGTGGTCCTGGAGCTGGGCTACGAGGAGGACGTCGACCACGACGTCCGCGACGCGGTGGCCGAGCGGTCGGGCAGCGCCCTCGTCGAGGGGGAGGCCGACGTCGTCGTCGACGTCGCGCTCCTCTGGTTCCGCGACGGTGACGGCGACCTGGTGGATCTGCTCGTGGACGCGCGAACGCTGCTGGCCGACAGGGGAGTCGTGTTCGTCCTGACCCCGAAGTCGGGACGGCCGGGCTACGTGGAGCCCTCGGAGATCGGCGAGAGCGCCCCCACGGCGGGCCTCCAGCAGACGGGCGCCTTCTCCGCGGGCGGCGACTGGACCGCCACCAGGCTCGTGGCCCCCCGGTCGGCCCGCCGCTAGGGCTTGCCCCGGGGCCGGGGCCGGGGCAAGCCCTAGCGGCGGTCACGCGACCAGGCGCAGCCAGGCCGACGCGAGTGCGGCGTGACCGGCCGGCGTCGGGTGTACGCCGTCCGCGGCCCAGTACTCCGGACCGGTCGCCGCGGCGAGCCCGGTGAACATGGCGTCCGCGGCGAGAAGGTGCGCGCCGTAGGCTTCGGCGAGCTCGCGCACGACCTGGATCTTCGGGTCCAGGTCGGCCCGCCACTCCTTCCGGACCGCGTCGTCGACCTCCGCGTGGCGCGTCCTGACGCTGCCGCTGATCGGCAGCAGGAACGGTTCGACGAGGATCAGCTCCGTGCCCGCCCCGGCCAGCGGCGCGAGCAGTCGGCGGTAGCCCGCTGCGAACTCCTCGGCGGGGATCACGCGGCCGTTCGGGTCGAGCGTGTGCCAGCCCATGTCGTTGACGCCGACGAGGATCGACACCACGTCCGGGCGGGCGTCGAGCACGTCGGCCTGCCAACGGGCTTCCAGGTCCCTCACCTTGTGGCCCCCGATCCCGGTGTTCAGCCAGGTCACGGGCCGGTCCGGGTGCCTGAGGCCCCACTCGTCCGCGACGCGCAGCGGGTAGCCGAACCCGAGGCCGTCCTCGCTCGCCAGCCGCAGGCCGTCGGTGATCGAGTCCCCGGTGAACATCACCCTGGTTCCCGGGCGGAGGGTGATCGTCATCTGTGCTCCTTGTTCGAGTCGGGCAGGAGGGGTTCACCGGGGGAGTTCGCCGGGGGACGGGACGGAACCTCGTGTTCCCGAATCGCCGAGCCGCAAGCCGCCGGCCCGCTCGGAGCTTCCGGCCGGAGCCGCGAGCACGGATCCGGTCCCCACCCGACCTCTCCTCGCGAACTCCTCGCCGTCCGCCATCCGGCGGACGGCGGCTTTCCGC
Source organism: Streptomyces sp. BE20 (assembly GCF_036322525.1). Classification (NCBI taxonomy): domain Bacteria; kingdom Bacillati; phylum Actinomycetota; class Actinomycetes; order Kitasatosporales; family Streptomycetaceae; genus Streptomyces; species Streptomyces sp. BE20. The sequence continues at coordinate 72,511 of NZ_JAQYWW010000587.1, read as the reverse complement.
GCGGGTGTCCTCCGGTCGCTGCCCCGGCAGTCCTGGTACCACTGCGGCCATGTCCCACCACCTCAGCGGTCCCCACCTCCGCTCCCCGCGCGGCGATGCCCGGCTCGACCTCACCGACCTGTTCGCCTTCCCGGCCGCCGGCGACCCCGGCCGCACCGTCCTCGTCCTGGACGCGCACCCATACGCGGCCGTCCCCGGCGCCGCCTTCCACCCGGACGCCGTCTACCGCCTCAACGTCGACACCGACGGCGACCACCGGGCCGACATCGCCTACTCCTTCACCTTCTCCGCCCCCGACGCCTCCGGCGGCCAGACCGTCACGGTCCGCCGTGCCACCGGCGACGCGGCCCAGAAGCACGAGGCGGGCGGCGACGTCCTCTTCTCCGACGCCCCGGTGGCGTTCGGCGACGCCCCGCACGTCGTCGAGGCCGACGGACGCAGGCTCTCCGTCGGCCTGCGCAGCGACCCCTTCTTCGCCGACCTCGAAGGGATCGTCGACAACTTCACCTGGACGGGCCGGGACGCCATGGCGAACGCCAACGTCCTCGGTATCGCGCTCGAAGTGCCGGACGCCGACCTCGGCACCGAGGCGGAGATCGGCCTCTGGGCCCGGGTCAGCCTGCACGTCGACGGGCAGCTGGTCTCCGTCGACCGGGGCGCCCACCCCTCCCTCACCGCGTACTTCAACGCGGAGGAGGTGAAGGACGCCTACAACGCGGGCGAGCCGGCCGACGACTGGACCAACTACCGCGAGGCCTGGACGGCGGTGCTCCAGCACACCGGCGACTACACCACCGACGCCGCCACCGAGACGCTGAAGCTCGTCCTGCCCGACATCCTCCGCTACGACCGCTCCCGCCCGGCCGTCTACCCGAACGGCCGCACGCTCACCGATGACGTGACCTCGGCGCGTCTGGCGATGGTGTCGGGGGGCAAGGTCACCTCGGACCACGTCCCGCCGCACACCGACCTGCTCCCCGCCTTCCCCCACCTCGGTCACCCCCACCCGGCGGCCCCGGCCGGGTAGCCGGCCCCGCCGGTGCTGCCTGCCCGAGGCCGGGCGGGCAGCACCGGCGAGACTCGTGCGGGTATATAGATATCTGTATAGTCACCTGGGTGGGCAACCCGTGGCAGATCGAGATCGAGCCAGAGGTCAGGCGGTGGCTGGAGCTCCTCCCGGACGCCCACTACGACAAAGCCGAACGTGCGGTCGATATGCTCGCAGACAGGCCGACGACTCTGGCTGAGCCCTACGCGCGCCACCTGGGTGGCAGAGCGCGTGAGCTGCGCTTCAGCGTGGACGGCAGCGCTGTGCGGATCACCTACTGGCTCGCGCCTGCTCGCCGCATCGTGCTGCTGACGGTCTTCCGCAAGACGCGGCAGCGGGAGGCGGCCGAGGTCGAGCGCGCTCAGCAGGCGCAGAAGGAGTGCGAGGCGGACCACGGTCCCGCTGCACACGTCTACGACCGGACCACGGAGGAGAGCTCGTGAACCACGCACAGTGGAAGACCCGCCGAACCCGGAAGATCCTGGGCGAGCCGGTGCACGAGTCCCAGGCCTATGTGGAGGCCGGTTACGCCTTCGCCCTGGGGCAGGCCGTCTATGACCGGCGGACGGAGCTGGGGATCTCTCAGGCGGAAGTGGCGCGGCGGGCCGGTATGACGCAACCGCAGATCTCCCTCGTCGAGGGTGGCGATTCCCTGCCGACCCTCCCGCTGCTCACCCGGCTGGCGAAGGCACTGGATGCCGCGCTGAGCATCGACCTGGACGGTGACGCCGCCGTGTTCGTCTTCTCGGCGCACGGTGGCAGCCCGTCCGGAGGCGCGGGCGGCGAAACCTCGACGGGCGGGAGCGCGGCGGCCTGAGTTCTACCGTGCCTCCGAACGGCCGCACGCTCACCGATGACGTGACCTCGGCGCGTCTGGCGATGGTGTCGGGGGGCAAGGTCACCTCGGACCACGTCCCGCCGCACACCGACCTGCTCCCCGCCTTCCCCCACCTCGGCCACCCCCACCCGGCGGCCCCGGCCGGGTAGCGCGGGGCCGGCCCGGTGCGGCGGTCAGGCGGCCGACGAGGTCCCGAGGAGGACGTCCCCGGCGCGTACGTCGACGCCGTCCGGGCCGGTGGGCGCCCCGGCGCCGGCGCCGGCGAGGAGGAGACGGGCGCCGTGCGGCGGCTCCAGTTCGTCGACCGTGAGCGTGGGGTTCCGCCGGATCTCCACCAGGGCGAGTTCGACCGCGTTCCCCCGCCGGTCCGTGCAGTGGAACCGCGTGCCGAGGCGCGTGTGCGCCAGGCAGCGCACGACGAGGGCGAGGTGGTCGGCGTCCACCGGGTCCACGTCGATGACCTGGACCTGCGGCGGCCGGTGCGCCCGGCCGTGGGTGAGCGCGCTCATCCCGCGCTCACCGGCTTCGCCAGGACGAGCTCGCGCCGGACGCCGTCCGCCAGGAGGTCGCCCTCCTCGCCGGTCCTGGTGAAGCCGGCGCGCTCGTACAGGGCGATCGCCCGCTCGTTGTCGGGCATCACGGCGAGCTTCAGGGCGGCGCACCCCCGTGTCGCCGCCCAGAGCTCGATCTCGCGGATCAGCCGCTCGCCGACTCCCCGGCCGCGTGCCGCCGGGCCGACCCACATCGAGATCAGCTCGGTGCTCGCCCGGTCCGGCTTGCCCTCCGCGTCCTCGCCCGGGACGCCGCTCGCCATCCCGGCGGGCTCGCCGTCGACGAACGCCACCAGATCGACGGCGCCGGGGATCTCCAGGCGTGAGCGCCAGCGCTCCTCTCGGTCGCCCTCGCCCTGCCAGTCGGCCAGGGTGGAGCCGAAGGCGTAGGGCGCTTCGCCCAGGGCGGCGAGGCGCAGTCCGCGCCAGAGCCGCCAGTCGTCGGAGGTCAGTGCACGCAGTTCGATCATGTCGGCGACTCTGCCGTGCCCGCAGCCGTTGCCGCAATCGGTTTTGAGGATGCCCCGTCACCCCGCCAGGGGCGGGTTCAGGCGGGCGAAGGCCGCCTGGCGGCGGTACGGGAAGTAGGGGTACGGGGCGGTGCGGCCGCTGGTCGCGTCCAGGCGGGCGATCTGCTCGACCGTCAGCTCCCAGCCGACGGCGCCGAGGTTCTGCCGCAGCTGCTCCTCGTTGCGGGCCCCGATGATGACCGAGGAGACGGTCGGGCGGCGCAGCAGCCAGTTGATCGCCACCTGGGGGACGGTGCGGCCGGTCTCCTTCGCGACGGAGTCGAGCGCGTCGACGACGTCGTGGAGCAGCTCGTCCTCCACCGGCGGGCCGTAGTCGGCGGTGTCGTGCAGGCGGCTGCCGGCCGGGATCGGGGTGCCCCGGCGGATCTTCCCGGTGAGCCGGCCCCAGCCGAGCGGGCTCCACACCAGGGCGCCGACGCCCTGGTCGTGGCCGAGCGGCATCAGCTCCCACTCGTAGTCGCGACCGACCAGCGAGTAGTAGACCTGGTGGGCGGCGTAGCGGGGGCGGCCGTGCGCGTCGGCGGCGGCGAGCGACTTCATCAGCTGCCAGCCGGAGAAGTTGGAGACGCCGGTGTAGCGGATCTTCCCGGCGCGGACCAGGTCGTCCAGGGTGGCGAGCACCTCCTCGACCGGGGTGGCGGCGTCGAAGGCGTGCAGCTGGAAGAGGTCGAGGTAGTCGGTGCCGAGGCGGCGCAGGGCGGCGTCGACGGAGGTGATCAGGCGGGCGCGCGAGGTGCCGGCGTCGTTGGGGCCGTCGCCGGTGGGCAGGCCGGCCTTGGTGGAGATCAGCACCTGGTCGCGACGGCCCTTGACCGCCTGGCCGAGCACCTCCTCCGAGGCGCCGTCCGAGTAGACGTCGGCGGTGTCGAACAGGGTGACGCCGGCGTCGATCGCGATGTCGAGCAGGCGGCGGGCCTCCTGGACGTCGGTGGTGCCCCAGGCGCCGAACAGCGGGCCGCTGCCGCCGAAGGTGCCGGTGCCGAGCGAGAGTGCGGGGACCTTGAGGCCGGACGCTCCGAGCTGGCGGTACTCCATGACTGTGCTCCCTCCCCGTCCCGGTGGGCGACTGCACTGCACGCCCTCCGCTAACGGGACTCTTGTTCCGTTAAGATGTCCTGACCTTAGCACCGCGCCCACCCCTAACGGAACGGGAATCCCGTTAATGACTCCGGAGAACGCCACTCCCGACGCCCCCGCCCCCGGCGCCGCCCCCGGCGCCCAGCGCCCCGGCGGTCGCACCGCCCGCGTCCGGGCCGCCGTCCTGCGGGCCGCCGAGGACGCCCTCGTCGAGGTCGGCTTCGCCGGACTCGACCTCGGCGACCTCGCCCGCCGGGCCGAGGTCGGCCGGACCACGGTCTACCGCCGCTGGGGCTCCACCGGCGCACTGATGGCCGACCTGCTCGCGGACATGGCCGAGCAGTCCCTGCCCCGCGCGCGCACCGGCTCGCTCCGCGACGACCTCCGCGCCAACGCCCGGCTCGTCGCGCGCACCCTCGCCGACCCGCGCCAGGGCGCGCTGTTCCGCGCCGTCCTGGTGGCGGCGACCTGTGACGAGGCGGCGGCCGAGGCCCTGCACCGCTTCTACCTGGTCCGGGTCGCCGAGTGGGCGCCGTGCGTGGCCGACGCGGTCGAGCGCGGCGAACTGCCGCCCGACACCGACCCGTTCGAGGTGGTCCGGGCCGTCTCCGCCCCGCTCTACTACCGGATGCTGACCACCGGCGACCCGCTGGACGAGGCCGCCGCCGACCGCGCCGCCGACGCCGCCGAGGCCGCCGCCCGCGCGGGCGCCTACCGCCGGGCGTAGCGCCCGTCGGCCGCCCCGCGCCCCTCCGGACGGGCGGTTCCCGCCGGTCCGACCCGCGCGAGGCGGTGACCGACCGCGCCCGTAGGCTGACGTGCAGGTCAGGAGCAAGGAGCGGGGCTGTGCGGATAGAGCGTCACCAGGTGGGCGAGGCGTTGCTTTCGACGACACGTGAGGACTTCACCAACCGGATCGGAAGGGAGGTCCACTCCATGTCGCGGGCCGGCCGGATGGCCTCCCGGGAATGGACGTACCTCGCGGACGAGTTCGTCGAGTACCTGGGCGCCCTCTCGGCCGAGCGGCCCGCCCTGGACACCCCGGAGGCCAGGGCCGTCCTGAAGGACGCCACCGAGTCCGCCGCCGGAGCCGTCGCGTTCGCCGCGTACTTCCCGCACGTCGACTTCCAGGTCTTCCTCGACTACGTGAACTTCGGGATCACCTACGAACCCGGCGAGGACGACGACGGTGCGGGCGGGGTCGCCCCGTACGAGTGGCTCGACGCGTTCTGCCTCGCGATCCTCTCGGACCGGGCCCACCACCACGGGGAGGCGTTCTGCTTCGCCCGGCAGAAGTTCGACGCGGGCTCGGCCGGTGACCCCGTCGTCGAGCTCGCCACCGGACTCCTGGCCCAGGCCGTCGGCGTCCTGGACGACGAGGACGCGTCCTACCCGCCGAGCCCGCAGGAGCGGCTCGCCGCCGTCGACGCGGCGCTGGAACGCGTCCGCGGGCGCGGGGAGGCGAGCGGCGAGGACCTGCTCGACCGGCCGCACGCCGCCGGCCTGGTCACGCTGCGCGCCCTGGTCGCCGGGGACCGGGCGGCGTTCGACGCCGGGTTGACCGGGCTGCTGCTCCGGCAGAGCCGGACGAACCCCGTCCACGCCCGGCCGGGCAGCCTCCTCCCGCTGGTACCGCTCGCCCTGGCCGCGCTCGCGTACCGGGGCCCGGGCTGGTGGCCGGCGGTCGACACCGACTACCTCCCGCGCACCCTGGTCACCGGGTTCGAGACGCCCGGCCCGCGGGTCGGGCCCTTCGGCCGGGACCGCCGCCCGGACGCGGTCGCCGCCCTGGCCGCCGGGCCGGTGAGGGTCGAGCGGCCGGGGGAGCCGCAGGCCGTCCACCCGGACGGCGCGGCGTTCCTAGCCCGGGAGGCCGAGGAGGCGTTCACCCCGGTCGACGGGAAGCCGCTCGCCGTCTGGCGGCTGGCGGGCGTGGCCCGCTACGAGGAGATGTTCTTCAAGGCCCGCGCCTCGCAGGCCGACGACGTCGGGGAAGGCGAGATCGCCAGGCTGCGCCGGGCCTCCCGCATGGCGGCGACGGTGTTCCGGACCGCCCTCGCCGCGCCGGGCACCGAGGTGGAGGTGGCGATCGACGGCCGGACGCTGCGCTACCCCGCCACCCTGGACAGGGACGAGGCGGGCCCCTGGGGCTGGTGCAAGGCTGTCTCCCTCGCCCTGGTCTCCGGCGCGCGCGAGGATCTCGCCCCGCTGGTCCACGCCGGTCCCGCCGTCGCACTCCGGGACGGTGCGCCCCGGTCGGCGTTCGCCTCCTACCCGGAGGCCCTGCACGACTACCTCCGGGGCGAGGACCCCGTACCGGCGACGGAACGGGCCCTGGCGGAGGTCGAGCAGGGGAAGGACTGGGGTTTCTTCCCGCCGCCCGTCGTCCTCTTCTCGCAGCTGGTCGAGGGGGACGAGGAGAGCTTCAACCTGGCCCTGGTGGACGCCCTGGAGGTGCACCGCGACTACTACCGGGTCGCGGATCGCGCGGACAGCAGCGACTCGGCGGTCGACCTCGCCGTCCTGGGTCTGGCGTGCCACGCCCGCCGCCGGGGCTGGCGGATCCGGGTCGACTCCCCGTACCTCCCGAAGCGGCTGCTCGCGACGGCCGAGCCCTTCCGGCCCGCCTGATCCGCTTCCGGCCCCCTTTCTGGTCCCCTCCCCCCTCTCCTTCCCGTTCCCGGCCCACTGCCGGGCCGGGAACGGGAGCGGCGGCGGGACCCGCCTACGCCGGGGCCGGGCGGCTGTCCGGCCGTCCGTCGGGGGCGGCCGTCCACTCGGCGATGAAGGTGCGGGCCTGGTCCGGGGTGAGCGGGTGGGCGAAGAGGTAGCCCTGGCCGAGCGGGCAGCCCATCCCGGCGAGGAGGTCGCGCTGCTCGGGGTTCTCGATGCCCTCGGCGATGACCTGCACGTCGAGGGTGTCGGCGATCCGGGTGATGCCCTCGACCAGCGCGTACTGCTGCGGGGAGTGGCCGAGGCCGTCGATGAAGGACTTGTCGATCTTGAGGATCGAGATCGGGAACTCCCGCAGGTACGACAGGGACGAGTACCCGGTGCCGAAGTCGTCGATGGCGATGCCGACGCCCAGGTCCGCCAGGGTCCGCATGTCGGTGTGGACGCGCCCGTCCCGGCGCATCAGCACGGATTCGGTCAGCTCCAGCACCAGCGACTCGGCCGGGATACCGGAGGCCCGGACGGCGCCGCGCACCACGTCGACGAAGCCGGCGTCGCGGAACTGCCGGGCGGAGACGTTGACGTTGACCCGCAGCGGCGGCCGGCCCGCGGCGGCGCGGACGGCGGTGCTCTGCCGGTGCCAGACGGCGGCCTCCTGGGCGGCGCGTTCCAGGACCCAGGCTCCGAGCGGCACGATCTGGCCGCTCTCCTCGGCGAGGGCGATGAACTCGTCGGGCAGGACCATGCCGCGCCGGTCGTGCGGCCACCGCACGAGCGCCTCGAAGGCGACGAGGTCACCGGTCGCCAGGTCGACGATCGGCTGGTAGTACAGCCGGAACGCGGACTCGGCGATCGCGGTGTCCAGGTTCTCGTTCAGCTCGTGCCGCTCCACCATCCCGGCCTGCAACGCGGGCTGGTAGGGGCACCACTGCCGCTTGCCGGCCGCCTTCGCCGAGTACAGCGCCAGGTCGGCGTGGCTGAGCAGCTCGGTGGTGTCCACGCTGTCCTCCGTCGTCGCCACGCCGATACTGGCCGTCACCCGGACCGCGCCCGCGCTCAGCTTGAACGGCTCCGCGAAGGCGGCCAGCACGGTGTCCGCGATCCCGCCCACGTCGGCGGGCCGCACCGCGTCCTCGACCAGCACCGCGAACTCGTCGCCGCCCAGCCGGGCCGCCGTGTCGGAGGTGCGCAGCGCGGTGGAGACCCGCAGCGAGACGGCGACCAGCAGCTCGTCGCCGACCGCGTGCCCCTGGGTGTCGTTGACCATCTTGAAGTCGTCCAGGTCGATGAAGAGCACGCCGGTGACGGCCCCGCTGCGTTCGCCGCGGGAGAGCGCGTGGCCGACCCGGTCCAGGAAGAGGACGCGGTTGGCCAGGCCGGTGAGCGAGTCGTGGAAGGCGCGGTGGGTGAGTTCGCGCTCCATCTGCCGCTGGTCGGTGACGTCGCGCAGGGTGAGCACCAGGCCGCCGACGGTCGGGTCGTCGCGCAGGTCGTTGCAGCGGACCTCGGCCTCGATCAGGGTGCGGTCGGAGCGCAGCAGACGCCAGTGCTCACGCTGCGTGTCGCCGCCGGACCGGCTGCCGGCGCCGTCCGGGCCGCGCATCCGGGCCAGCGCGCCGCCGACGGCCCGGCTGTCCTCGGGCGGGACGAGCTCGGTGATCAGGGTGCCGTTGAGGTCGGGATAGCCGAGGACCCGCTCGGCGGAGGAGGACGAGGCGTAGCGGACGGAGTCGTCGGCGTTCAGGATCAGGATGACGTCGCTGGCGCTCTGCACCAGTGTGCGGAAGTAGGCTTCGCTGTTGCGGCGGGTGATCTCCTGGCTCAGCGTGACGCGCTCGACGGCGAGGGCGGCCTGGGCGGCCAGGATCTCCAGTGAACCCCACAGGCTGGTCAGTTCCTGCTCGGTGCCGGTGACGATGAGCGCGCCGATCAGCGGGTCCCCGGAGGGGCGCTCGGCGAGGGTGAGCGGGCAGAGCAGGGCGTTGGGCATGCCGTCGAGGCGGCCGGAGAGGCCGGCGCCGACGGCCTCGACGGGCAGCAGTCTGGTCTCCCGGTAGGCGGCCAGCGCGAGCACCTCGTCGGAGTCGCCGCCCCGGATCGGGTGGTGGCCGGAGCCGCGTTGGGCGTGCCGGACGTGCAGCATGCCGCCCTCGGTGACGGCGAGCAGCGCGACGTGACCGTCCTCCGTGGGCATCAGGGTCGAGGCGGCGGCCTGGACGGCGTCGGCGACCTCCTCGACGGTGACCGCCGCGGTGAGCGAGGATCCGGCCTCGCGCAGGGCGCGTTCCCGCGCGACGGCCTGCCTGCGGGCGCGGACCACGACGGCCAGCCGGGCCAGCACGAGCAGGTAGAGGACGGCGGAGAAGGCGCCGATCACCCCGGCGTTGCTGGTGTTTCCGAGGACCGACTCGACGATCAGGATGGTCGGCGCGATCAGGGAGGCGAGGGTGAGCAGGGCGAGCCGGCCGGGGCTGAGGTCGGGCTGCTGGCTGGGGATGGGTCTGGTCAGTTCGACCATGGACGGGTGCAGCGCGGCCGCGCCCCAGGCGGTGTAGAAGGCCGCCCAGCCGAGGTCGACGGGGGTGCCGATGTGCCACTCGCCGTGCAGCAGGATCAGGCCGTAGGCGACGTCGGCGGCCAACAGGCCGACGGTGCCGATGGCGAGCAGCTGGAGCGAGCGGCTGAACCCGCCGCGCGGCACCACCAGCCGCAGCAGCAGCGCGAGGACGACCACGTCGCCGAGCGGGTAGGCGATGGCGACGGCCTTCTGGAACCAGCCGAGGTCCGGGTTCCGGGTGTACGGCAGGATCAGGTAGATCCAGGCGAGCAGGGCCAGGCCCATGGTGAGGATGAGCGCGTCCAGCAGGCTGGCCCGGTCCTGATGTGCCGTACGCCAGCGGATGAAGCCCAGGACGCCGGCCGCGTAGAGCAGGTACTCGGCGAGGTAGAAGCCGTCGGCGACGGAGGGGAACGGGCTGCCGAGGTGCAGGAACTGCATCTGGATGACCTGGACGACCTCGCCCGCCGTGAAGCTGAGGTTGGCGAGTGCCAGCAGGTACCAGAACATCGCGTGGGACGGGCGGTTGAGACGGACGCCGACCACGATGGCGGCGACGCCGCCCAGGCCGATGCCCGTCCACCAGATGATCCGCTGCGAGGGGTTGGTGTAGTAGATGGCCGTGAACAGCACCATCCAGACCAGGTAACAGGCCATCAGGCGTTGTCGCCGACGAGTCAACGAGGCTACCTCCTCCACGACATCACCCCGCCTGTCGGGCGGGCGAGTTCGGGCGAGGACGGGGCGGTCGGGCCGCCCGTGAGCGGTTCACCCGTGGTGACGGGCGGAGGGTCCGGCGGGTCTCGGGGCCTTTCGGGCAGGGGCTCACGAGCGTCCGAGCGGCGTTCGGTCGGACGTTTGAAATGAGCCGTGAGTGCGTATAGTCGGAAATGTCGCACCTCCCAGCATTCTGCCGCCACAGCATGAGGTCAAGCCGGTGGATGATGCAGCAGACAGCGCGCGGGGCGCGCGTTCGGAGGCGAACTCCGGGCGTCACGCCGTGCTCTGCAATCAAGACGGTCAGTATACGATCTGGCCCGGTGACTTCACGGTACCCAGTGGATGGCGCACCGTGTTCGGGCCCGCGCGGCGCGACGAGTGCCGCGACTACGTGGACCGCGAGTGGCACCCGGCCGGGCTCGGCCCGGTCGGCCACGGCGCGGCCCACGCCGGACCCGACGGCGCGAGACCGGCCCGCACCGGGTCGGAGTGCGCGGATCCGGACGGGCCGGCCGCGGCCCGCACGCCGGGCCGCGCCGGATCCACCGGAACCGTGCACGGCATGTTCCGGGCCCGTGCCGCGCACGCCCCCGACGCCCTCGCCGTCCTCACCGACGACGGCGACGCGCTCACCTACCGTGAGCTCGACCGCCGCAGTGACCGGCTCGCCGCCGCCCTGCGCGCCCGGGGCGTACGGGCGGAGCGGGTCGTCCCGGTCTGCCTGGAACGCGGCGCGGACCTGGTGACGGCCTGGCTCGGCGTCCTCAAGGCCGGCGGCGCCTTCCTGCCGCTGGACCCGGTCCACCCCGAGCGGCGGCTGACCGGGCTGGTCGAGGACTGCGGGGCGGACGTGGTCGTCGCGGAGGAGGGGCGGACCTTCCCCGGGGTGCAGGTGCTCGGGGCCGACGCCACCGCACCGGCGGGCGCCGTCGCACCGGCCGGCGCCGCGTCCGGCGACCCGGCCCCGCCCGAGGACCCGGCCGCGCCCGGGGACCTCGCCTACCTGATCTACACCTCCGGTACCACCGGAACCCCCAAGGGCGTCCCGGTCACCCACCGTTCCCTGGTCTTCACCCTGGACCGGGTCGTTCGCGCCTACGGACTCACCCCTCGGGACCGCGTGCTGCAGCTCGCCGCCCTGGGCTTCGACACCTCGTTGGAACAGGTCTTCGCCGCCCTCACCGCGGGCTCCACCCTCGTCCTCGGCGGCGCCCGCACCTGGGCGCCCACCGAACTCGTCCACCGGATGGGCGAACTGGGCCTCACCGTCGCCGACCTCACCCCCGCGTACTGGCACCACGTGGTCGCGCTGCTCCCCGAGGGCGGGCCCGCCCCCGACGGGCTGCGGCTGATCGTCGTCGGCGGCGACACCGTGCACGCCGACGACTGCCGGACCTGCCTGGACCGGCTGCCCGGGGTCCGGCTGGTCAACGCCTACGGCGTGACCGAGGCGGCCGTCACCTCCACCCTCTGTGAGATCACGCCCGAGGTGCTGGCCGCCGGCACCCACGGGTCCGTCCTCCACCCGCCGGGAGCCGGCCGTCCCTCCCCGGACGGCCACCCCTCGCTGGACGGTCAGTCTTCCCCGGACGGCCACCCCGCCCCGGACCGGCACCGCGCCGGCGACCGGCGCTCCGCCTCCGACCGGCACCCCGGCGGCATCGACGCGCCCGTGCCGATCGGCAGACCGCTGCCCGGTGTGCGGGTGCACGTCCTGGACGCCCGGCTCAGCCCAGTCCGGCCCGGCGAGAAGGGCCAGATCTACCTCGGCGGCCCCGGTCTCGCCCGCGGCTACTGGAAGTCGCCCGCGCTCACCGCCGAGTCCTTCCTGCCCGACCCCTACGCGGCCGCCCCCGGCGACCGGATGTACCGGACCGGTGACGCGGGCCGCTGGCGGGCCGACGGCCTGCTGGAGATCCTCGGCCGCTTCGACGACCAGGTGAAGGTCCGCGGCTACCGCGTCGACCCCGCCGAGATCGAGTCCGTCCTGGCCTCCCACCCGGACGTCCGACAGGCCCGGGTCGCCGCCGACGACGGCGACGACGGCGCCCACGTCCTCACCGCCTACTACACGCTCGGCGACCGGGGCGCGTCCGGCGCCCGGGCCCGGCGCCGGGAGATCCGCGCCTTCCTGGCCGCACGGCTCCCCGACTTCATGGTCCCCGCCGAGTTCGTCCTGCTCGACTCCATGCCCCTCACCCCGGCGGGCAAGATCGACCGGCGCCGACTGCCGCACACCCGACCGCAGTTGCAGCGCCGGGACGGCGAGGAGGCGGACGGTGCCGCGGACGGCCTGCGCGCCTCCGCCGGGAACGGGAGCGGGAACGGGAGCGGCCCCGGCCCGGGCGGTGCGAGCGGCGGCAGCGGCGGTGGTGACAGCAGCGGCGGCAACGGGAGCAGCGGGGCCGGTACCGGCGACGCCGTCGACGTCGGCGTAGGCCACCTCTGGTCCGAACTCCTCGACGTCGAACAGGTCGGCCCCGACGACGACTTCTTCGACCTCGGCGGCAACTCCCTGCTCGCCATGGAGATGATCGCCCGGGCCCGGATCATGTTCGGCATCGACGTCACCCGGATCCGCGGGCTCACCCGCTCGCTGCTCCGGGACGCCACCCTGCGCGCCTTCGCCGCGGCCACCCGGGCCGCCCGCGCGGGCGAGGACGCCCCCGGCGGCGCGCCCGCTCCCGGCCGCGCCGCCGTCGACTGGACCGCCGAGGCCCGGCTCAGCACCCCCGTCCGGCAGTCCTGGCACCCCGCGCCCTCCCGCGCCGAACCCACCGAGATCCTGCTCACCGGCGCCACCGGCTTCTGCGGCGCCCACCTGCTCGACACGCTGCTGCACACCACCGCGGCCCGCATCCACTGCCTCGTCCGGGCCCCGGACGAGGAACACGCGCTGGAACGCATCCGCGCGGCCCAGCAGCGGTTCCTCCGGCACGACCTGGCCGACCGCCGGGTGGTCCCGCTGGTCGGCGACCTCGCCGAGCCGCTGCTCGGTCTGACCCAGCACCGGTTCGAGGAGCTGGCGGACAGCCTCGACGCCATCCACCACCTCGGCGGCCAGGTCAACTTCATCTACCCGTACCAGCAGCTGCGCGGCCCCAACGTCGGCGGCACCCGCGAGGTGGTCCGGCTCGCCGGGCACTCGCGCGGCATACCCGTGCACTACCTCTCCACCCTCGCGGTGCTCGCCGGGTTCGGCGCGGCCGGCGTCCGCGAGGTGACCGAACGGACTCCGCTCGCCCACCCCGAGAAGCTCGCCGTCGGCTACGTGGAGAGCAAGTGGGTGGCCGAGCAGCTGCTGCACAACGCGGCGGCGGCCGGGCTGCCGGTCACGGTGATGCGCACCAACGACGTCACCGGGGACCTCGCCGGAGGTGTGATGAACACCGGCACCGAACTCTGCGCGCTGATCAAGTACATGGCGGAGAGCGGGAGTTACCCGGACGTCCGGCTACCGCTCGACTTCGTCCCCGCCGACCGGTTCAGCCGCGCCGTCGCCCACATCGTCGCCCACGCCCCCGCCAACGGCGAGGTCTACCACATCACGTCACCGCGGCCCGCGGGCCTCGCCGACCTCGCCGACCGGCTCCGCGCGCGCGGCTACCCGGTGGACGAGGTGCCCTACGGCGAGTGGGTCCAGGGGCTGATCCGGTTCGCCGCCGGCCACCCCACCCACCCGGTGACCCCGTTCGTGCCGCTCTTCGTCGACCGCGCGCCGGGCACCGAACTCTCCATCAGCGAGATGTACTTCCGCCCGACGTTCCCGCTCTTCGACCGGGCCAACACCGACCACGCCCTCGCCGGAAGCGGCATCCAACTGCCCGCCGTGGACGGCGAGCTGCTGGACCTCTACCTGACGCAGCTGACCGCCGAGGGCTTCCTCGTCCCGCCGCTGGGAGCGATGAGGTGACGGCGCCGGACGGCGGGCGGGCGACCGAACCCCCCTCGGCGGCGGGCCTGTTCGACGCCGTGGACGTCGCGCGGGCGCCCGCCGACGGTCCTGCGGCGTTCGGCGGCACGCTGGAGCCGGACGTGCTGCTGGCGGCGTACCGGCGCGGGCTGTTCCCGCTGCCCGCCGCCGACGACTACGCGAGCGCCTTCAACGAGGCCCGGTACGAGGACGCGGTGGCGGCGGGGGACGTCGTCCTGCTACCGGGACCGGACCACCGGGACCCGTACGCGCTCGGCTGGTGGTCGCCCGACCCGCGCCCGGTGATCGCCCCGGAGCAGGTCCGCGTCGGGCGCAAGCTCTCCCGGCTGCTCCGCAACCGCCTCGGCTGGTGGACCAGCGCCGACCGGGCCTTCGAGGAGGTCCTCGCCGCCTGTGCGGAGGGGCGCGAACCCCCGTGGCTCACCGCCGGGTTGCAGGAGGCGTTGGTCCGGCTGCACCGGCTCGGTGCGGCCCACAGCGCCGAGGTCTGGGAGGGGGAGGAGCTGGTCGGCGGCGTCTTCGGCATCGTCACCGGTTCCGTGCTCAGCCTCGACTCGATGTTCCACCGCCGCCCCGACGCCGCGCGCGTCGCCGTCGCCGACCTCGCCACCCGCTTCGCCGACGCCGGCGGCCGGCTGCTCGACGCGCAGTGGGACTCCCCGCACGTCCGCACCCTCGGGGCCGCCCCGGCCCCCCGCGCCCACTACCTCGCCGAACTCGCCCACCCGGTGCGGACGGAGCCCCTCGACACCGCGGCCCACCCGGCGGCCCGGCTGACCCCCCGGCGGCCCCGCCACGGCGGTGGCCACCGGGCCGGACCGGCCCGGTCCGCAGGCCCTGCCGGGTCCGCGGGGTCCTCTCCTCGTTGACGGCGGGCATCGGCGGGCATCGGCGGGCCGCCGGGGTGCCAGGCGTCCAGGAAGGCCGGCTGGCGGCCCAGATCGACCAGCTCGACCTGCGCGCCGACCCGGTTCAGCCGGTGATAGACGAACGGACGCCCGTACGGGCAACCTCGCCACCCGCGCCGGCACGCTGGCCGACGCCCGACTCGCCCATCTGCACCGCCACCTGCTCACGGAGTCGCAGGGCTGGACGTGACGCCGCCCCGGGCGGCCGCCGCGTTCCGCGGCCGCCCGGGACGCCGGTGGGGCTGCCGGCAGGGCCTCCGGGAGGGCGGCCCCGTCGTGCCGCCGCCCCGCGGTGCCGCCGGTTTCGACACCACCGCGGTCGGGAACGGAAGCGACCATGCTGTCTGTCGTGGTGGCCCCCTGGGGCGGTGACCCGGTGTTCGCCCGGGCCGGGGACGAGCCGCACGACGCGGCGAGCACGATGAAGGTGGCCGTCCTGGCCGCGCTCCACCGCAGCGGGGTGGACCTGGACGCCCGCGTCCCGGTCGTGAACGCCTTCGCCTCGGCCGCCGGCGGCGAGTTCGGCAACGATCCGGACTGGGACAGCGACCCCGTCCCCTGGAGCCTGCTCGGCCGGACGGCGCCGCTCCGGCTGCTCGCCGAGCGGATGATCACCCACTCCTCGAACCTCGCCACCAACCTCTGTCTCGCCCGGACCGGCCACGCCGCCGTCGCCGGGGCCTGGCGGCGCGCGGGCGCGACGCACAGCTCCAGCCCGCGCGGCATCGAGGACCACCGGGCGCGCGACGCGGGCCTGCACAACCGGGTGACCGCCCGCGACCTGGTCCGCCTCCTCCAGTCCCTCGACGGCGAACCGGAGCTGCTGGCCCTGCTCGAACGCAACGCGTTCCGGGTCGACCTCGCGGCCGGGCTGCCGCCGGGCACCCGGGTGGCGTTCAAGAACGGCTGGTTCCCCGGGGTGCGGCACAGCGTCGGCCTCGTCCACCCGGACGACTGCCCGCCGTACCTACTGGCCGTCTGCTACACCGGTCCGCTGGCCTCCGGGGCGGACGAGGCGGAGGCGGACCCGGCGGCCCGGCTGGTGGCCCGGATCTCGGCCGAGGTCTGGCGGCGCCGGCACGCCGTCACCCGGACGCCGACCGGCCCGGCCGGTGCGACCGGCACGGCCCCGGCGGCCCGCCCGGGACCGACGTCGCGTTGACCCACGGCTCAGGCCCGGGCCCTGCGCGGACACACGTCCGCACCGGGCCCGGGCCGGTCACAACCGAGGGAAGGCTCAGTACGGCTGGACGAGGACGTGCGCGGCGCCCGGGATGCCGACCTTCAGCAGCTCGTCCTCCTCCGCGGTGGTCGGCGTGCCGGTCTCCTGCTTGAGGACGGCCCGGGACAGCGCCTGCACCCACATCGCGCGCGGCCGGCGGCGCTCCTCCCAGGCGGCCAGCGCGGCGGGCACGGTCTCGGCGGCGTCCAGGCTCTGGGCGAGCACCAGCGCGTCCTCGACGGCCATCGCCGCGCCCTGGGCCAGGTGCGGGGTGGAGGCGTGCGCGGCGTCGCCGGCCAGCACCACCCGGCCGACGTGCCACGGCTCCTCGACCGTCACCTGGGAGATCCGGGTGTACACCACGGCCGCCGGGTCGACGACCTGCGCCAGGGCCTCGGCGATCGGGCCGCCGAAGCCGGCCAGCCGCTCGCGCAGCTGCTCGTGGGCCAGCTCCGGGTCCGGACGGAAGTCCTCGGCCTCGGCGAACACCGAGCCCAGGTACATCAGGTCCTCGCTGATCGGGGTGAGCAGCGCCTTGGCCTTGAGGTTGCCGGCGGACATCACGACGCCCTGCACCTCGGGCGAACGCGGCAGCGTGACGCGCCAGTTGGCGAAGCCGGTGTACTCGGGCGCGTAGGTCTCGCCGTACAGGTGCCGGCGCAGCGGCGAGCCGATGCCGTCGAAGCCGACCACCAGGTCGTAGCGGCTGCTCTGCCCGTCGGACAGGGTGACCGCCACCTCCTCGCCCTCGTCGACGAGTTCGGTGATCGTGGTGCCGAACCGGATGCTCGCGCCGGCGGTGGTGGCGGCCTCGTTGAGCACCTGGGCCAGGACCGGCCGCGGGATGCCGTTGTTGGAGGGCGCGTCGCCCATCCGGGGCTGCGGGATCTTCGCGACGGTGACGCCGGCCGGGTCGCAGATGGTCAGCACCTCCCACTCGAAGCCGGCCTTGACGCACTGCTCCAGCACGCCGATCTCACGCATCACGTGCAGCGCGTTGGACGGCTGGATGATGCCGACGCCCAGCGCCTCCAGTTCGTCGCGCAGCTCGACGACGTCGACCCGGTGGCCGCGCCGGGCGAGGGCGGTGGCCGCGGTCAGGCCGCCGATGCCGCCGCCGTGGACGAGTACGCGCAGGGGTGGGGTCATGACGGGTTCTCCAAGCGGGAGGGGAAACGGGAGGGGAGGGGGGAGCCCGGCGGCCGGGGGAGGGGCCGGCGGGCGAAGAAACGTTTCAGCCGACCGCTGCGGCCGTCGAGAGGTCCATCAGATGGTCGACCAGGGCCAGCAGCAGGTCCCGCCCGTAGGTCCGCTCCCGCACGTCGCCGAGCAGCATCGGCACCTGCGGGTCCAGGTCCAGAGCGGCCCGGATCTCCTCCGGGCCGCGGGTGTTGTGGGCGTGGAAGCAGTTGATCGCCACCACGAACGGGATGCCCCGGCTCTCGAAGAAGTCGATCGAGGCGAAGCTGGTGTCCAGCCGGCGGGTGTCGGCGATGACGATCCCGCCGAGCGCGCCGTTCACCAGGTCGTTCCACATGAACCAGAACCGTTCCTGGCCGGGCGTGCCGAACAGGTAGACCACCAGCTCCGGATTGACCGTGATCCGGCCGAAGTCCAGGGCGACGGTGGTGGTCTCCTTGCTGTCGATGCCCGACAGGTCGTCGACGCCGACGCTGGCGCGGGTCAGCAGCTCCTCGGTGCGCAGCGGCGCGACCTCACTGACCGAGCCGACCAGGGTGGTCTTGCCGACGCCGAAGCCGCCGGCGATCAGGATCTTGACGGCGGCGGGGGCCGTCGTCGGGCCGTGGGAGGCCGGGCCCCCGGCGGCCAGGCGGTTCGGCCCCGCTGCGTGCGGTCCGGGGGAGGGGAGGGGTGCGGTCGGTGCCATGGTTCAGAGTCTCCGGAGTCCTTCGCGTACGGCCGTCAGCAGTCCGAGGTCCACGCCCCCGCTGACCCGGGCCACCGAGAGCGGCGGCCGGGCCAGCAGCAGGCCCTGCGAGATGAGATCGCCCAGCAGGATCTTGGTGACCGAGACCGGCAGGTTGAGGCCGGCCGACACCTCGGCGACGGCGGCCGGACGGCGGCAGCGCTCCAGGATCATCCGGTGCTCCGGCTGCAGGGAGCGCGGCCCGGACCGGGAGCCCCGGGCCAGCGCCTCGGCCGCCGGGTCGTCGACGGTGGTCAGCAGGGTGATCAGGGTGAGGTCGTCGCGTTCGGGCGCGACCCGGCCGCGGGTGATGGTGTAGGGGCGCACCATCGTGCCCGCGCCGTAGTCCTCGTCGTCGTCCTCGTCGGGCTCGCTCCAGTGGGGGCGCACCGGCGTCTCAGCCCCGGTTCCGGGCCGCGAAGGCGTCGAACTCGTTGCGGGCCGGGGTGCTCATCTTCTGGCCCACCTGCTGCACCAGGGTGTGCATGGCCACCGACATGACCTCGGCGTCCACCTCCTGGGAGGCGACCACGGCCAGGTGGGTGCCCTGGGCGGCGGCGATGATGAACAGCCAGACCTCGGCCAGCTCGACGATCACCTGGTGCACCGGACCGCCGTCGAAGAGCTGGCCGACGCCGCGGGCCAGGCTCTGCTGGCCGGTGGCGACGGCGGCCAGCCGCTCGGCGTCCGACCGCTCGATGGTCCGCGAGTGACTGACGACCAGGCCGTCGTCGGAGAGCAGGACGGCGCTTCTGGTCCCGGCCACCGAGTCGACGAGTCCGTCCAGCAGCCAGTCCAGGTCCTGGTGGGTGGCGATCGTACGGTTCATCACTGGTCTTCCGTCCTCGTGGTTCGGGGGTCCGCGGCGGGGAGGGCCCAGGGGGACGGGCCCGGCGCGGGAGTCGGGGGGCCGGCGTGGGTGGGGGGTGCCGGGGAGTCGGGGTGCTCGGGACCCGTGCCGTCCGGGTCCGGCCCCTGGCCGCGCGCGGCGCGGGACTGGCGCTGGAAGGCGCCGATGGTCGCGCCCGACCGGCGGGGCGGCCGCTGGAAGGGCCCCGCCGCACCGTCCTGCCCACCCTGCCCGACGAGCCCGGGGGCGTCGGCCTGCCCGCCGGCGGTGGCGCCGTGGTCGGCCCGGGGCTGCGGCGGGACCCGCAGCTCGGCGGCGAGGCTGGCCTGCCGGACGCGCTGCGGGAGCGGCGGCTGGCCGGTCTCCGGGGCGCTGAGCGGGATCGCGGAGTCGTACTCGCGCCGCTCCCGGCGCTCCGCGAGCCGGTAGTGGTCGGCGGGCCGGTACTGCTCGTCGGCGTACGGCGCCTCGGCGGGCGTCACCGTCGCGTAGGCGATGTCGGGGTACGCGGGGGCGTCGTACGGCGGGAGCGCGGCCTCCGGGGCACCGGCGTGGGCGGGGCTGCCGTGGGCCGGGGTGCCGTCGTAGCCCGGTCCGCCGTACGCGGGTGCCTGGTAGCCGGGCGAACCGTGCTCGACGGGCTGCTCCGCCTCCGCGGGCGTCACGTACTCGACGAGCGCGAACGCCTCGGCGGGCTCCGGCCGGGGGTTGCCGGTGAACCAGTCGGTGTCCGGGGGGACGTCGTCGTCGGTGAACGTCTTGCCACCGGAGTAGCCGCGGCCCTCGGGGTAGCCGCCCTGCTCCGGGTAGCCGCCCGCCTGGGGGAAGGCACCCTGGTCGGCGGGGGCGGCCTCGCCGGGGCCGTCGGAGGGGCCGGCGGCGGTGGGGGCCGTGGTCGCGGTGTCGACGCTGTCGCCGAACGCCGCCTCGATGGCCGCGCGCCCCTCCTCGTCCTCGTCGACCAGGACCACCGGTCCAGCGGTCGGCACGGTCGGTGCGGTCGACAGAGCGGGCATCTCGGTCACCGAGGCCAGCACCGCGTTGCCGTGCGCGCCGCGCTGGCGGCGGGCGAGCGGGATCGGCTCGACCGGCACGGCGTCCGGCAGGTCGGCGTCCCCGTCGATGACGAGCTCGCCGGGGACGAGCACGACCACCCGGGTGCCGCCGAAGGCCGACGGCCGGAACTCCACCCTGATGCCGGTGCTCGCCGCGAGCCGGGCGACCACGTAGAAGCCGAGCCGGATGTCGTCGGCGCGGGCCAGCACGTCCATCCGCGGCGGGCTGGTCATCAGCGCGTTGGCCGCGTCGTACTGGTCCGGGTCCATGCCGAGCCCGCGGTCCTCGATCTCGATGGCGAGGCCGCGTCCGACGACGGCCGCCCGCACGTCGACCGGCGTGGGCGGCTTCGAGAAGGTCGCCGCGTTCTCCATCAGCTCGGCGACCACGTGGGCCACCGGTCCGACGGCGCGCTCCGAGAGCCACGGGTGGCCCTCGACGTCCAGCATGATCCGGCGGTAGTCCTGTACCTCGCCCTGGGCGGAGCGGAGCACGTCCAGCAGCGGGACGGGCTTGCGCCACTTCCGCTGCGGCTGGCCGCCGGCCAGGATGACCAGGTTCTCCTCGTAGCGGCGCAGGCGCGCGGTGAGGTGGTCGAGGTCGAACAGCCCCTCCAGCACCTCCGGGTCCTCGTGCTTGCGCTCCAGCTCGTCGAGCTTGCGCAGCTGCTGGCCGATCAGCAGCTGGGTACGGCGTGCGATCCGCTGGAGCAGCCGCTCGAAGCCGCGGTACTGCTCGGCCTGGCGGACGGACGTCTCCAGCGCGGAGGTGCGGGCCAGGTTGAGCGCCTGGCCGAGCTGCGCCAGCTCGTCGGTGCCGTTGGAGTGCGGTCCGGCCGTGATGGCCCGGCTCTCCGCCTCGACGTCGACCTGCTCGCCCTGCGAGAGCCGCTCCACCACCTCGGGCAGGGTCCGCTCCAGCTCCTGGGCCTGGCTCTGGAGCTCCTTGATCCGGCGGCGCAGCGAGCGGGTGAGCCGCCAGCTGGTGAGGACCACCGCGACGACCGCGAACAGGCCGATCACGGCGGTCAGCGCGACCCGGGTGAGCAGCGAGATGATCGAGCCCTTGCCGACCTCGACGACGCCCTCGGTGCGCGTCTCGATGGCCTTCACCAGCGCCGGGTTGACCTGGTCGAGGGCCTGTCGCCACTGGTCCTGGAGCTGCGGGAGCTTGACGCTGCCGCCGGCGTCGACGGTGGCGGGCCGGATCAGCGCCTGCTCGACGGTGGCCTTGGCCTGCCAGGCGGGGCTGTTGGCGAGCTGCTGCCAGGCACCCTGCTCGTCGGCCGGCACGTACGGGACGACCTGCACGGTGAACAGGTGGTCCTGGGCGCCGATGGCCTGCTGGAGCAGCTGGTAGTCGGCGGTGCTGAGCTTCCCGGAGGGCCAGCCGCGGGCCAGGATGGCGTCCTCGCGGGCCAGCATCTCCTTGGCCCAGAACGCGTTGACCAGGGTCTTGGAGATCCAGGTGACCTCGCCGTTGGCCACGTGGCTGAGCGCGGTGAACAGCCGGAGGTCGACGGCGATCAGGTCCGTGTAGTACGCGTAGACGGTCTGCTGGTCGACGGCGGACCGGTCGACGGCGGACCGCTGCTCGGCCAGCCTGCCGAGCGCGCGGCGCGCCTCGGCGACCGCGTTGCGGGCGTCGGTGGGCGCGCTGTCGGCGGTCTCGCCGGAGAGCGCCTGGAACTTCGTGACGGCCTCGTCGGTCAGCTGCCGCTGGCGCTTCAGCTGGTCCGTGACGCTGCCGGGCCGGGCGAGCGCCTCGGCACTGAGCCGGCGCTCCTCCTGGAGGTTGTAGTAGACGATGTTGGAGGGCTGTCCCGCCTTCTGCGCCAGCAGTCCCTGGGCCGCCTGGCGTTGGAAGTCGAAGAAGGTCACGCCGCTGGTGACGGCCCAGAGGGCGGCCAGGGCGAGACTCGGGACGAGGGCGAGGACGAGCAGTGCCGTCCGCAGTGACAGGCGCGGACGCCTGCGGGGGGCCTTCGGCGTCGGGGGCCGCCGATTCGCACGCGCGCGCAGAACTGTCTCCTTGGGGCTGGCGGCCGGTCCGTGAGGGCCGGGCCGTCCGGGGCACGGTCTTTTGACGAGGCGATACTAGTCATACGGTGTGTTAGGAGTGAAAGCGCGTTCGATCTTCGGACGACGTGCACACACGTCCTTAACATGGCGTCAGTGTGCGGTTAACGTCCCGGCCGGGCGCCGGACGGTCCCTGCGGCCCGCCCCCGGAGGTGCCGCGGCCGTGTCCGCGGCCGTGCCCCGAATCCGTCCGGGATGTGCCCGATCGCGCCTCCGACCTGGCCTCCGACCCGACCTCCGACGATGTCCGACGTGCTCCGGCCGGGCCGCGGTGCGGGCGCCCGGCAGCGGCGCACGGCCCGATGTCCGTTCTGCGGAACCGAGTTGTCCGAGGCGGCGGATCGTGGTTACGGTACCCGCTATGCAGTCGTGGAGTCTCCTTCTCGGTGGCCGCAGCGGGGTCTGACCGGACCGGCACCCCGCTGCGGGGTGCCGTGCTGCCGGTCGTCGTCCGGTACCGACCGCGCGGAAACCGCGCAGCGAAGGACCCCCCGTGACCGCCCCAGGCACCACTCCGCAGTTCCCCACCCTCCGCACCCCCGCCGGCCCCGTCCCGGCCGCCGCCCCCGCCTGGAACCCGCAGCGCGGCAGCGCGATGCCGTTCCACCGCTACCGCCCCGCCCACCGGCGCGTACCGCTGCCCGAGGCCACCGCCCGCGCGTGGCCGTCGCGGCGGATCGAGCGGGCCCCGCTCTGGGTGCCCGTCGACCTGCGGGACGGCAACCAGGCGCTCGCCGAGCCGATGGACCCGGCGCGCAAGCAGCGGATGTTCGACCTGTTCCTGGCCATGGGCTTCAAGGAGATCGAGGTCGGCTACCCCTCCGCCAGCCGGACCGACTTCGACTTCGTCCGCCGCCTCGCCACCACGCCGGGTGCGGTGCCCGAGGACGTCACCGTCGTCGTCTTCACCGCCGCCCGCGCCGACCTCATCGACCGCACCTTCGAGTCCGTCGAGGGGCTGCCCCGGGTCGTCGTCCACCTCTACACCGCGACCGCCCCCGTCTGGCGGGACGTCGTCCTCGGCCGCAGCCGCGAGGAGGTCCGGGCGCTGGTCACCGGAGCCGCCGAGCACATGGCCCGGCGGGCCGGCGACCGGCCCGGCCTGCGGTTCCAGTTCTCGCCCGAGGTGTTCAACCTCACCGAGCCGGACTACGTCCTGGAGCTCTGCGACGGCCTCACCGCGCTCTGGGACGCGAGCCCCGACCGCCCGGTCGTCCACAACCTGCCCGCCACCGTCGAGATCGCCACCCCCAACGTCTACGCCGACCAGATCGAGTACCTGCACCGGCACCTGGCCCGCCGGGACTCGGTGATCCTCTCCGTCCACCCGCACAACGACCGGGGCACCGGCGTCGCCTGCGCGGAACTGGCCGTCCTGGCCGGCGCCCAGCGGGTCGAGGGCTGCCTCTTCGGCAACGGCGAACGGACCGGGAACGTCGATCTGTCGACCCTCGCGCTGAACCTGTACACCCAGGGCGTCGACCCGATGGTCGACTTCTCCGACATCGACGAGATCCGGCGCACCGTCGAGCACTGCAACCGGCTGCCCGTCCACGAACGCCACCCCTACGTCGGCGACCTCGTCCACACTGCCTTCTCCGGCACCCACCAGGACGCCATCAAGAAGGGCTTCGCCCACCACGCCGCGACCGCCGCCGGCCTGGGCGTCCCGCCCGGCCTGGCCCCGTGGGACGTCCCCTACCTGCCGATCGACCCGGCCGACCTCGGCCGCGACTACGAGGCCGTGATCCGGGTCAACAGCCAGTCCGGCAAGGGCGGCATCGCCTACCTGCTCCAGGCCGGGCACGGCCTCGACCTGCCGCGCCGCCTCCAGATCGAGTTCTCGCGCGTGGTCCAGGAGTCGACGGACGACAGCGGGCGCGAGGTCACCGCCGACGAGCTCTACGCGCTCTTCCGGGCCACCTACCTGGACGCCGCCGTCGACGCGTCGTGGCGCACGGGGGAGACGGCCGGCGGCGCGCACTGGGCCGAGGTCACCCTCGACGGCACGGCGTTCCGGGGTGAGGGCAACGGGCCGCTGGACGCGGTGTCCGCGGCGCTCCGTGCGGCCGGGCACCCCGTCGACATCCTCCGGTTCACCGAGCACGCCGTCCGCACCGGCCCCGACAGCGACGCCGTCGCGTACGTGGAGGCCAGGATCGGGGGCGGCGGCAGCGCCGACGGCACGGACGACGCGGGGGACACCGGCGGTGCCGGGGGCGAGGTGGTCTGGGGCGTCGGACGGGACTCCTCCGTCCTGACCGCCGGGGTGCGGGCCGTCCTCAGCGCCGTCGGGCGCGGCCGGGCGCGTTCCGCGGGCGTCCGGCAGGACGGCGCGATGACGTCCTCCCTCCCCGCCCGCAGTCAGGCGGTCGCCGACGCCCTCGCGGCGGCCGGTCTGCCCGGCGAGATCCGGGTCCTGCCCGACTCCGCCCGTACCGCCGCCGAGGCAGCCGCCGCCCTCGGCTGCGAGGTCGGCGCCATCGCCAACAGCCTGGTGTTCACCTGCGACGGCGCGCCCCTGCTGGTCATGACCAGTGGCGCCCACCGCGTCGACACCGAGTACCTGGCCCGGCGGCTGGGCACCGGACCGATCACCCGGGCGGGCGCCGAGCAGGTTCGCGAGGCCACCGGCCAGGCCATCGGGGGCGTCGCCCCCGTCGGCCACCCCGCCCCGCTGCGGACCGTCGTCGACACCGACCTCGCCGGCCACGAGGTGCTGTGGGCCGCCGCGGGCCACCCGCACACCGTCGTCCCGATGACGTACGACGACCTGCTGAAGCTGACCGGCGGCACCCCCTCGGCGGTCGTCCCCGAGGAGCGGCGGGTGCTCTGACCCGTCCGGAGGTCCTCCCGGCCGCTGCCCGGCGCCGGGAGGACCTCCCCCGTCCCGTTCCGGCTACCAGACCTTGTGCAGCGTGAACAGGTCGGCCTGGAACTGCATCTGGACGGCGTGCGCCGCCCACCACCCGCCCTGGACGGCCACCCAGCTGTTGCTGTGCTGGGCCTGGAGCGCGACCAGGTCGGTGCCCGGGACCGGCTTGCTCCAGAACACCTGCCGCGTGGCCGTGCTGCACCCCTCGGTGAGGAGCCAGGCGCCGTCGCCCTCGTACCCGTGGTCGACGGCCAGGCACCACCAGCGCGCATGGTCCTTGAGCTTGTAGAACCTGCTGCCGGGGTGGTCGGGGTCGGGCCGGCTGCAGAGCTGCCACTGCTGGACGGCCTCCCCGTCCCACGGGGCCTGGATGATCGAGCCGTGCTCGTCCCGCTCCTGCGAGACCTGGAGCACCATCCGCTCACCGCCGTACGTGTGCGGGGTGAGGATCCGGTACCCGCCGCCCTCGCAGCTGTAGCCGTCCATCGGGTCGGCCGACGCGGCCGGCGCCCCGACCGTCAGCAGCGCGCCGACGGTGACGGCCGCGCCGAGGACGGCACCGAGGCGGCGGGCGGCCCCGCTCCTGCGCTTCGTCATGCTCTTCCCCTCCTGGTCGTACCTGCGGGTCGTCACTTGCACAGCTCCTTGCGGGCCGCGGCCCGGACGGTGCCGGCGGGCTCGGGCGACGGGCAGGAGACCGTGCCCTCCTCCGGGAAGTTGAAGGTCGTGTACTGGCCCGTGCCCGTCTGGCTCGCGTTGATCCAGTAGCCCGAGGCCGCGCCGGACCGGGCGCACAGGTACCGCGACCACTCGCCGTCGACCCGCAGGACGCCCCGGTAGATCCCGTAGTAGCCGGGCGCGTTCAGGTTGACGACCCGGCTCAGCTCCGTGGTCCGGGTGCTGGTGCGCTCGTTGGCGACCTGGAACCCGACCTTGACGCCGACCTCGGACAGGGTGGACTTGTAACCGGCGCTGAAGTCCGCGGTGTTGTTGATCTTCGTGGTGACCGTGTTCAGGACGCTGAGGCGCTGCGTCTGCTGCCCGGTCGTCCCGGGCGTGATGTTGAACGAGGTGAACTCCGTGATCACCGGGGTGATCGTGGCGGAGGTGATGTCGTCCCAGACGCTCTCGATGTTGGGGTTGCAGGTGGCCCCGGGCGGCGGGGTGGCGTGGGCGGGCGCCGCGCCGAGCCCGAGGCCCGTGACCGCGAGGACCGCGGCGAAACCCGTGGTGAAGACGGCCCGCCGACGCTTGGGGGCGGGAGACGTGATGGTCATGCGGAGATCCCTCCGGTAGGGGGAACGGTCCCGAACTGACTACCGGAATCCTCGGGTGCACCCCGGCACGGCTTCCATCCCAGCAATCTGGAGGGGAAGCCGCACCGGGGCGGCGGTGTTCCGTCACGCGATGCCGAACGGCGCGGCCCAGCGGGCCGTTCCGGACGGCAGCGGGTGGCGCTCGGCGTCCAGGCTCAGGGCCATCCACGCCTCGTCGGGCGCGTCGAGGGTGAGGACGATCCCGTGCTCCGAGGCCCGGCCGAAACCGAACCGCGGGTAGTACGACGGGTGGCCGAGCAGGATGACGAACCGCTCGCCCGTCGCGCGGGCGGCGTCCAGCCCGGCCAGGACGACGGCGGATCCGGCACCGGACCGCTGCCGGTCCGGTCGTACGGAGACCGGCGCCAGGGCGAGGGCCGGGACGTCCCCGATGTGGGCGCGGGTGAAGGCCACGTGGCCGACGAGCGTGCCGGAGGTGTCGGTGACGACGGTCGAGAGACCGCCGATCCAGGACTCGTCGGCCCGCAGGGCATCGAGGAGGTCGGCCTCCATCGGCCGGCCGAAGGCGGCCAGCGTCAGCTCACGCACGGTCGGGACGTCGGACGGCGTTTCGACACGGGTGTACCAGGAGGAGGACGAGGAGGAAGAAGAAGACATGGGTGAACCCTTGGAGGAAGGGGCCCCGTCGCGAGAAGCGTCAGACCGGGACCCGGGAGGTGAGGGCAGTCGGGGCGCCACGCAGCACGTGCGCAGCAGCGGTCACCGCGGCCACGATTCACCTCCTGTCTCCGGGTCGGTCCCCGGTCGAGCTCGGACGGCCGAACGTAGCACGGTGCCCGGAGGCGGCGCACACCGTTTCCGGGCAGCCCGGGGAGCTCGGCAGCGGGGGCTCGGCCCGGGCAGCCCGGGCCGAAGAGCCGCGCCAGGGCCGTCCGCGCCGCCACACGCCCGTCCCGTGCACGCCCTGGCACCCTCAGCGGGAGACCCGGCTCGCCGGGCGCTGCGCGACGGCCAGCGAGACGGCCTCCAGCGCGCTGGTGAACGACACCTCGCTCAGTACGCCCGGCGCCGCCACCTGGTCGCCCACCAGGTACACGCCGTCGCCCCGGTCGACGGCCGGGCGGTCGCGCCAGCAGGTACCGGGCAGGTCCACCGCGCCGGTCCGGCCGCCGGCCACCGCCGTGCGCCGCCACACCACGCGCTCGCGCCAGCCGGGGAAGCCCAGGTCCAGCAGCCGTTCGGCCCGGGCGGTCCCGTCCTCCTTCCGCCCGCCAGGGGCGAGCGGGAACTGGGCCTGGATCAGCTCCTCCCCGGCAGGCGCCAGACTCCCGTCCTGTGCGGTGAACCGCTCCACCCACCCCGGGCCGTCCAGGTCCGAGACGAAGAACGCGTCGCCGCGCCGCGACCGCACCGCCAGGTCGAGCAACAGCGTCCGACCGCTGTGCCAGACCAGGCCGTCGTCGCCCAGCAGCCGCCGCGCCGAGTCCAGGGAGGTCGCCACGATCACCGGGCCGCCCCCGACCGGAAGGTCGTCCACCCGGGCGCCCGTCTCGATCCGCACACCCAGCTCGCGGGCCCGCGCCGCCATCCGGTCGATCACCGACTGCCAGCCGCCCACCGGGTACCGCGCCTCCGGCACGAGGCTCGCGGACCGGCGGA
Organism: Streptomyces sp. BE20; assembly: GCF_036322525.1. NCBI lineage: Bacteria > Bacillati > Actinomycetota > Actinomycetes > Kitasatosporales > Streptomycetaceae > Streptomyces > Streptomyces sp. BE20. The sequence continues at coordinate 44,730 of NZ_JAQYWW010000587.1, read as the reverse complement.
GCCGCTCCTGGACGAACGCCGCCGACAGCAGCCCGGGGTCGTGGTGGAACGTGGCGACGGCCACGAAGTTCGCCGCCGCCCGCGCGGTCCGCTCACCCGCCACCTCGCTCGCCCAGCCCAGGAAGGTCCGGCCCACCGGGGCCCCGCGCCGCCGCGCCAGCCGCGTGAGCCCGACCGGCGGCAGACGGTGCAGCCCGCCGTCCCGGTGGTAGCGCATCCGCAGGGCCTCCGCCGCCGGGATCCGGGCCAGTGGCCCGACCAGCCCGCGCTGCCGCAGCCACGTCCAGTGCGGCCCCCGGCGGTAGAAGGCGTGCGGGCCCTCGTTGGTCCGGTACGGCGCCTGCGCCGTCCGGGCCCGCCCGCCGAGCGTTCCGTGCGCCTCGTGCAGGGTGACCGCAGCCCCCGCCTCGGCCGCCGAGATCGCCGCCGTCAGTCCGCCGAAACCGCCGCCGACGACCGTGATGTGCTGCGCCATGTCCTGTGCCCCTCCGGGTGCCGGGCGGCCGCTTCCGGTCGCCGTCGCCAAGGGGACGGAGCAGCCCGCCGGAATGTGACAGCCGATCCGCAGAGGACTGCTCCGGCCCCGTCCCGCCGCCCGGCGGCTCCGCTCCGGCGCTTCCGGCGGCACCGCCGGACCCGGCGCCCGGGAGGCGGGGTGGGCGGCTCTCTGAAATCCTGGCCGCGCCGTACCGCAGTGCCCGCAGCACCGCAGTGTCCGACCGCAGTACCCGCAGCACCGCAGTGTCCGACCGCACCCCGCGAGGAGCCGGCATGTCCGGAATGTTCGACACGAGCGTCGAGGTCGACCGGCCGGTGGAGCACGTCTTCGCCTACCTGGCCGACGGCCGCAACGACCCGGAGTTCAGCCCCCGGGTCCAGTCGATCGAGAAGACCCCGGACGGCCCGACCGCCGTCGGGACCGTCTTCCGCAGCACGGTGAAGGACGCCGGGGTGAAGACCTCCCGGGAGTTCCGCATCACCGCGCTGGAGCCGCCGCACACGATCCGCTGGACCGAGCAGAGCAAGAACCTGATCACCGCCGAGGGCGGCTACGACCTCGAACCGCTCCCGGGCGGCGGCACCCGGGTCCGCATCTTCAACGAGCTGGACGGCCACGGGCTCGGCAAACTCCTGGTGGCCCCGGCGCTGCGCGCGGCCCGCAAGGACGCCCCCGACTTCGGCCGCCGCATCAAGGCCGCCGTCGAACGGTCCTGACCCCCTCGGGCCCCGCGGCCCCCGGGCACGCGGGGCGCGGCGGGCAGGTGCGTCCGGTGCCGGGCCGGCCGCTCAGGACGCGGCGTGGAGGGACGGCGGGGTCGAGGACAGCCCGGCGCGGTGGGCGAGGGCGGCGGCCTCGCCGCGGGAGCTGACGTCCAGCTTGGCCAGGATGTTGGCCACGTGGAACTTCACCGTCGACTCGCTGATGTGCAGGGCCTGGGCGATCTCCCGGTTGCGGCGGCCCTGGGCGAGCTGGTCGAGGACCTCCAACTCCCGCGGCTGAAGGCCCTCCAGCGGATCCACCGAGGTGACCGGGGCCGCCGCCACGTTCAGCGGCAGGTCGACGGTGACCGTCGTGCCCCAGCCGGGGACGGCGTCGACCGTCAACCGGCCCGCCAGGGCGGCGATCCGGTCGGCGGTGCGGTGGACGGCGAGCGCGTCGGGGGTGAGCAGCCCCGGGCCGTCGTCCCGGACGACGGCGCGCAGCGTGCCGTCCACGAACTGCCAACTCACGTGCAGGCGGCCCAGACCGTCCTGCTCCAGCATGGCCAGCACGGTGGAGCGGACGGCCGCCCGCGCGGTGTGCGCGGTGTCGGCGGGGACGGACCGGTCGCCGGCCGTCGGCGCCAGCAGGTCCAGCCGGACCGGACTGTGCCGGAGCAACGGCCTCAGCACGTCGGCGAGTCGGGCGAACGCGGTGGCCGCGGGCTCCTCGCTCAGCTCGCGGTCGAGGTCGGCGGCCCCGCGCAGGTCGAGCAGGGCGGTGACGGCCAGGTCGGTGGCACTGCGCCGGGCGGTGGCGTCGTCCAGGGCGGCGGCGCGCAGCGGCGCGAGGATCGCCGAGAGCGCGGAGGCGTGCGCACCGCTCAGTTCGGCGATCGCGCGGGCCCTGGCGGCGGCCGAGGCGCGGGAGGCGGCGGCGTGCGCGGGGGCGGCGTCGATGGCCCGGTGGTGGGAGTGCGTGGTCACCAGCTCCCAGAGCTGCTGGAGCAGGGCGAGCGGCAGCTCGGGCAGCGGGGCGAGGGGCCCGGCGGTCGCCCGCACCAGGACCAGCAGCGCGCCGTTGCTGCCGGCCGGTGCCGACGCCACCGCGACCGCCGGCCGCGACCGCCCGGCCAGGACGGCCTCACCCTGCCACGGCCGGCCCGGCGGCACCGCCTCGGCGACCCGGGCCAGCTCCGGGCTGGTGATCCGGGTGGACAGTTCCTCGGGGCCGAAGGCGCTGGCCGGTGAGTAGGTGCAGACGCCGCTGAGCTGGGCGAGCGCGACGTGCGGGACGAGGTCGGCGGTCACCTCCGAGAGCCTCGGCATGATCGCCGGCCGGGGCGTGCGCAGCACCTCGACGACCCGGGCCAGCGCGCCCTCCGGCCGGTCCCAGGACCACGCGGCCCGCTCGCCGCCGGGGGCCCGGTCCATCGTCCGGGCGGGGTTCGTCGACCGGGTCTCGGCCGTTCGGGCCGGTGCCGCCGTCCGGGCCCGGCCCGTTGCGCGTGCCTGTTCCACCATGCCGTCCAGCGTAGACCGGGCCCGCCCGGCGCAGCCTGGCCGAACGGCCAGGCCGAACCGGCCGAACGACCGGCGGGGGATCACCTCCACCACGGACAGGCTGGGACCGTCACCTCGGCGCCGCACCCGACACCGAGGCCCCGGCAGAGACAGACGAGAGAACGGTGGAATCCCCATGACCGACGCCGATCCCGGCACCCTTCCGACCAAGGCCATCGGCTTCGCCGAGTACGGCGGCCTCGACGTGCTGCGCCCGATCGAGATCGAGGTGCCCGCGCCCGGCGCCGGCCAGGTGCGGATCGCCGTCCGCGCCGCAGGCGTGAACCCGCTGGACCACAAGGTGCGTTCGGGCTCGATCACCGAGTTCTTCCCGGTCACCTTCCCCGCCGTCACCGGCTACGAGGTGGCGGGCGTCGTGGAGGCGGTGGGCGAGGACGTCACCGCGTGGCAGGTCGGTGACGAGGTGTTCGGCGCGGTCCACGGCGGCGGCTACGCGGAGCACGTGCTGGCGACGGCCGACAAGCTGGCCCGCAAGCCCGCCGGGCTGGGCTGGGAGCAGGCCGCGGCGATCCCGGTGGCCGCCGAGACCGCGTGGCGCTCGCTCGACCTGCTGGCCGTCGAGCCGGGCGGGACGCTGCTGGTGCACGGTGCGGCGGGCGGGGTCGGCACGATCCTGCTGCAGTTCGCCCGGCAGCGCGGGATCCGGGTGATCGGCACCGCGAGCGAGGCCAACCACCCGCACCTGCGCGATCTGGGCGCCGTCCCGGTCGTCTACGGGGACGGTCTGGCCGGGCGGGTGCGGGCCGCCGCCCCGGAGGGTGTGGACCGGGTCCTGGACGCGGCGGGCCTCGGCGGCGTCCTGCCGCTCTCCGTCGAGCTGGCGGGCGGAGCGGAGAACGTGCTGGCCATCGCCGACTGGCAGGGCGCCGCCGAGCACGGCGTGCGGTTCACCGGCGGCACCGAGCCTGCCGACTACCAGGGGCCGGCCCTGGCGGGTGCGCTCGCCCTGTTCGAGGGGGACGGGCTGGTCCTGCCGTTGCACCGGGTCTACCCGCTGGCGGAGGCGGCCGAGGCGCAGCGCGAGAGCGAGGGCGGCCACGTCCGCGGCAAGATCGTCCTCACGGTCGGCTGAGCCGCCGAGCCGCCGAGTCGCCGAGGGGGGCGGGTCGGCAGCCTCGCCGGCCGCCTCGTTCGGTGACCGTCGTCCCGGCGCGGCCGGCCGGTCAGTCCTCGGCGCCGTAGCGGGCCAGGTACGCGGAGAACCGGGCGACGTCCTCGTCCGACCAGTCGGTGAAGCGGGCGGAGAAGGAGACCCGCCGGTGCTCGTTGGCCTCGCGCAGCAGGGTCAGGCCGGCGTCGGTGGCGCGCAGGATCTGGCCGCGCTGGTCCTCGGGGTCGGTCTCCCGGCGCAGCAGGCCGAGTTTCTCCAGCGCGGTGACCTGGCGGCTGACGGTGGACTTGTCGAGCATGAAGTGCGCGGCGACGTCCGCGGCCCGGCAGCCGCCGCGTTCCGTGATGAGGTCCAGGATGCTGTACGTGACCAGGGAGAGGTCCGGATGCAGCTGCGAGGCCTTGTGCCGGGCCCGGCGGGCGAAGGCGGTCAGCTCGCGCTGGATGGTGTCGATCGACGTCTCGCGGTCGGGCATGGTGGACCCACCTCCTCGGCTTCCGGTATTTGTTGCACTATACAACGAGTTTGTGTGCGGTGCGACGTGCCTGCCAGGCTCGGGCGGCCGCGATCCGGCGCGTTGCGCTCGGGTGAGTGGCGAACAGTAGTTCAAGCACCCGGGGCGGGTCGACGTCGGACACGTTGGTCAGGGCCAGTCTGCGCTGCATCGCGATGAATTGCTCGGCGTCCGAAGTGAGTTCGAGGGCGTGCCGGTCGGCCCGGACCTCGACGCGGCGGCTCACCGCACACTGCACCGGGCCGGACAGCGCGCCCAGCAGCGCCGCGCACGCCGCCAGCAGCGGCAGTGAACGGGGGTCGGCCGCGTCCGTGGCGCCCGCGGCCGACAGTAGCGGGCCCCGGTCGAGGGCCAGGCCCAGCAGTGCCACCGCGACCGCCGCCCCCACGGCGCCCAGCACCGTGCCGGTCAGCACGTCCCGGTGCTTCACGTGCCCCAGCTCGTGCGCCACCACCAGCTCCACCTCGCGCGGTTCGGCGGTGGACAGCAGCGTGTCGTACACGACGATCCGCCGCGTCGCGCCGAGTCCCGAGACGTAGGCGTTCAGCGCCGTCGTCCGGCGCGACGCGTCCGCCACCAGGACGTCCCGCACGCGGACGCCGTCCCGCTCGGCGAGAGTCAGCAGCGCCTCGCGCAGCGGGCCCGGCTCCATCGGGGTGAACCGGTTGAACACCGGCTCGACGAGGAGGGGGTAGAGGAAGGAGAGCGCCGCCGTCAGCAGCGCGGCCGCGCCCGCGGCCGGCACCCACCAGTGCACCGGCGACCGGTCGGTGAGCGCGTACAGGCCGAAGGCCGTCGGCAGCACCAGGGCGAGGGTCAGGGCGAGTCCGCGCGCCAGGTCCGCGGCCCAGCCGGCCCAGCCCTGGGTCACCAGGCCGAACCGGGTCCGCACCGACCGGGCGCCCGCCCCGAACGGCAGCTGGGCCGCCCGGCCGAGGAGCACCAGCGCACCCGCTCCGGCCAGCACCTCCGCCGTACGGGAGCCGCCGAACCAGCCGCCCACCGCCGTCACGAGCCCGGCCCCGGCGGAGGTCAGCCCGAGCGCGAGGGTCAGCGCCAGGCCGGTGAGCCGTCCGCCCAGCGCCCACGGGAGACCGGCGCGGCGCAGCGCCCGGCCGCGGGCGCGCTGGGCGGGGGTGAAGTCGGACTCGGGGGAGGCCGGCGCGGGGGCGGGGCCGGGCTCGGTGCCGCCCGGGTGTGGTCGGACAGAATCCGTCATCTGTTATCCGTCATCCGAAACTCGTCAGCTGCCGGCCGTCGTCTGTCGGCCCTTGCTTGTCGGTCCGTGCCTGTCCGGCGGTCCTTGCTCGCCGGCCGGGCAGCCCCCGGCCGTGCGGGCCGCCGGGTATCAGCATGGCACCCCCGTGCCCGGCCCGCGGCGCCACGGGTGCCCGCGCGGAGCGCCCTCCGTCCCCTCGGGGCACGGCGCGATATCTGCTCGCCACCGCCACGGCGACGGGCAAGACTGACCTGCGTCCGCGGGTGGGGCGGGGCGGGGCGGACACCGGGCGGCGGGCGGGCGCGGTTCGTGGAGGCGTGGCGGAGGGGGAGTGGGGGAGTGGCGTAGGCTGACCGCGCTCTTGGACCGACCCACGGGGGGAACACATGCGCCGTGCCGCGGCCGCCGTCGCACTGCTGCTCGGGCTGATACCCGTCGCCGCCTGCGGACCGGACGACCCCGACCCGGCCACCGTCAAGGCGGCCAAGGAGGCCAAGGCCGCGAGTGCGGCGGCCGAGGCGGCGAAGGCGGCCCCGGAGGCGTCCGGCACTCCGGACGACCCGACCTCCTCCGACGGCGCCGACGCGGCTCCCCGCCCCGACGGCAGCATCACGGTGGCCTTCGCCGGCGACGTGCACTTCGAGGGCCGCACCGAGGCCCGGTTGGGCGTGAAGGCGCCCGAGACGGCGCTCGGCCCCATCGCCAGGACGCTCTCGGCCGCCGACCTGGCCGTGCTCAACCTGGAGACCGCGATCACCGAACGCGGTGCCCCCGAGGCCAAGACCTACACCTTCCGCACCTCTCCCAAGGCGCTCACCGCGCTGAAGGGCTCGGGCGTCGACGTGATCTCCCTCGCCAACAACCACGCCGTGGACTTCGGCGCGGAGGGCCTCACCGACACCCTCGCCGCCCAGGACTCCTCGCCGGTCCCGATCGTCGGCTTCGGCCGCAACGCGCAGGAGGCGTACGCCCCGTACGTGTCCACCGTGCGCGGGGTGAAGGTCGCGGTGGTCGCGGCCAGCCAGGTCGAGGACCTGACCAACCAGAAGTGGCGCGCCGGCGCCAACAAGCCCGGCATCGCCTCGGCGCTGGACGCCGCCGCGCTGGTCAAGGCGGTCGAGACGGCGAAGAAGCAGGCGCCGGTAGTGCTCGTCTACCTGCACTGGGGCGACGAGGGCAAGGCCTGTCCGACCAACGCCCAGACCACCATCGCCCGGAAGCTCGCCACCGCCGGCGCCACGGCCGTGGTCGGCACCCACGCGCACACCATGCTCGGCTCCGGAATGCTCGGCGCCACCTACGTCGGGTACGGCTTCGGGAACTTCCTCTGGTACGGCACGTCCAACTACGCCAACTCCAACGAGACCGGCGTGACGACGCTGACGGTCGGCCCGACCGGGAAGGTGCTCGGCGAGGCGTTCGCGCCGGCGACCATCGACGACAAGGGCGTACCCGTCCCGCAGTCCGGCGCCGCGGCGACCGCCGCCCTCAAGCGGCGCGACGGCCTGCGCGGCTGTACGGGGCTGACTCCCGCACCGAGCCCCACGCGCTGACCTCCGCGCGCCGGGTCCCTCGCGCCGGGTCCCGCGCGTCGGGCGGGACCGGCGGACGTCAGCCCTTGTGGTCGGACTCGCCGTGCTTCCAGTAGCCCTTGCTGTGGACGCGCTCGCGCGGAAGCGACCAGTCCGTCAGCAGGTGGCGGCGGACGACGGCGACGGCGTGGGCCTCGCCGGCCAGCCAGGCGGCGGTGCCGGCGGGGATGTCGGTGGCGAGCAGGGTGTCGGCGAGCAGGCTGCCCTTGGTCTGCTCCGGGCGCCGGACGAGCCAGTGACCGGTGAGGCCGGGCCGGGCGGGGAGGGGCAGGACGTTCCCGGGGTCACCGATCTCGACGAAGAGGGAGACCGGGATCCCCGGCGGAAGGTCCTCGATGATGGTGAGCGCGGCGGGCAGGGCACTCTCGTCGGCGGCGAGGAGGACGTGTTCGGCCCCTTCGAAGGAGGGGCGGCGACCACGCGGTCCGGCCAGCTGCGCCCGGTCGCCGGGGCGGGCGACGGCGGCCCAGCGGGCGAGCGGGCCGTTGTCGTGGAGCACGAGGTCGATGTCCACCTCGCGGTCCGCCGGTCGGTGGTGGCGGATGGTGTAGGCCCGGGAGTGGCCTTCGGGGATCGCCACCTTGACCCACTGGGTGGGGTGTTCGATGGGGAGGTCGCTCAGGGTGGGGCCGGTGAAGGTGATCCGGGTGAGCGCCGAGGTGAGCGGCGTGACGGCGACGACCCGGACGTCGTAGGTCGGGCGGGTGCGGTTGAGCATGGTGACTCCTGAACGGACCCGGAGGTGAACACGGGCCGGAGTGAGGGGAGTTGGTGAGGGCGTGGAAGGTCAGCGCGGAAGGTGCCGGTCGAGCAGCGCGTCGACGAACGCGGTGTCGAGAGGGCGGCGCAGGACCAGGGCCCGGTGGTAGAGCGGGGCGAGCAGGGCGTCGAGCAGCAGGGCGGCCCGCTCGTCGGGGTCGTCCCCCGTGGGGTCCAGGCAGGCACGGGTGTGGGCGACGTCGCGGGCGCGCAACTCGTCCAGGAAGCCACCGTGCAGCAGATCGGCCGTACGGGAGTCGAGTTGGGCGTGGCCGAGGAGGGCCTGAAGGACCCGGCCGGCCGGCGCCTCGCCGAGGAAGGCGGCGAACCGGTGGACGTAGGCGCGCAGGTCGGCGAGGGTCGACGGGGAGTCGGGCCAGGCCAGTGCGGTGGAGGCGTCCAGGACGAGATTGTCGAACAGGATGTCGACCTTGGACTTCCACCAGCGGTAGATGGTCTGCTTGGCGACCCCGGCCGCAGCGGCGATGCCCTCGATCGTGAGACCTTCGAAGCCCTGCTCCACCAGGAGGTCGTCGGCCGCGTTCAGCACGGCCAGGCGCGCGGCCTCACTGCGGCGGCTGCTGGAGCTGCTGCCGGTGGCGGGTCGGGGCTGGGCGGCGATGGTGCTCGGGTCCTTGTGCGGGGGCGGCTGGCCGGGGGTGTCGATCGTGGTCATCCTCTCATGCCTCCTCGGCCAGGGCCGCCGACGGACCTGCGGTGTTCGCTCCGGTCGGACCCGGGGTGCCGGTCGGACCCGGGGTGCCGGACTCCTCCGCCCCCGTCGCCTCGCGGGTCCGTCGGACCAGACCGGCCGCGACGCCCACCGCCAGTGCCGCGACCACGGCACTGAACGTCACCCCGCCCGTGCGCAGCCCGGTGGCCTGGACGAGCACGCCCACGCCGATGACCGGCACCGAGAGCATCGAGAACAGCACGGCGAAGAAGGTGGACACCGTCTCGCCGCGCCGCTCGGGGGCGACGCCGCCGTTGATGGTGCCCAGCCCGGTGCCGATGGCGGTACCGGTGGCGAGTCCGTTGACGCAGGCGCCGAGCAGCAGCGGCGCCAGCGTCCCGGTCAGCAGCGCACCGGCGATCAGGGCGGCGGCCAGCACCAGTCCGGCGCACGCCAGTGGCAGGGTGCGGGCCGGGGGGAGGACGCGGACGAGCAGCTGCCCGACGGCGGTGGAGAGGAAGGCGAGCGCGACGACCAGGCCGGTCAGCGCGTGGTTGTGCAGGTCGAGCACGGTGGCGAGGAAGAGCCCGCTGACCGCCGTCAGCACGCCGCTCACGGCGAAGCCGGAGCCGCCGGCGAGCGCGGCCCGCAGGAAGGCGGGGCGGATGTCGGCCGGTATGCGCAGGGGCTGGAAGCGGAGGCGGATCCCGCCGGCGCGGATCTCGGCGGGGACGGTCTCGGGGACGGCGGACAGGCCGATCAGGGCGATGCCGGTGAGCACGAGGGCCGCCGTCCAGGGCAGTCGGAGCGGCGAGCCGGCCCATTCGGCGAGGATGCCGGAGAACAGGGTGCCGCCGGCCAGGCCGCCCATGTTGGCGGCGAGCGCCAGGGTCTGGGCGCGCAGCCGTCGTTCGGGCGCGGCGAGGTCGAGCAGGGCCGCGGTCGCGGCGCCGGTGATCAGTGCCGCGCCGAAGCCTGAGAGCACCCGGGCCGTGAGCAGCCAGGGCAGCGAGTCGGCGGCCTCGAACAGTCCGGCCGCGGCCGCGGCGAGCAGCAGGGCGGTGGCCATGACCGGGCGCCGGCCGATCTGGTCGGACAGCCGGCCGAGTGCGAGCAGTCCGGCGACGACGCCCAGCGCGTAGACGGCGAAGATCACCGTGACCATGAACGGCGAGAACCCGAAGGCGTGTTGGTAGAGCGAGTAGAGCGGGGTCGGGACGGTGGTGCCGGCCATGGTGACCCAGAACGCGAGGGCGACGGCGGCCCGGGCGAGCGGGGCGGAACGGCCGGGCGGGCCTGTGCGGCCGGGCGGGGCGGAGGGCATGCGGGGGCTCCACTGAGGAGGAGGGCAGGGGAGGGTGTTGGCGGCCGGTCCGTGCCGGTGGGCGGGACGATTCGCGAGATTGGACGCAACGTTGCGTCTCGATTGGACCGTAACACCAGACGCAACGTTGCGTCCACCTTCGGGTGCGGCCGGCGTCCTGCGGGCCGTCGCGGTCCGACCCGGAAGCCGTGAAGGACCTCTCGGCGGAATCGTTCGATTGTGTTAGGTTAGGCTTGCCTAATGTTGCTGGTCGGAGGGGATTTCCTGTGCAGCAGTCCGCATTCGCCGCCTCGGCCGCCGCTCACAGACTGGGGGAATCCAGGTGACCACGGTGCATCACGCCCCCGCCGGGGCGGACCACGCCGTCATCGGCGCGGCCAGCGGACTGCTGGGTCAGTACCGGGCCGCTCCCGACCAGGCGTTCTTCGCCTCCCCGACCCGCACGCTGCTCGCCGAGGGCGTGCACGCCGAGGTCCCGCAGGACGGCCGCCCGCTGCCCGTCCGGGTCGCCGAAACCCTCGCGCAGGTCCGCCGTGACGGCGTGGAGAACCCGCTGGTGGTGGGCGCCGTGGCCTTCGACCACGACAGCCGTGCCGAACTCGCGGTCCCCGTCAGGGTCCGCGCCTGCGGCGCGCTGTGCGACGACCCGCTGATCGCGCTGCCCGCCCCGGCCGCCGACCGGGTGCAGTGGGACGTCCGGCCGGTGCCCGCGCCGGAGACCTACGGCGCCGGCGTCGCCGAGGCCGTCCGACGGCTCCAGGAGGGCGAGTTGAGCAAGGTGGTGCTCGCCCGGACGCTGGAGCTGAGCGCCGCCGAGCCGCTCGACCTGCCCGCCATCCTCCAGCGCCTCGCGCGGCGCGACCCCGGCGGCTACACCTTCGCGCTGCCCGCAGGGTCCGGCCGCACCCTGATCGGGGCCAGCCCCGAACTGCTGCTCTCCCGCCGCGGTGTCGCCGTCCTGGCCAACCCGCTGGCCGGCTCCGTCCCGCGCAGCCCGGACCTCGGGGAGGACGTCCGCCGGGCCGCCGCGCTCCTGGAGTCGCCCAAGGACCTGCACGAGCACGCGGTCGTGGTCGACGCCATCAGCGCCGCGCTCGCCCCGTACTGCCGCACCCTGGACGTGCCGGAACGGCCCACCCTGGTGCGCACCGCCGCGATGTGGCACCTGGCCACCACGATCACCGCCGAACTGGCCGACCCGGCCGTCTCCGCCCTGGAGCTGGCCACGGCCCTGCACCCGACCCCGGCGGTCTGCGGCACGCCGACACCGCTCGCCCGGGAGGCGATCCGCGAGATCGAGCCGTTCGACCGGGGCCTGTACGCGGGGATGGTCGGCTGGGGCGACGCGAACGGCGACGGCGAGTGGGTCGTCACCCTGCGCTGCGCCGAGGCCGACGAACGCACCCTGCGGGTGTACGCGGGGGCCGGCGTGGTTGCCGCCTCCCGGCCCGAGGCCGAACTCGCCGAGACCAGCGCCAAGTTCCGCACCTTCCTGGACGCCGCCGGGGTGCCGCGGTGAGAGGGGCGGCCGACGGCCCCGGGGTGAGCGGGCCGGCGCGGCCGGGTGCGTCGACCCGGGCGGCGTAGCCGGGCCGGGCCCGGGCGGCCCGTACGGCAGCTCGCCCCACCCAGAGACTCCGGCGGCGCGCCCCTCCTCACGGGGCGCGCCGCCGGGACGCACCCGGTACGCGCCGGTTCGCCGGGCGGGCCCGCCCCCGGACGACGCGGCGCGTCACCCGTCGGGTTCCGACGGGTGACGCCTGCACGCTCCCCGGTTCGTGCCGTCAGGTGAGGTTCGCCCCGACGCCCACCGCTGCGGGCGCGGGCCGCGGACCGGTCATCCGGTCCATGACGGGCCGGCAGATCGCGCCCGTCGCCAGCACGATCACGGCGAGGGCCAGCCAGCCGGGCAGCCCGAGGGCGAGCGGGAGCGCGCTCAGGACGGCCGGTGACACGCCCTCGGCGAGCCCGTGCCCGAGGCCGAACACCCCGGCGTACTGGCCCTGTGCCTCGGCCGGGGCCAGCCCGAAGGAGTACTCGGCGGCTGCGGCGGTGTGCCAGATCTCGCCGAGCGTGTAGGCGGCCATCCCGGCGGCCAGGGCGACGGTGGCGAGCCAGCCCGGGGGAGTCCCGGCCACCGCCATCAGGATCAGGCCCGCCGCGACGGCCAGCCCGGCCCGGCGCATCGCGTTCCCGGCGGACGGCACGTCGGCGACGCCCCGGCTGAACCGGACCTGGAGGACGACGACGAGGACGGTGTTCAGGACGAGTACGCCGGAGATGGTCCAGCGCGGCGCCGCGGTGTGGTCCGCGATCCAGAGCGGGAGCAGGAACGTCGGGACCGCGAAGTGCAGGGACATCACCGCGTTGACCGCCGTCGCGGTCAGGTAGGTGCGGTCGCGCAGCGCCGCCCAGCCTCGGCCGGAGACTCCACCGGGCCCGGCTGCGGATTCGGTTGCGGACTCGGAGCCGGTCACGGTGGCGGGCGGGGCTCCCGGGTCGGTGACGTGCGCCGCGTCGGTCGTGACCGCGGGGCCCTCCAGGGCGAACGGCGGGAGCCGGAGCAGGATCAGCCCGGAGACGAGGTACGTCAGGGAGCGGGCGATCATGACGGCGAGGAAGGCCGCCCGGGTGTCGACCTGGACGGCGAAGCCCGCCGCGACGGCGCCGAGTGCGATCGCGAGGTTGCCGACCGACCGCAGGTAGCCGCGGAACACGGCCGGCGAGTCCCCGCCGAACGCGCGGACCAGCGGTGCCAGGGTGGACCAACTCGCCGCGACCACGGCGCCGGAGAGCACCGAGACCGCCAGGTAGGTCCAGAACGCGTCGACCAGCAGGAGACCGGTGTTGACCACCGTCCCGCACACCGCGACGACGAGCTGGACGCGCTTGGGCCCCCATCGGTCCGCCAGCCGGCCGACGTACACCCCGGCCAGCAGGCCCGTCATCGCCGCCGCGAACAGGCCCACGGCCACCTGGGAGGCGGGCAGTCCGACGATCCGGGTGAAGAAGAGCGCCCCGGCGGCGACCGACATCCCGGTGCCCAGGCTGTGCACGAAGGAGGTGAGCGCAACCACCCGCTGCCCCCGGTCGGACGGCAGCAGTGCGGACGACAGCAGGGCCGCGCCGGGCCGGCCCGCCGGCGGGCGGGACCTCGTCACCGCCACAGGGTGTCCCCGAAGTCGGCGCCCGGCTGCCAGGCCCGCTGGAACTCCCGCCGCCCGCCGGTGGTCAGGTGCTCGGGCAGCACCCACAGCCGTTCGTCGAACCAGCGCCGGACCTCCTCGAAGCGCCCGGTGAGCTCCTCGACCGACTCCGCGACGACCATGAACTGCCCCACCCGCTGGCTGGTGTTGGCCGGCCCGGCCGCGAACCGGGTGCCGACCGGGTGCTCGACCCGCGCGAACTCCACCTGCGGCAGGGCGACGAGGTCGGCCGCCGTCGGGCAGCCGAGCAGCGTCCCCGGCCGGCCGGGCAGGTAGGTGCCGCCGAAGATCTCCGGCCGGACCTCGGGCTTGATCTCCGGGCGGGCGCCGAGCGCGATCCGGACGGCGCACTCGGCGACGTTCACCCCGAACTTCGCCTGGATCTGCTCGTGGATCAGCCCGCCGCCGCGCCGTGCGGCGCACTCGCCGAAGGTCAGCGACCCGGACGCCGCGTCGTGGAAGAGCTCCATGTGGAACGACCCGTCGTGCAGGCCCAGCGCCCCGAGCGCGGACTCGACCACGCCCCGGGCCCGCTCGTACACCCAGGACTCCCGGACCGGGTCGAAGTGCCGCAGCCACAGCGGCTGTCCGCTCTCCAGCGCGGTGAGGCAGGGGTCGCCGTAGGCGCCCACGGCGAGGAACAGCAGCTCCCCGCCGAAGACGACCCCGTCCACGAACCACTCGTCGCCGCCGATGTGCTCCTCCAGCAGGAACGTGCGCTGGGCGGGCTTCTGCTGCCGGTACTCCTCGCTCCGCGCCCGGAGCTCCTCGACGGACCGGACCGAGGAGGTGAAGGACGTGGCGGCCCCGGCCACCGGCTTCAGGACGGCGGGCGAGAACGGCAGCTCGTCGAGGTGGGTGACGTCGAGGACGTCGTCGACGACCAGGTAGTCCGCGGTGGGCAGCCCGGCCCCGCGGACCGCGCGCTTCTGCAGCGACTTGTCGCGGAACCGGATCGCCACCTCCGGGTCGAGTCCCGGCAGCCCGAGGTGGCGTGCCAGGACGCCGGCCGTGACCATGGAGAACTCGTCGGAGGTGTGGACGGCGTCGAAGCCGTCGGCGTCCGGCCCGGCCCGGCGCAGTGCCGCCAGGACGCTCTCGACGCTGCTCTGGTCGTCGACGTCCAGCACGGTGAGCTCGGGCGGCACGCTCATCAGCCCGTCGTCCCGGGACGCCGCGCCGCGGACGACGACGGCGTCCACGTCCAGGCGGACGCACGCGTCGAGGGTGTACCGGTCCAGTCCCACGACGAGCAGGCGAGGTCGGCGATCAGCCATGATTGTTCCTTCGGTTCTGCGTGCGTCCCCAGTCCTCCAGGGCGGCACGGTCCAACTTTCCGTTCGGCGTCAGCGGCAGGGCCGCGACGGCCACGGCACGGGCGGGCACCAGGAACCCGGGGAGCACCGCGGCCAGGGCGGCGCGCACCCCGAGCGGGTCGGCGGAGCCGGCCGCACGGTCGGCCTCCTCGTCCGGCCGCACGGTGTAGGCGAGCAGCAGCGACTGGCAGCTCCCGTCGGCCTCGCGGACCGGGACGGCGGCGCAGTCGAGGACGCCGGGGACGGCGCGCCCGGCGCGCTCCACCTCGGCGGGCTCCACGCGGTAGCCGCGGAGCTTCACCTGGCGGTCCCCGCGGCCGAGATAGTGCAGCAGGCCGTCGTCGTCCACCCGTCCCCGGTCGCCGGTGCGGTACACCCGGGTGGGCACGCCGTCGACGGTCAGGGTGCGGAACTTCTCCGCCGTCAGGCCGGCCTGTCCCAGGTAGCCGTGGGCCAGGCCCTCGCCGGCCACGCAGATCTCGCCCTCCTTTCCGGGCGGGCAGATCTCGCCGAAGCCGTCGCCGAAGCCGTCGCCGTCCGCGCCGCCGTCCGCTCCGGCGTCCGCTCCGGCGTCCGCGAGGACGAGGAGCCGTGTCCCGGGAGCCGCCGTGCCGAGCGGCACGCCGTCGGGCCGGTCGCAGTCCGGGAGCGAGACCCGGTGCCAGGAGACGAACATGCAGCACTCGACCGGCCCGTAGCAGTTCACCAGCGGGACCGTCGGATGGGCCCGTACGAACCGGCCCGCGTGGGCGCCGGACATCGCCTCGCCGCTGACCAGGACGGCCCGCAGACCGGTGAAGCAGCCCGGGTCCACGTCGACGAACAGGTTGAACAGGGAAGTCGGCAGGTGCACCGTGTCGGCGCCGTGCCCGGCGACCGCCGCACGCAGCGAATCCGGGAGGAAGAGCGGGGCACCCGGGCCGGGGAGGAGACACGTCCCGCCCGCGACCAGCGTGCCCCACACCTCCAGCGCGTACATGTCCCAGGCCGCGTTCGACACCTGCGGCATGACGTGGCCCGGGCCGAACGACGCCGGGCCGGTCCCGTTGAACAGCCGCAGTGCCGCCCGGTGCGGCAGGACCACGGCCTTCGGTGAACCGGTGGTCCCCGAGGTGAAGATGACCATGGCGGGGGACTCGCCGTCGGCCGCCCGCCGCACCGGTGCGCCCGCCCGGTCCGCGAGTTCGGCCGGCGGTTCCGGCGGCGGCGTCCAGACGGGGAAGCCGTGCCCGTCCGTCGGCCCGGGGTCCTGCGGCCCGGGGTCCTGCGCCCCGGCCAGGTCCGTCACTGCCCGGGCGGCCACCGCCTCGTCCGCCACCGCCAGCGGCGACCGCAGCCGTCCGACCAGCGACGCCAACCGCGCGGGGGGCCACCCCGGATCGAGCACGGAGTAGGCCGCGCCGCACTTCAGCAGGGCCAACTGGACGATGACCAGGCGCGCGGACCGGGGGAGGATCACGGGGACCAGGCTTCCCGGCCCGATGCCGAGGTCCGTGAGGAGCGACGCCAGGTGGTCGGCCGCGCGGTCGAGGGTCCGGTAGGTGACGGTCGTTCCGGGCTCGACCAGCGCCGGACGGTCGGGCGTCAGCAGGGCCCGGCGGGCCACCGCCGCGTGGAGGGTCCGGTTCATCTAGGCCTCCCCGGCCGGCAGGACGGCGAACGGGCAGCGGAGCAGGGACAACGCGAGGTCCTGCACCGCGAAGACGGTGAAGTGGTGCTCCTGGGGCGGGGCCGACGCGTCGAGGTGCACCTCGAAGACGGCATTCGGCCGCCCCGCCCGCCGGTCGGACCCGGCCGCCCCCGGTCCGACCGCCTGGACCGGCGGCGAGACGGCGGCCCGGACGCTCCACGGCAGGAGCACGCCGACGTGGACCGGCCCGGGGCGCGACGGCACGACCGGCACCTCGATCCGCAGCGTCCCGCCGGCGGGGACGGTCGCGGCGGAGGCGGCACCGAGCAGCCGCGCCGCGCCGTCCGTCCAGTAGCCGACCGGGCCGCAACTCAGGCAGACGTGGGCGGTGGTGAGCGGGACCCGGGAGGTGAACCCGCGGCGCGGGTACTGCCAGGCCTCCCGCCCGCACAGGACGCAGGGGGTGGTCACCGCCTCGGTCCGCGCGACCGAACTCCGGTCGCCGAAGAAGCGGGGGAACTCGGAGAGCGGGTCGTCGGGCCGCTCCGACATGCGGACGGCGATCGCCCGGTCGAGCACCCGCGCCTCCTCCCGGAGCGTGCCGACGAACGCCTCCCGGTCGGCGGCCGGACCCATGACCGGCCGGACGGCCGTGAGCTCGGCCCGTTCCGCAAGCTGCCCGAGCGGCTCTCGCAGCGGGTGCGCGGCCGGCAGCATGCCGGTCATGAGGAACCCCTGGGCCCGGGCCGAGAGGCCGCCGACCCACCCGGCCTGCTCGGCCGCCGACTCCACGGTCGCCTTCCCGGTCGCCTTCCCGGTCGGCCCGCCGTCCGACTCCCCGTCCGACTCCCCGGCCGGTTCCGGGGGCGACGAGGCCCCCGGGTAGGCCGAACTCGGCAGCCCCACCTGGATGAACGTGGGGTACGGGTGCAGGGCGTACAGGCTCGCGTTCAGCCGCCGGGCGGTGCTCCCGTCCCCGTCCGCCGAGTCCAGCCAGACGAGGTTCTCGACGCGGGCCGACTGGTGCATGGAGAGCGCGGCGACCACCGCCTGGGCCGGGCCGTCGACGGCGTTCAGGAGCAGCTGGTAGCGGGGGTCGTAGGTGGCGAGGTCCGCCAGGGCGCCGCTGTCGCAGCCGCTGAGCACCAACTCGGCGGCCCGGACGCGGTGGGCGGGGATCAGCTTGTCCTCGGGCTTGTAGCAGCCCCGGCCGTACGAACAGGTGGGCCCGGACCGGCCGGGGCCGGCGGCCGGGCTGAGCCCGCACACCGTGTGCGCGCCGAGGTTGATGCTGTCCTCGGTGCCGTGCCCGCTGACCAGCACCCGTCGCCAGACCCGCTCGGCGGTGAGGCGGACCAGGTCCGCGCCGCTGACGGTGCGTGCGTCGTGATAGGTCGCGGAGGTGGCCACCGGCCGGGTGTCGAGGTCGGTGAACAGCCCGGTCGCACCGTCGGGGTGGACCTCGCCGTACTGCTTGGCGATCGCCCAGGTGAGCGAGTGGAGGTCGCGGCCCGTCAGCAGGAAGACGGCCCGGCCGCGGGCGTACGCGTCCACCAGGACGGGGCCGATGACGTCCATCCGGAGGTCCTCGTACCGGCCGAGGACGACCAGCGGGCCGTCGTCCGCGGGCGGCGCGCCGGTGGTGCGGCCGGCCGCGTGCGCCGCCGGCGCGCCGTGCTCGGTCCAGTGCCGGGCGAGCGGGCGGGCGAACGCGCGGATCGTCGCCGGCACGTCCCCCACCACGACTCCTGCCGCGCACACCGGCGGGCGCCGCCGGGCCGGGTAGAGGCCCGCTGCGAGGTCGAGGGCCGCCAGGAGGTCGGAGCGGTCGCCGATCCACACCGGGACGGCGTCCTCCGCCCCGGACCCGAACGCGGCGACGGCGCGCGCGAAGTCCGCCGCGCCGGACACCGCGCGGAAGATGCCCGGGACTCCCGCCAGGTCGTCGGTCCCGCTCGTGACACCCGTGGTGCTCGTGCCACCCGTGCCGCCCGTGCCGCTCGCGCGGGAAGTGCGGTCGGTGTCGTCAGTGCCGCTCATGCCACCCCGTCGTCGTTGACGATCGCGGCGGCGAGCGCGTCGACCGTGCGGTGTTCGAAGATCACCCGCAACGAGAGGTCGCGGCCGAGTTCCTCCCCGAGCCGGGAGGCGGTGCGGATCGCCCCCAGCGAGTGACCGCCGAGCTCGAAGAAGTCCTGGTCGGGGTCGATCCGGTCCACGCCGAGCACGTCCCGCCAGACCTCGGTGATGTGCTCGACCAGTTCCGCCCGTGGCGACCGCCCCTCGTCGGGCCCGCTCAGCACGGCAGGAAGGCGAAGTCCTCGCCGACCTCGCGGGAGAGGACGAAGAACTTCCTGGCGCGCTCGGCGATGTCGATCAGCTCCGGGTCGCCGGACTCCCGGGTGATGTCGACCAGCCAGTCCCACGAGGCCCCGATCGGCACCTCCTCGGCGAAGTGGATCCGGCCGAGCAGGAACGCGATGTCCTTGATGTTGTACCGGGAGACGACGGTGCCCAGGGCGCGCAGCCGTTCCGGCAGGTCCGCGGCGGCCGGCCGCCGCTCCACCAGGGCGGGTTCCAGGTCGGGCCGGTACAGCTCGGGCCGCGCGAAGATGTCGGCGGGCCGGAAGCCCGGACCGGCAGCGAAGTCCAGGCAGAGCGACCAGCGGCTGCGCGAGGACATGTTCATCCCGGCGTGGATCTGGGCGGCGTCCAGGAACCACACCTCGCCCTTGCGCATGTGGAAGACCATGTCCTCGTCGGAGTTGACGGCGTGCTCGTTGTCCTCCAGGAAGACGATCACCCGGAAGAACTCCGTGACGTCCCCGGCCTCGATGAAGTCGCGGTGCGGGATGATCGAGAACTCGGAGACGTTGCGCCCGCGCACCATCGTCAGCCGGCTCCCGTCGAACCACTCGGCCAGCACCTCGCGGAGGTACGGGACCTCGTCGAGCAGCTCGGTGGGCTGTCCCGGCCGCTGCTCGTGGCCGTACCAGAAACCGTCGCCGTGGTCGCCGGAGGCGTTCCACAGGTTGAGGTTCAGCCAGGTGCCGGTGGTGAACACCTGGTACGGCTCCTGCGGGACCGGGAGGCTCGCCAGGCGGGCGACGTCCTTGGCGAGGCGCTCGTCGTCGAACGGGATGCGGCCGAGTATCACGGAGGCCATGGAGAGGCGTGCCCTTCTGTTCCAGAGGCCGGGGAGGGGTCGGGTCAGAGCTCGAAGCCGGCCGGGAACGGGTCGTCGGGCGACAGGAAGTACTGCGCGGTGCCGGTGATCCAGGCCCGTCCGGTGACGGTCGGCACGACCGCCGGACGGCCCGCGACCGTCGTCTCCTCGACCAGGCGGCCGGTGAACTTCGAACCGATGAAGGACTCGTTGACGAAGTCGGCGCCGATCGCCAGCTCGCCGCGTGCGTGCAGCTGCGCCATCCGCGCGCTGGTGCCCGTCCCGCACGGCGACCGGTCGAACCAGCCCGGGTGGATGGACATCGCGTGACGGGAGTACGACGCGTCCGAGCCGGGCGCCTCGAAGTAGACGTGCTTCACACCGCGGATCCGGGCGTCCTCCGGGTGCACCGGCTCGTCGGTCGAGTTGATCGCCTGCATGGTGGCCAGCCCGGCGGCCGTGATCTCGTTCTTGGCCTTCCGGTCGAACGGCAGCCCGTAGTCGTCGAGCCGCACGATCGCGTAGAAGTTGCCGCCGTACGCCACGTCGTAGCGGACGGTGCCGAACCCGGGAACCTCCAGCTCGGCGTCCAGCCGCTCCGCGAAGGCGGGCACGTTCCGCAGGGTGACGTGCTTCGCGACCCCGTCCGTGACCGCCACGTCGACCACGACCAGGCCGGCCGGGGTCTCCAGGCGCACCGTGGTGACCGGCTCGGTCACGGGGACCATGCCCGTCTCCACCAGTACGGTCGCCACACCGATCGTGCCGTGGCCGCACATCGGCAGGTAGCCGGACACCTCGATGAACAGCACCCCCCAGTCCGCGTCGGGCCGGGTCGGCGGCTGGAGGATGGCCCCGCTCATCGACGCGTGCCCACGGGGCTCGGTCACCAGCAGGGTGCGGATGTGGTCGAGGTTGTCGCGGAAGTGGATCCGGCGTTCGGCCATCGTCGCGCCGGGGATCACCCCGACGCCGCCGGTGATCACCCGGGTGGGCATGCCCTCGGTGTGGGAGTCCACCGCGTGGAAAACTCGATTGGTGCGCATGTCGTCCCTCTGGGGTCTGGGTCTGGACGGGGGGCTGGGGTGTGAGGTCCGGGCGGAGCCCCGGTCAGGGGCGCCGCGCGGGATCCGGGCTCTGGTCGAGGTCCTCCTCGGAGAGCTGGATCACCCCGGTCATGTACGGTCGTGCCGCGCCGATCAGGCCGACCCGGTCGCCGGTCAGCTCGCAGTCGAGGCTGATCGTGCGGGTCCGGCCCAGCCGGGGCGAGAACTGGTGGGCGTGCAGCCGGGTCCGGCCCAGTCGCTCCGCCCAGTACGGGACGAGCGCGCAGTGCGCCGACCCGGTGATCGGGTCCTCGGGGATGGACAGCTTCGGCCCGAAGAATCGCGAGCAGAAGTCGGCCCCGTCACCCGGCGCGGTGACGACGACTCCGCGCAGGTCGAGCGCGGAGAGCGCGCGCGGGTCCGGCACCACCGCGCGGACCTGTGCCTCGTTCTCGTAGACCGCGATGTAGTCCATCGACCGGTAGACCGCCGTGGGTGCCACCGGTCCCAGCCCGCGGAGCAGGTCCGCCGGCGGGTCCACCGGAGTGAACTCCAGGGCGGGGAAGGTCAGCCCGAACCGGTCGCCGTCCCCCTGCCGGGCGACCACGAGCGGTCCGCTGGCCGAGTGGAACGTCACCTCGTCCCAGTCCGGCTCCAGGTGGGTCAGGACGACGTGGGCCGCGCCCAGCGTGGCGTGCCCGCACAGGTCCACCTCGGTGGCCGGGGTGAACCAGCGCAGGTCGTAGGCGTCCCCGTTCCGGACGATGAAGGCGGTCTCCGGGAGGTTGTTCTCCAGGGCGATGGCCTGCATGACGGGTGCGGGCAGCCAGCTGTCGAGCGGGCAGACGGCCGCCGGATTCCCCCACAGGAGCCGGTCGGTGAAGGCGTCCACCTGGAAGATCGGGATCCTGATCGCCGACGTGTTCACCGGCGCGCTCACCGGCGCGCTCGCCGTCGTGTTCGTCGTCGTGCTGCTCGTCGTTGCGTTCGTCGTACTCACACGCCCAACCTCTGCTTGGCGTCGGCGAAGAACGGGATGTGACGGTAGTCCTTCGCCGCTTCGTCGTAGTCGGTGTACCGGTTGGTGAACTGCAGGAGCCGGTCCTGGACCTGTTCCGCCGGCTCACGGTGGATCCGTCGCTCGATGCCCTGGATCTCGCCGAGGAACTCGGCGAGGACGGCGGGCAGGCCCGGCCGCAGATGGATCAGGCCGCCGTGCACCCGGATGCCGTCCGCGGCGAGCAGGTAGTTGAACAGCAACTGCGAAGCGACGGCGTCGTAGTTGGGCCGGGGGATGCCCTCGACGGCGTAGCGCAGCAGCCGTTCGGACAGGATGTACTCGTAGGCGAGCCGTGCGTCGCGTTCCGGGAGACCCGGGTCGTGGAGGCAGGCGAGCATCGCGGACACGTCGACCCGCAGCTCCTCCAGGCCGGCCAGCGGCTTCAGCTTCTTCACCGGGAGGAAGTCCGGGATGGGCATGTCGCCCTGCCGGTGGTGGTACTCGTGCAGCCGCACCCACCAGGACGACGCCTGCTCGACCTCCGCCGGCCCCGCCGTCTCGACGAGCGGGAAGGAGCCCGGTGCCATGACGTGCCGCGTGAGCAGGCGGGTCAGGCGCAGGTGCCGTTCCACGAACTTGTCGATGAAGTAGAAGATCAGGTCGCCGCTCTCCTGCCGGCCGTCGAGGTGGTTCTCCGGGAAGAGCGCCACGACAGGTCGGGCCTCGAAGCCCTTCGACATCCGCTCGATGGCGACCGGCAGGGTCGGGCTGGGGTACCGGACCTCCAGTCCCTCGTCGGTCGGCAGCGGCCGGTAGGCCAGGAAGTCCAGGGAGAGGGTCGGGAAGTAGGACGCGTCGAACAGGGAGAGGACGTGGCCGTCCTTCCTGCCGTTGATGTGCGCCTTGGTCCGGAGCAGCCGGGGGTCCTCGGTGAACGTCAGGACGTCCTCGGCCAGCGCCTGCGCGGCGGGCAGGTTCCGCAGGGCCGGTGACGAAGTCAGCTCGTGCGAAAGGCGTTTGAGGAAAGCCTCGTCCCGCAG
This sequence comes from Streptomyces sp. BE20, assembly GCF_036322525.1. Classification (NCBI taxonomy): domain Bacteria; kingdom Bacillati; phylum Actinomycetota; class Actinomycetes; order Kitasatosporales; family Streptomycetaceae; genus Streptomyces; species Streptomyces sp. BE20. The sequence continues at coordinate 22,350 of NZ_JAQYWW010000587.1, read as the reverse complement.
CTCGTCGCGCCGGACCGAGCCGCGCAGCGCGTTGACCGCGTCGACGACGTCGTTCAGTGGCTCGTTGTTCACTTGGTTCCGTACGTCCTTCCCCGGATCAGCTCGCGGAGGCCTGCGCCGGGGCCTGTGCCGGGGTCCCGGCGGCGAGCGGGCCGGAGAGCTGGTCGGCGAAGTCGTCGAGCGCGTCGGCCCAGTGGGCCGCGTACCCGGTGGCGAGCCGCAGCAGCTCGGCCGCGTCCTCCTCGCCCTCGACCAGCGCGGTCATGCCGGTCTCCTCGTCGCTGACCGACTTGGCGTGGCCGGTCTCGGCCTTGATGTGCGCATCGATCCACACCAGCGCGTCGGAGTCCGCGAACAGCTTCTCCCCGCCGACCTGCACCTTGCTGTACACGCGCCGGAACGCGACGGCGATGTCCAGCGCGATCGCCTCCACCACCCGCAACTGGACCGCCGCGCCGAGCCGGTGGTCGGCGAGTGCGTCCATCGCCTCCAGCAGCCTGGCGACGCCCGCGGGCAGCGCCGGCGCGGACTCCTCGCCCGAGGCTTTCACCAGCGGCGCCACGATCGAGTCCGCCCACCACAGGTAGTGGATGCCCGCCGCTCCGCCCGGTGCCACCGCGCCGAAGTCGTCCGCCAGGTTGTCCAGGTCGTCGCCGATCACCCGGAATGCGGTCTGGAAGGCCGCAAGGGTCTCCCGCTCCGGAGCTTCCTGCGCGGCGAAGTGCCGGGCGGCCGCGCCGAGTCCGCCGATCGTGGTGAACATGAAGGCCTTGGTCATGGCCTCCCACTGCCGCGCCACGGCGAGTGCGTTCGCGGGCGGGACGTCGTCCACCAGCCGCGCGTTCGCGAAGAAACGGTTTCCGGGTCGGACCAGCCCCGCCGCCCGGACGATCGAGGAAACCTGCTCGTCAAGTGCCGTCTCACCAGGCATGATTGCTCCCCCTTTGCCTGTGCCATTTCACATGCCACACGTTAAATGGCATCTGAGGAGGTGTCAATGATCCCCGGAGGGGCGGGAGGTCGGGCGGGAGGTCGTGGCGGGAAGGTGGTCGGGGGTGCGGACCGGGGCTCGGGCGGGCGTGTGTCGTCGCCCCCGGGGCGGGTGGCGGCCGTGCGCCCGTGGGTGTCGGTCGACGCCGCTACGGGCGGACGGCGTTCGGGCCTCCGCGCCGGCCGGAGGGCGGTTGCGGTCGGCGGTTCCCGGCGGGCCGGAGGAGCTTGACCAGCCGGCGGTGGCCGGGGCCCCACTCGTACCCGAGAGCCGAATTGACCGCGATCATCGGGATGTTGGACGCCTCGACCTCGGTGCACGCGGTCCGCACGCCACGGGAGGCGAGGTGTCGGGCGGCGTGCAGCTTGAGCGTCCGGGCCAGTCCGCGCCCGCGCCAGGAGCGCAGGACGCCGGTGAAGTCGATGTGGCAGACGCGCGGGTCGGCGGTCTCGCGGACGGCCGTGACGCCGACGATCCGGCCGGCGGCCTCGGCGGTGAACACCCAGTCCGGGCGGCAGCCCTGGCCGGACAACGCCTCGGCGTGCCAGCGCTCGAAGCCGGGCACCGCGTCGGCGAAGCCCGGGTTGTCGCTCGACGTCTCGCGGTAGAGCCGGTGGAGCTGCCGGGCCGGCTGCGGTGCGCCGGAGGTGGCGAGCGTGCGGAGGTCGATGCCGAGGGGCGGCGGCGGGGCGAGGGTGCGCGGCTCCAGCCGGGCCGTGGCGGTGCGGATGTGGGCGTCGATGCGGTGGCCGCGGGCGATGAGCAGATCGAGGAGTCCTGCGTGGCCGCCGCCGCGTGCGCTCCGGCCGCTGTCGGCGGTGCTGTCTCGCCCCTCGCCGTCGCCCTCGCTTCCGCCGGAGGTCCGGTGGACGTCGGCTCCGTCGGCGTCGGGCGCGGCCCCGGCGGACTCGCCGTGGTCCGGCAGCTCGCCGAGCAGCCGGCGCGCGCCCGCGCCGTGGGCCCAGTCCTCGATCCCGTCGAGAAGGGGGAGCAGGAGCTCCGCAGCCCGGCCCGGCGTGCCGACGACGAGCGAGGCGACGTCGCCCGGCGGCGTCCAGGGAGCCCGCCATGCGGTCGCGAACGCGAGGAGCCCGCCGCTCGGCCCGGGATCCACCAGACGGATCCGGCCGTGCCCGATCAGGAGGCCGTCGGGGTCGGTGGCAAGGCTGCCGACGGGAGGCATCACCTCGTCCTGCGCCCGGAGCTCCGCCGCCGTGACCTGTTCCGGCCCGGCGGAGGACAGGAGCGCGGCCAGCGCCGGATAGTCGGTGGCGGGCCAGAACGGGCGGATCACGCCGTTCGCAAGATGCGTCACATGTGACACCTTACTGATGAATGTCGCGGCCCGTGCGGGAATCGGGCGAGTTCGCCCGGCGGCAGGTGCCCGCCCCCCTGTGCGGTGCTCCACCGGAGCGAGGGCGGGGACGGGACCGCCCGGTCGGCCGTGCGGGCGCGGCGGGTTGCTGACCGTGCCGTCCGGCGATGTGGTCTGCTGGGAGTGCGTCCGCCGGACGTTCGTGTCGCCATGCGCCTGCCGCCTCCGGGAGGGTCACCGATGCTCCGCCGCTCCGCCGCCGCCCTGCTCGCCCTGCTTCTCGGACCGGCCGCCGTCGTGGGCTGCTCCTCCGCCGCCGCGCCGGACCGCGCCGCCGACCCGGCACCCACCGGCACGCTCGTCGCCTCCTCGCCGGCCCCCGTGCCGACGGCCGCCGGGACGGCGCCCGCGACGGCGCCCGCGACCTCCCTGGCCACCACGCCCCCCGCCGCACCGGCGGTGAACGTCCGGGCGACCGTCACGCAGGACCTCGACGCCCCCTGGGGCCTGGCCGTCCTTCCGGACGGAGACCTCCTCGTCGGCGAACGCGACGACGGCCGGATCGTCCGAGTCGCGGCCGACGGCGGCGCGAGGACCGACGTCGGCACCGTCGCCGGCGTCGCCTCCGGTGGGGAGGGCGGCCTGCTGGGACTCGCCCTCTCGCCCGGATTCGCCACCGATCACCGGCTGTACGCCTACCACTCCACCGCCGACGACAACCGCATCATCCGGCTGGACTACGACCCGACCCGTCCGGCGGGCGAGCAACTCGGCGCTCCCGAAGTCCTGTTGAAGGGAATCCCGCACGGCTCGCGGCACAACGGAGGCCGCATCGGCTTCGGTCCGGACGGCTTCCTCTACGCGGGTACCGGCGACGCGAGCGACAAGGCACTCGCCCAGGACCGCAACTCCCTGGGCGGCAAGATCCTCCGTCTCGCTCCGGACGGCGCACCCGCCGCCGGCAATCCGTTCCCCGGCTCGCCGGTCTGGTCGCTGGGCCACCGCAACGTGCAGGGCCTCGCCTGGGATCCCCAGGGCCGGCTCTGGGCCTCCGAGTTCGGCCAGGACACCTGGGACGAGCTGAACCTGATCACTCCCGGCGGCAACTACGGCTGGCCGACCGTGGAGGGCGTCGGCGGTCGCCCGGAGTTCACCGACCCGGTCGCCCGGTGGCGTACCGCCGACGCCTCCCCGAGCGGCATCGCCTACGCCGACGGTGCCGTCTGGCTGGCCGCGCTGCGCGGCGGGCGGCTCTGGCGCGTCCCGCTCAACGGGGATCAACTCGCCTCTGAGCCACAGGAGTTCCTGTCAGGCGACTACGGCCGGCTGCGGACCGTCGTGGCCGACCGGGACGGCACGCTGCTGCTCGTCACCAACAACACCGACGGCCGCGATGAGCCGCGTCCCGGCGACGACCGCATCCTCCGCCTGACCGTCTCGTAGCGGCTCGCCGGGCCCGCCCTGCCGGCGGGACCCGTCTGCCGGTCATGCCGCTCCGCCCGGCCGTTCCGCCGCCCCGTTCCGCCGCCCGTTCCGCCGCCCCGCGCCGGGCCTCCGGTCCGCGTCCCCGCTCCCCGGGGCGCCCGGCGTCCGTGCGCCGGGGCCGTTTCCCGCAGCCGTTCCGCGGCTGTTCCGCGGTCGTTCTGCGCTGCCGTTCTGTGCTGCGCTAGTTCATTCGTTCGAGGGGTTTGGAATCGGGATCCGCTCGGGGTCAGCCCCCGCCGGTCGCGTTGTCAGTGTGTCCCGTTACGTTCCTTCCATCACTGACCGACCAGCTGGGAGGAGAGCGGCCGTGGCGTGGGTGGATACGGGTGCGGGTGGCTATCAAGTCGCCCTCGACGAAGAGGGAAAGGTGCTCTGCCGGAATGCGGCGGGGCGTCCGCTGAAGAGCCTTCCGTCGAAGCTCAACGACGATCCGGTGGTGGTGGGGCTCAAGCAGCTCACCGAGTGGCTGGCCGCACACCGGCGCGGCTGCCTGGAGAGCGTCGAGCGGTGGATGGTCCGCTCGCTGCCGGTGCCCGCCGCCGTCGTCACGGCCGTCTGGGCCGACGAGGCCTGGCAGGAGGTCCTGCGCGACCTGGTCGTCACCGGCTCCGACGGCGCCGTCGCCGGGTTCCTGCGCGGTGCCGACGCCGAGCGCGGGATCGGCCTGGTCGACCTCGACGGCGACACCGTCCGCCTGACCGCCGACGAGTTGCTGATACCCCACCCGGTCCTGCTGGCCGACCTGGACGAGCTGCGCGAGTTCGCCGTCGAACTCGGCGTCTCCCAGCAGGTCCAGCAGTTGTACCGGGAGGTCTGGCACCGGCCTGCCGACACCACCGGCACCGAGGTCGACACCTACGCCGGTGGTCACTACGCGGCGCTGCGCGACCTGCTCGGCCGGTGCGCCCGGCTCGGCTACCGGGTCCGCGGCGGTCACGCCGTGCTGCCCGTGGTCGAGGACGGCCGCGCGCTGGAGGCCCGTGTCTGGGTCGGTGACTACTACGAGTACGACGAGTGCGAGACGGGCTCGCTGAGCTGGGCGGGCCCGGACGGCAAGGTCCTGCCGCTCGCCGAGGTCGGACCGGTCGCCTGGTCCGAGGGGACGCGGATGGCCGCCGCGCTGTACGCCGGCCGCACGATCGAAGGGGAGGAAGCCGAATGAGCACCACCGGAGCCGAGCGCGGGACCGCACGCGGGACCGAACTGAGCGAGCGCCTGCTGGACGCCGGGGCGGTCCTTCCGCCCGGTACCCTGCCCGGCGCCGGCGCGCCCGACGGCGTCGCCGACGTCCTCACCGCCCGCAGCTACGCCCACCCGGTGCTCGGCGAGCGCCGGATCGTCCGCCTGGTGCCCGGCGCGCTCGGTCCCGCCGAGGACCTCGCGGTGGACTTCCTCGGCCTCGTGCCCGCCGGGGAACCGGCCGAGGTCGGCCAGGTCCGGCAGGAGGCGCTCGGCTTCCCGGCCTGGGCGCTGGTCCACGACCCGGCCAACGGCCACCACGCGCTCGCGCTGGTCAAGGAGATGGAGCGGCTCGCCCGCCAGGCCAAGTCCAAGCCCGGCCACGCCAAGGACGGCTTCGAGGAGCTGGCCAAGCGGCTCGGCCGCGCGGTGCCGCACTTCCTGCCCACCTACTGCGAGCAGGTCGGTCGGATCTTCCTCGAACAGGGCAACCAGACCTACGCGAGCACCTTCTTCGGCAAGGCCCGCGACGCCGAGCGCACCCACAACCTGACCGTCGACGAGGAGCGGCTGCGCGCCGTCTTCCTGGAGTTCGCCCTCGCCGGCGCGCTCACCGTCAAGGCGCTCCGCCAGTACGTCAAGGAGCTGAGCGTCCGGCTGGACCCGGTGACCGCCTGGCAGCGGTTCAGCCAGCTCTGCACCGAGCGTTCGGCGGCCGGGATGGCTCCCTACGCGGGGGTCGCCGAGGACGCCCGGGCCCTGCTCCGGGCCGCCGGCCTCGACCGCGACGAGCACGAGCGGGTCCTGCTCGCCGAACTGCTCGCCTCGCCCGCCGTCAACCGGGCACCCACCGCGTTCTGGAAGAGCTGGCACGACGCCGTCATCGAGCTCGCCCGGCGCGACGACACCGTCCGCGCCCGCCTGCTGGAGATCCTGCCCGACCCCGCGGGCTCCGACGACCGCGACGGCCAGGACACCGCCTGGCTCACCGTCCTCTCCGAGAGCGGCGCCGACCGGCTGCTCACCGACGTCACCGGTTCGGCCGCGCCCGCCGGTTCCGTCGAGCCGATCGGCGGCGGCGCGCCCGCGGAACCCGCCGCCGCCTGGCTTCAGCGCTGGGTGAACCACCTCGGCCGCGGCTGGCGCGATCGCGGCCTCAGCGCCGAGACCCTCGCCCTGGCCGCGCGGATGGCGGCGCGCCTGCGTGCCGAGGCCGTCCCGGTCGACCTCTTCACCGGGGTGCGCCGCAGTGCCACCCAGATCGAACTCCTCGATCTGCTGCTCGCCGAGGGCGTCCCGGTCGCCGACCCGTCCGACGGGCACACCTTCCACCTCTCCGGCTGGGTCCAGGCCTCCGGCACCGACGGGCGCGACCTCGCCGCCGTCGCCGCCGACGCCCGCTTCCGGCCGTCCCTGCGCGCCGCCGTCCCCGACGTCTGGAAGGCCGCCGGCACCAAGGGCGTGACGGCGGTACCGGTGCTGCGCGAGCTGTTCGTCGAGTGGTCCGACGCGCGGGCCGACGAGCTCGCCGCCGTCCGCGGCCTCTCGACCGCCGTCGGCCTGCTGCGCGGGCTGTCCTCCAGCCGCGCCGCCATCCGCACCGAGAACCCGGCCGCCGCCGAGCGGATCGCCGCGCTCGACGTGGCCGGCCTGCTCGCCCGCAGCCTGCGCACCGGCATCCTCGACGAACTCGGCTGGCCCGCGCTGGAGGAGGCGCTCGCCCGGCTCGGTGTCAAGAAGAGTGAGGCCCCTGGCTTCGGCGACAGCAAGACGCTCCCCGAGGGCCTCATCCTGGAGGACGCCTGGCCGCACCTCATCCTGGTCCGCGGGGACCAGGCCCTCGTGGTCGGCGCGGAGGGCATCCTCCTCGAACACGCCGTCCGCATCCCCGACAAGCAGGAGTCCTGGCAGCGGCCCCGGTTCCGCTTCGTCGACGGCGAGTTGCTGGTCGCCTGGTTCCACGAGCGCAAGCAGCGCGCCTACTGGTCCAGCCGTCCCGCCGAGATCTTCGACCTCGGGGGCGCGACCATCGCCTACTACTACGGCGGGTCCCAGGAGCCCGACCAGCCGTCGCTCCCGCTGCCCGGCGGCGGCAGGAGCACCGGCGAGCGCCCGCTGCACCCCGGTGACACCCGGATGCCCGAGGAGTACCAGGTCCTCGGCGACGGCACCGGCTACTGGACGGTCCGCCACGGCCGCGGCACCGCCGCGCTCACCGAACTCGACCCGGCCACCGGTACCCTCGGCCGCGCCGCCGAACCGCCCCGGATCGCCGCCACCGCGGCCGCCGGCCGGCTCGACGTCCGGCGCACCCTGCTGCTGCCCCTCCGGCCCGGGCTGGAGGACACCCCGCTCGGCACGGACGGCTCCGCGGTCGGCAGCTGGCTCCGGGTCGAGGGCGGCCGCGTCACCACCGGCACCGCCGACGGCACGACCCTCGTCCTGCACAACACCAGGGACCACGCCAAGCTCTACCCGCTCGGCCGGCTCGGCCTGCCCGGTGGCGCCCACCCGCTGCTCGTCGAACTCCCCAACGACCACCTCGCCTTCGTGCTGCCGACCGACGGCGCCACGGCCACGGGTACCGTCGCCGGGCCGGCCGTCGTCGAGGGCGACGCCGCCGGAGCCACCGCCGACGTCCGGTTCTGCCGCCCCGGTGGCCGCGGCGCCGCCGGCACCGCGCTGGTGCCCCCGCTGCCCTACTGGCACGTCCTGCGGCCGCGCGACGAGGAGGGCTCGCGCCACCTGCGCACCGTCACCGCCGAGCAGGCCGCCCGGCTGATCGACGCGGCCTGGCCGGTCGACGCCGAGCCCGTCCCCGAGGAGCGCCAGCTCTGGCTCACCACCCAGGGTGTGCGCCGCCGGCTGGTCAGCGGCAAGAAGGCCAAGAAGGGGCTCCCCGTCCAGGACGTCGCCGGGATCCTCCCCGGCATCGGGGACCGGCTGCTGCTCGCCGGGGTCACCGGGCTCGCCCGGACCGCCGCCGACCTGCTCGACACGATCTCCCGGTACGTCCCGCAGCCCGAGGCCGAGGCCGAGGCCTCCGCGGACAGCGGCACCACCGCCTTCGCCTACCGGCCGGAGCACGGCTCCGACTACGACCTCGGCGAGGCCGTCACCCTCCTGCTGCCGGACATCGGTGGCTTCGGCCGGAACTGGGAGCGGTCCGCCAACTGGCGCGTCCTCAACAACCTCCGGGCCGTCACCGCCGTCCTCGCCGCACCGCCCGCGGCCACCGGCGAGAGCTGGACGACGCCGCACCGGATCAAGCTGCACGGTGACGACAACCACCACGGCTGGCTGCACCTGCTCGGCCGGCTCGGCACCGCCGCCTACGCCGCCGCCGCCCCGCTCACCTCCGACGCCGCACGCGCCTCGCTCGCGCTGCTGCTCACCGAACTCACCGCCGGCCCCCTGGCCGACCGCGGCGCCACGGTCCGCGAGGTCACCCTCACCGAACCGCTCACCGACCCCAAGGCCACCAAGGGCAAGCACGAGAAGCGGGCCGGCCAGGTGTGGCGGCACGGCGAGCGCACCGTCGTCATCCTCGGCTGCCGCCACCACGAGAACGACCGGGTGCACTGGCTCGCCGTCGACCACGATCCCTCGGGAGCGTTCGGACAGGTCGCGCACTTCGGCGCCGAGCAGGAGCGCAGCACCGAGGAGACCCTCACCGCCGACTGGGTCACCCGCTTCACCGCCCTGCTCGCCCTGCACGGCGGCATCCCCCACCGGGCCGAGCGCGCCGCCGACTTCGGCGACCGCAGCGGCATCGGCGCCGTCCGCGCCACCCTCCTGCTCAGCCCCACCGCCGCCCTCGTCCAGTGGTACGGCGCGCCGCTGCCCGCCGACCGGCTCAAGGAGTACGGCCTCAAGTCCTCCGAGGCGAAGGCCGCCCGGGACTGGGTCCGCGACCGGGACCGGACCGTCCTCACCGACGTCTGGGCGGCCCTGCTGCCCGCCGACCCGGCGAGCCTCTGGACCGACGGCCCCGACACCGCGGCCGCCGCGGCGCTCTGGACCGAACGCCTCGGCAGGCTCGTCACCCTGCCCGAGGAGATCCAGGCCACCGTCAGCGGCGCCACCATCGCGCACATCGAGGAGATCCTCAACGTCGCCCGCACCCCGTGGCTCAGCCGCACCACCCGCCACCGGCTCCGCCCCGAGGAGGACGACGGCTCACTGCGCCTGCGCCCCGACGACCCCGCCGCCCTGCCGGCGTACGACAGCCTCACCGGCGCCGTCGACGCCGTCCGCTGGCTCGCCTACCACCTGCCCTACGAGAGCCCGCTGCGCCCGTCGCTGCCCGGGGCCGCCGTCGCGCTGCGCGCCCGCCTCGCGGACCCCGAGCTGCTGCTGAGCTACGGCTACGTGCAGACCGTCAAGGGCCGCCCGGTCTCCGAGGTGCTGCGCTCCCGGTTCGGGCTGCCCGTCGAGGGCGGCGCCGACGCCGACGGCCTGGTCCGGTGCGGCGACGCCGTCGTCCTGTCGCCCGGCCACGGCGACGAGCAGATCTGGCTGCGCCCGGCCGGCCTCACCGGGGCCGACGACCCGGTGCTGGAGCTGCTCGGCGGCCTCGCCGAGGGCTACGGGTTCGCGGACCAGGTGCTCGCGATCCGGACGATCGTCGGCGGCGAGCTCGACCGGCTGGCCGCCCTGCCGGGCGCCGGACCGGCTCCGGACCCCGACGGGGCCGACGGGGCCGCCGACGCCGACGTGTCCTGGCCGCACCACCCGCAGGTCAGCGTGCCCGACCTCGTCGCCGAGGTGGCCAAGACCCACGAGCTCGGTGAGGACGCCGCCGCGCTCTACCTCCAACTGCTCGCCCTCCCCGACCCGACCGACCGCAACGCCGCCCGCTGGACGGGTTGGAAGCCCGCCCGCCTGAAGCGGGCCCGGGCCGAACTCGCCGGATCCGGACTGGTCCTGGAGGCCAAGCGGGCCCGGGCGGGCCGCACCCTCTTCCTCCCCGGCGGCTGGCAGGAGGCCAAGACTCCCGCCCTGCCCGCCGAGACCTGGAAGGCCGGGCTCTACGAACTGCCCACCCACCGGACCGCGCTGCCCCGCCACGCCGTCCCGGAGCTGTTCACCCGGGCCTGGCAGCGCGTCACCGACGGGGACACCCCCGGCTACGAAGAGCTCCAGACCGGCAAGCGCAGGAAGGCCCGCCGATGACCACCCCCACCACCACGGAACCCGCGGCCACCCGGCAGGTCGTCCCGCCCGAGGAACGCCACGCCGCCGAACTGGAGTTCCTCGCCGCCTACGACTCCGGCCCCCGGCCGCCCGGCTGGCGCCTCACCCCGCGCGCCGTCATCACCTTCGTGATGGGCAGCGACGGCGAGAAGCTCAAGGCGGGGCGGAAGAGCCTCGTCATCGAGCAGAAGTTCGTCGGCGAGCGGGCCCTCGTCGAGCGGTGCGTCGTCACCCTCGCCGGCGAGCGCGGCCTGCTGCTCGTCGGCGAGCCCGGTACCGCGAAGTCGATGCTCTCCGAACTCCTGGCCGCCGCCGTCTGCGGCACCAGCGCACTCACCGTCCAGGGCACCGCCGGCACCACCGAGGACCAGCTCAAGTACGGCTGGAACTACGCCCTCCTGCTGGCCAAGGGCCCCAGCCGGGAGGCCCTGGTGCCGTCCCCGGTGCTCACCGCGATGACCACCGGCGCGGTCGCCCGGGTCGAGGAGGTCACCCGGTGCCTCCCCGAGGTCCAGGACGCCCTGGTCTCGCTCCTCTCCGAACGGCGGATCGCCGTCCCGGAGCTGGCCGGGAGTCCGGACGGCCAGCTGCACGCGGTGCCCGGCTTCACCCTGATCGCCACCGCGAACCTGCGGGACAAGGGCGTCAGCGAGATGTCCGCCGCGCTCAAGCGACGGTTCAACTTCGAGACGGTCGGTCCGATCGGCAGCCTGGCCGCCGAGGTCGAGCTGGTCCGGCGTCAGTCCACCGCCGCGGTCGCCCGTGCCGGCGCCCCCTACGCGGTCGACGACGCGGTCCTGGAGGCGCTGGTCACGGCCTTCCGGGACCTGCGGACCGGCCGCTCCACCGAGGGCTGGGACGTCGAACGCCCGTCCACCGTGATGAGCACCGCCGAGGCCGTTTCCGTGGCCACGGCCCTCGGCGTCACCGCGGCCTACCTCCCCGACGGCGGCGACCTGCTCGGGCGCCTGCCCGGCCAGCTCATCGGGGTCGTCCGCAAGGACGACCCCGCCGACGGCGCCCGCCTGCTCGGCTACTGGGACGGCCCGGTCCGCCGGCGCGCCGAACAGGGCGCCGGCACCTGGCGCACGCTCTGGGACCTCCGCACGGCGCTGGAGTCGTGAGGTGACCGCGCACACCGCCACCGGGACCGGCGGCCTCCGGCCGGGCCCCGACGGCATCCGCCGGGCCTGCGGCGGCCACCGTCGCCGGGCCCGGTGCGCGGTGTGCGCGACCCGCACCGGCACACCCGGCCCCGAAACGCCCGCCGCCGCACCGCACCCGGGCCACCCGGCGACGGTCGGCACCGCGGCGGCTCCCCGTCCCCCCGGCCGATCCGCCCGCCCGGCGGCCCGGCCCCATCCAGATCCGTTCCACACCGGAGAGGTGAACACATGAGCAGCGCGGTGCTGCCCGACGAGGCGGGCGTCGACGACCCGCGAGGCGTGGTCGAGGCGGAAGCGGCCCGGCTGGCCGACTCCGGCCTCGGTGCGCCCGGGCCGTACCTGATCGGGGTGCGCCACCACGCGCCCTCGCTCAGCGCGGTCGTGCCCGCACTGCTCGACGCCGCCCGGCCCGAGGTGCTGCTCGTCGAGCTGCCCGCCGAGTTCCAGCCCTGGCTGGACTGGCTGGCGGACGAGTCCACCCGGGCGCCGGTCGCCCTCGCCGCCGCGCCCGGCGGCCCGGACGACGGCGGTGACGCGGGGCGCGGCGCCGGGGGGCTCGCCTTCTACCCCTTCGCCGACTTCTCGCCGGAGCTGGCCGCCCTGCGCTGGGCCCGCCGCAACGGCGTCGAGACGGTCGCCTGCGACCTGCCGCTCGCCCTACGGGGCGCCGAGCGCGGTTCGGCCCCGGCGGCGGGGGAGCGGGCCGCCGCCGGCCCCCTGCCGGGGGTGGCCGACGCCCTCCGGCACCGCCTCACCGGCCGCGAGGACGACGACCTCTGGGACCGCCTGGTCGAGACGGCCGCCCCGGGCTCCGCACCGGAGGCCGTCCGCCGCGCCGCCCTGCTGGTCGGCTGGGCGCTGCGCCGGGACGCCCAGGGCGGCCCCGGCGTCGACCCGTACGACCTGCGGCGCGAGGACTGGATGCGGTCCCGCATCGAGGAGGCCGCGGCGGGTGGACGCCGGGTGGCCGCCGTGATCGGCGCGTTCCACGCCCCCGCGCTGACGGCCGCCGGCCCGGCCGCCCCCGGGGACGCCGCCCGGGTCGCGGACCCCGCCGACCCGGCCTCCGCAGGCGGCCACGTCGTCTCGCTGATCCCCTACACCTACCCGCTGCTCGACGCCCGCTCCGGCTACCCGGCCGGCATCCGCGACCCCGAGTGGCAGCACACCGTGCTCGACGCGGGCGGCGACCCGGACCGGCTCGCCGAGGCGCTCACCACGACCGCCGTCCGCATCTGCGAGGCGCTCCGCAACCAGGACCACCCCTCCGGCCCGGCCGACGCCCGCGAGATCGTCCGGATCGCCGGCGACCTCGCCCGGCTGCGCGGGCTCGCCGCGCCCGGCCGGGGCGAACTGATCGAGGCGGTGCAGACCGCCCTCGCCCAGGGCGAGCCGCTGGGCCGCGGCAGAGCCGTCGCCCGCGCCCTCGAACGTGTCCTGGTCGGCACCCGCACCGGCCGGCCGGCGCCGGCCGCCCCGCGCAGCGGCCTCGCACCCGCCGTCGAGGCGCTGCTCGCCGAACTCGGCCTGCCCGGCCCCGGTGAGACCGCCGAGTCCGCCCCGCGCGATCTCCGCCTCGACCCGCTCCGGTCGTCCCTCGACCGGCGCCGCGAACTCCTCCTGCAGCGGCTCGCCGTCTGCGGCGTCCCGTACGGAGACCCGGTCGCCACCACGGGCGCGGGCGGTACCGAGACCCTCTCCACCCGCTGGCGCGTCCAGTGGACCCCGACCGCCGCCGCGATGCTCACCGTCGCCGGTACCAGGGGTGTCACCCCGGCCCAGGCGGCCGAAGGCGCCCTGCGCGAACAGCTGCGCCGTGAGCGGCAGGCGGACGGGCCGACCGCGCGCGAGGTCCTGCGGGGCCTGGCCGACGCGGCCGCCTGCGGGCTCCCCGCCCTCGCCGACTCCCGCCTCGCCCAGCTCACCGCCGTCCTCCCCGAGAGCGGGACCCTCCCCGAACTCCTCGACGCCCTCGCCCTCGTCGACCGGCTCAGCGCCGGCCACGTCCCCGGCCTCGCCCCGGACCCGTCCGGCACCGGTCACGACGCCGGCGGCGACGCCGATCACGACGCGGACCGCCCGGCGGCACCACCCGGCCCCGCCCGGTCGGGCAGGGCCGAGGCCCTCGCCGCCGCCGCGGAGGTGGTGACGGTGGCCGCGGTCCGGCAACTGGAAGGGCTCGGCGGCTCGGACGAGCCGGCCGATGCCCGGGCCCTGGTGGAACTGGCCCGGCGGGCCGACCTCGCCGGGGGCCTGCGGCTCGGCCACGCCCTCGCCGAACTCTCCGACGGCGGAAGCCCGCTGGTCCGCGGCGCGGCAGGTGCGGTGCGGGTGCTGCTCGGACACGAGGAAGCCGCGGTGTTCGGCGGCCGGGCCGCCTCCTGGGTGGACGGGGCCACCGGTCCCGAGGCACGGCAGGCTCTGGGCCGGTCGCTGGTCGGACTGCTGACGGCGGCCGAGGGCCTGTTCGCGAGCGCTCCCGAAGTCCTCGAACCGGTGCTGGAACGGGTCGTCACCCTCGCGGACGGCGCCTTCCTGGACCGACTGCCCGCGCTGCGCGGCGGCTTCGACACTCTCAGCCCGGCCGCCCGCGACCGGTTGCTGACCCTGATCGAGGAGCGGCTCGGCGCCCGTCTCGACGTCCTGCCCGAGGAGGTGCCGCCGGCCCTGCTCGCCGACTGGTCCCGGGCCGACCTGGCCGCCCGGGCCGCACTGGGCCGTCGAGGACTGCTCCCGGCGGCGCTCTCCGCGCCGGACCGCGCGGGCGCGCACCCGGCTCCCGGCGGCACTCCGGCCCGCCCGTCCGGCGCGGCACCCGTCCCCGCCGCAGACCCGTCCGCCGACCGCCCGGCCGGTCCTGCGGCCGACCCCGCAGCCGGTCCCGCCCGTGCCCTCGGCCCTTCCGAGCGGTGGCGGCTCCTGCTGGGCCGGCCCGGCGACGGCGGCCTCGGCGGGCGCTCCGCCAGGCTCGCCACCGCCCTCGACGAGCTGTACGGGACGGGACACGGCGAGGGTTCCGGCCCCGGCCTGGACGGCCGGGGCGGCGGGAACCGCGGCGGACGCGAGGCGCCGTTCCCGGGCGTGCGGGAGTGGTCCGAGGAGCTCATCGCCCTGTTCGGGCCGGGTATCCGGGAGGAGGTCCTGGCGGCGGCCGTCGAACAGGGCCGGACCGACGCCCTGGCGGCGATCGACCCCGGCGCCGTCCGCCCCTCCGTGGACCTGCTGCGCACCGTGCTGGAGCACGCGGGCGGCCTGCCCGAGGCCCGGATCGCCGGACTGCGCCCGCTGGTCCGCCGCCTGGTCGACGAGCTGACCCGGGAGCTGGCGACCACGCTGCGCCCGGCCCTCACCGGGATCAGCGTGCCGCGCCCGAGCCGCCGCCCGGGCGGCGGGCTGGACCTGCACCGGACGATTCGCGCGAACCTCGCCACCGCCCGCCCGGCCGAACCGGGCCCGCCCGGCAGCCCCGGCGGCGGCCTGGTGATCGTCCCGGAGCGGCCGGTGTTCCGCACCCGGGCCCGTAAGGCGTCCGACTGGCGGCTGATCCTGGTCGTCGACGTCTCCGGCTCGATGGAGACCTCGACCGTCTGGGCGGCGCTGACCGCGTCGATCCTGGCCGGGGTGCCGTCGCTGAGCACCCACTTCGTCGCCTTCTCCACCGAGGTGGTGGACCTGACCGACCGGGTGGAGGATCCGCTGAGCCTGCTCCTGGAGGTCCGGATCGGCGGCGGCACGCACATCGCCGCCGGCCTGAAGTACGCGCGGGAGCTGGTGACCGTGCCGTCCCGCACGCTGGTCGCGGTGGTCAGCGACTTCGAGGAGGGCGGCCCGATCGGGGGCCTGCTCGCCCAGACCCGGGCGCTGGTCGACTCGGGCTGCCACCTGGTCGGCTGCGCCGCGCTGGACGACACCGGGACGGCACGGTACTCGAAGGCGGTCGCGGGCCGGCTGGTCGCGGCCGGGATGCCGGTGGCGGCGCTCAGCCCGCTCGAACTGGCCCGCTGGGTGGGGGAGAAGGTCCGATGACGGAGACGGGAGCGGTGGGAGCGGTGCAGGAGACCGGGGCGGACTGGCCGGCGATCAGGCCGGAGGTGGTCGCCGAGGTGGTGGCGGGGCTCTCGGCCCGGCTGCAGAAGCGGCTGGACAGCGCGGCGGCCAAGTTGGCGGGCCGCCCGGTGGAGCGCACCGGCGACGACTGGCGGATCGCCGTGGACGAGGAGGCGGAGCTCGTCCTGCACGCCCCGGGCGGGGTGATCGCCGATCAGGCCGACGTCCGCTGCGGCTGCCTGCTGGCACCCGCGTGCGTGCACCGGGCGGCGGCGGTCACCGTCTGCCCGATCACGGACGAGGAACCGGCCGGGCGACCGGGCACCGGAGGCACCGGTACGGACGGGGCGGGGCCGGCCGCCGCGGCCCCGCCCGCCGGCACTCCGGTCGCCGGTCAAGGGACCACTGCCGGGACCACTGCGGGGACCGCTCCCGGGACCGGCGACGGCGCGCCCCCCGACGTCCTCGCCGCCGCCGAGGTGGCCGCCGTGCACCACCTGCACCGGGCGGGCGCCGCCGTCCTGGCGGCCGGCGTGGGCGGCGCCGGCGCCGTGCTCCAGGCGGAGCTGCTGCGCGCGGCCCACCGGGCGCGGCTGGCCGGGCTGTACCGGCCGTCGGCCGCGGCCGTGGCGGTGGTCACCCGGGTCCGGGCGGCCCGTTCGGGGGAGCCGGACCACCGGCTGGCCGACCTGGTCGCCGCCCTGCGCGAGCTCCTCGGCCTCACCACGGCCCTGGCCGACGCCGCGTCCGCCGCCCCGCCCGGTCCGGCGGACGGCGCCCCGGACGGTACCCCGCCCGTCGTCCCGGTCGGCATCGCCGGCCTGCGCGGCACCGCCCGCCAGGCGTACGGCGAGGCAGGCGGTCTGCGGTTGTACGGGCTGTTCAGCGAGCCGGTACTGACGCCCACCCATGCGGGTGCGGTCACCTGGGCGGTCGACGCGGGCGGCGGCCTGCACACGATCGCCGAGATCATGCCGCACGCCGACGCGACGACGGCGGCACCGCAGGCGGTCGGTGCCGGGAACCGGGCGATCCGGTTGGGGGACGCGCTGCTCAGCCACCGCGAGTTCACCCGAGCCGGGCTGGCGGTCCAGGGCGCCACCCGGTCGGCGGGCGGGCGGCTCGGCGCGGGTGCCGCGGTCCGCGCGGTCCGCGCCTCGGGGGCCGCGTGGACGGCGGAGCCGATCGCCCGGCTCTGGGCCGAGCCGCCCGCCGCGCAGGTGGAGCGGGCGCTCGCGGCGGCGGCGCTGCCCCCGGAGGGCAGGCCCGCCGGGAGCGAGTTGCTGTTCCTGGAGGTGACGCTGATCGGTGCCGTTCCGTACGGGCCGGGCGGGGCACTGCAACTGCTGGCCGACTGCGGCGGGGCCGTCGTGGTGCTCCGCGCCGCGCACGACCACCCGGGGCTGGCCCACCGGGGCAACCTCGCGCTGCTCGCCGCCGCTCCCGGGCTGCGGCTGAGGGTGGTCGGCCAGCTGGAGCGGGCGGCCCGGCCGGAGCTGCGGCTGCTTGCGGTCGGGGCGCCGGCGGACGGTCCGCACCCGGGCGAGCCGGCGCTCGCACTGACCGACCGGGCGGACCGGGTCAACCTGGGTCTGGAGCGGCTCCAGCGGGCGGATCTCGTCCTCCCGGCCGAGACCCCGGCTCCGTCCTCGACCCCGTCCGGCGTGGAACCGGAGGGCGCGTCACGCCTCGCCGGAGCCCCTTCCGCCCCCGGACCCCTGGCGGCCCTCCCGGACCGGGAGGGCCCCGCGGCCCCGGTCCACCTGCTCACCCGCCGGGTCGAGCAGGCGGTGACCGGAGGCCGGGCCGCGCTGACCCTCACCGTGCGGACGGCCGACGGCGCGCGGTCGGTGGACGGTGACCGGACACGGCTGCGGTCGGCTGGTCTGGCCACCGGTGCCGCGCTGCTCGACGGGCTCCGTTCGGCGGCTGCGGACCAGCCGCGCGACGTCTTCGGCCGGGTGGTCGCGGACGACCACGCGGCGTTCGCCGTGGCCTGGCTGGCAGCCGCCTGGTACGGGGAGGAGCTCGCCTCGGCGCTCTGCGCGACCGCCTGGACGTCCGCGATGTCCGGGCCGGCGCCCGCCGTCGGGCCGGTGCCTGCCGGGGAGGGGGCGTCCGTCCATTCACAGCTGTCATCCCAGCCATAAGGGGAGGTACTTGCACGAGCAGGTAAACGGCGCCGAATGGCATACTGGGAGGACAGGAAACGTTCGACCGGTCGTCCTACCGCCGACCGGCAGTGGACGACCCGCGATGGCAGGACCGTCGCCAGAGGGACGACCGGCAGCAGAGAGGCTCCAGCCATGGGTATCCAGGACGATGCCGCCGAGATCCGCGCCTGCGGCTGGCGCACGCTCGCCGCGTTGCACGGTCAGATCGACACGGCGCTGGAGAAGGCGCTGCAGGCCGAGCACCGGCTCTCGGTGGTCGAGTACACGGTGCTGGACGCCCTCTCCCGGCAGGACGGCTGGCACATGCGGATGCAGCAGCTGGCCCGGGCGGCCGCGCTGAGCAGCAGCGCGACCACCCGGCTGGTGACGCGGCTGGAGGACAGGGGGCTGCTCAGCCGCTACCTCTGTGCGGACGACCGGCGCGGCATCTACACCGAGCTGACCCCGCAGGGGCGCGAGCTCCTCGCGGCCGCCCGGCCGGTCCACGACGCGGCCTTGGAGGCGACGCTCACCAAGGCCGCCGACGTCCCCGAGCTGGCACCCCTGGTCCGGGCCCTGTACGAGCTGGAGCTGACGCCGGCGGCCCCGGTCAGGACCTGACCGGAGTCCGGCCGCGAGTCGTCCGTCGGCGCCGCGCCGCGCGGAAGCCGCGCGGCCCGTCAGCGCTGCGCGGCGAGTGCTTCCCGGTGGACCCGGTCGAGGAGGGCGAGCAGGAGCTCCTTGCTGGAGGCGCGGTCCCGCACGTCGCACAGCACCACCGGGACGCCCGGGTCGAGGTCCAGGGCGCGCCGGACGTCCTCGGGGGTGCAGTCGCGGCGGCCGTGGAAGCAGTTGACCCCTATGGCGAACGGGATGCCGCGCTGCTCGAAGAAGTCCACGGCGGCGAAGCTGGACTCCAGCCGCCGGGTGTCGGCCAGCACGATCGCGCCGAGCGCACCGAGGGCGAGGTCGTCCCACATGAACCAGAACCGGAACTGGCCCGGCGTGCCGAACAGGTAGAGCACCAGGTCCTCGCGGACGGTGATCCGGCCGAAGTCCATCGCGACGGTGGTCGTGGACTTGCCCTGGATCCCGTCGAGGCTGTCGACCCCGATGCTGGCGCGGGTCATCCGTTCCTCGGTCTGGAGCGGTTCGATCTCGCTGACCGAGCCGACCATGGTGGTCTTGCCGACGCCGAAGCCGCCGGCGACGAGGATCTTGACCGCGCCCGGCACCAGGCTCTGGGTCGTCACGTCGGGTCTCCTGGGAGGGAACTGAACGGAACACGAATGAACGGGGGACTGCGACGGCCGCGGGGACGGCCGGGCGGGCGACGGCCGGTCAGAGCCGGCGCACGCCCTCGATGACGGCCCGGATCAGCGAGATGTCCGGCGCCTCGGCGAGCTGCACGGGTGCCCGGGTGAGGATCATCCGGGCCTCGGCGAGGTCGTCCAGCAGCACCTTGACCACGCTCACCGGGAGGTCGAGGCTGGCCGCGATCTCGGCCACCGCCAGCGGGCGTTCGCGGCAGAGGTCGAGGATCGCGGCCGGTTCGGGCGTCAGCCGGCTGGTGTCCGTGCGCGCGTCGGCGGTGACCACGAGGGTGATCAGAGCGAACCCGTCACGGACCGGTCCGGTGCGCCCGTTGGTGATGGCGTAAGGACGGACCAGATGGCCTGCGTCCTTGTCGAAGAACCAGGCCTCTTCGGCGTCGACGGTCACGCACTGCCACCCGCGCCCGACAGGCCGGCGTCGCTGCGCGGCGCCGCCGTGAGATACTGGCCGACCTGCTTGACCAGCATGTTGATCTCGTAGGCCATCAGCCCGGCGTCGACCGCCTCGCTGGTGAGGACGGCGAGCCGGGCACCCTGGCCCGCGGTCGTGACGAACAGGAACAGCTGGTCCATCTCGATCACGGTCTGCCGGACCCGGCCGCCGTTGAACCGGTGCCCGGCGCCGCGGGCGAGGCTCTGCAGGCCGGAGGCGACGGCGGAGAGGTGCTCGGCGTCGGCCCGGTCCAGGCCCTGGGAGAGCCCGACCAGCAGGCCGTCCTCGGAGAGGACGATGGCGTGCCGGGTCTCCGGGACCCGCGCCACCAGCTGGTCCAGCAGCCAGTTGAGGTCGCGCTGGGTGTCGGTGTGCTGCGTCATCACTGCTGTTCCTTAGCTGCGGAAGGTGCGGCCGGTGCAGAGGGAGTGGCCGGTGCGTCCGAGTCGGGTGCCGCCGCACGGGCGGTACGGGTGCCGCGCTGGATGGCGGCCATGGTCGCGCGCGAGCGCTGAGGCATCAGGTCGTCGGCGGCCGGGGCCGCCGGTCCGGGCCGGCCGTACGGGTCGGCTCCGCCCTGCGGTCCGGTCCGACCGAACGGGTTGTCCCGGCCCTGGGCCGCGGCGCCGGGGCCGGTGGCCGGGGCGCCGGGGTGGGCCACCGGCGGAAGCATGGCGCCCGGGGCGTGGGCCTCCCGCAACTGCTCGGCGAGGCTGGCGTTGCGGACCCGCTGGGGCAGGACGCGGGGGGTGCGCAGCTCGCCGTCGGGGCCGTGTTCCGTGGCCTCGTCCTCGGCCCGCTGGTGCGTCGGCGTGCGGGGCGCGGCGGGGAGCGCGTGGCTCCCGCTGCCGTCGCCGCGGTCGGAGCCGGCGCCGGGAGTCTCCGCGGAGCCGTTCTCCCACGGCCCGGCGGGACCGGCCGACGGACCGACGGCCGGATCGCCCGCCTGCTGCTCCTCGTAGGGCAGGGGCAGCACGGGTCGTGGGACGACCACCGCACCGGGCAGTCCGGGGATCTGCGCACCCACCTGCAGACCGCCGTTGACGGCGGGGTCGTTCTCGCCCCGTGCGCCGCCCATGGGGTAGCGCGCGAGCAACTCGCTGATGGCGAGCCCGCCTTCGCCGCCGGTCGTTCCGACGACCGGGACGCCGTTCGCGGGTGTCCCGTCCACGAGCGGGCCCTCGTGCCACTCCGGCCCGCCCGCGGCCTGGCCGGGAAGGACGTGGCCGGGGAGGACGTAGCCCAGGTCGCCGGTCACCGCGGTGGTGTCCGCGGTGGTGTCCGCGCTCCGGCCCACGACCACGCCCGGCGCCGAGTCCGGTGCGCCGCCGGAACCGGGCGTCGGCCCGGTGCCCAACAGCCCGCCGAGCACGCCGGCCAGGGCCCCCGACAGCTCCTCGTCGATCTCGCCCAGGTCCGCGTCCGGGCCCGGCAGCGGCTCCGGTACCGGAGTCCGGGTGACCCGGGCCCCGGCCGGCAGGCCGGGAACGGAGGCCGCCTGCTCGGCCTGCTCCAGCAGCACCGCCGGAACCAGCACCACGGCCCGCGTCCCGCCGTAGGGGGAGGGGCGCAGGGTGACCTGGATGGCGTGCCGGGCGGCCAGCCGGGCGACCACGAAGAGGCCGAGCCGCAGGTCGTCGCCGAGCGCGGAGACGTCGAGCTCGGGAGGGTTGGCGAGATAGTCGTTGAGGCGCTCGTACTCGTCCTCGCCCATGCCCAGGCCGCGGTCCTCGACCTCGACGGCCAGGCCCTTCGGAACCTCCTGTGCGGAGACCTGGACCTGGGTGTACGGCGGGGAGAAGGTGGTGCCGTTCTCGATCAGTTCGGCGACGAGGTGGATCACGTCGGCGACGGCCTGGCCGCTGAGCGAGGAGCGGGGCACGCCCTGGACGACGACCCGGGCGTAGTTCTCGGTCTCGGAGACGGCGCTGCGCAGCACGTTGACCATGGGCACGGCGTTGCGCCAGCGCCGGGCGGGCAGGGCGCCGCCGAGGATGACCAGGTTCTCGGCGTTGCGCCGCATCCGGGTGGCGAGGTGGTCGACGGCGAACAGTTCGCGCAGCAGCTCGGGTTCCTCGTGCTCGCGCTCCAGTGCGTCGAGCATGCTGATCTGGCGGTGGATCAGGATCTGGGTGCGCCGGGCGATGTTGAGGAAGACCTTCTTCGTCCCCTCGCGCCCCTGGGCCTGGTGGATGATGGCGGCGACCGCGGCCTGACGGACCGCGGCGAGGCCGTCGGCGGTCTGCTGCACCTCGTCGCCGACCCTGCGGGCGGGGGCCCAGGCAGGTGGGGACGGGACCGACTCGCCGGACTGGAGCCGGCCGACCACCTGCGGGATCTCGTGCTGGGCGATCGCGAGGGTGTCCTCGCGCAGGCCGGAGAGCCTCGCCGGGAGGGAGCGCGCGACGCGTATGCCGCGGACCAGGCTCCAGAGCAGGACGGCGGCGAAGACGGCGCTGCCGGCGTACAGGGCGGTGGTGTCTCCGGAGTCGCGCAGCAGGTAGGCGGCGTAGCCCCAGGCGGCGGCGAGGCCGAGGCAGGGGACCAGCGCGAGCGCGAGGAGCGAGCTGCGGAGGGAGCCGGACCGGCCGGCGCGGTGGCCCGTGCGGGGGGCCGATATGCCTGGCATCTGATTCCTTGTAGCAGGGCCGAGCGGCGGGGTCGCCCGTGTGCGGTACCGGCCGGGGCTTCGGGGGTGCCACGACCGGCGGGTCCCGGAAGGGTCGCCGACGTGGATGACGCGGTGTCACCGTCCGGACGGGTGCAGCACGGCCGCCGACTGCAGGCACGCTACCAGCCCCAGGTGCCCTCACTGCAACATCAACTGACGATATGTAAACGGCCGGTGACGGATGGGTCCGTTCCCGGACGGACCGTCGGGCCGGGGATCGCCGCTGGTCAGCGGAGCTCCGGGAAACGCCGGACGGCCTTCCGGCGGCCGAGGGGTGGTCGCCGGAAGGCCGTCAGGGACAGGTCAAGGGTGCCTGTTCCGAAGAGTCGTCCGTTTCGCCGGAAGAGTTCCCGAAGGAGCCCCTCCGGGCTCCCGGCCGG